>JACOSX010000109.1 GCA_016178625.1 Ignavibacteria bacterium
AGAAGGGTATTTCTCTCGACTCAAACAACGTTACCGTCAGCATCGTGGTCTCGCACATCGTCATCGACTTGCATATTTCCAATGGTATTTGTCACTATGTCCACACTAAAACAGCAACACATTCTGGACATTATACCCATTATGACAATATGGAGAGTAGTCTTTGGATTGGTCATCCCAACGATGGTCCTAAGTTATAGTCAACAGAAAAGGGATGTGAATCCTTTCTCAGGTGATCTATCAAGTATCTTTTCCGATTCCGAACATCCCAAGGAGTTTCAGTAAGAAATCAAACGCCTCAAGATGAAGATCAAGAACCACGAGGCAGACCGGAAGGATATGTTCGCGCTTTGCGAGAAGCTTCTGGTAGATGAAAAGATAGCAAACGATCCCGCGGAAAAGGGGGAGATTTCATTTGTTTACGCAGTTTACCTAGACGGCGCAAAGCAATACCCGAAGGCGATAGAGATGTTGTTGAATGCCGAGCGGATAGCTCAGACGCTTGATAGACCTGGCAAGAGTATCCTTGTTACCGGCATCAATTTGACTCTCGCAACGGTCTACGGACACCACAAGGACTATGAGAATCAAATTTCACGGCTCCAGTACGTCGTTGAAAACTTCCCCGATCCGGCTTTACCGGATACGAAGAAGAACTATGCCTTTGCGGCAACGGAGATGATGGGCTGGTACTTTAGAGTCACAAAACACCACAACGAAGGTGTCGCGTACCTGCAGTCAATCATTGAAAAACACCCAAACACGCTCACTGCGCATACTGCCCTCGCTCAGATCTATGATCTCCAAATGACAAAACATGATACGACGGCGGCAGCGATTACCTACTCCAAGTTGCAGGACGAGCTTCGACAGCATCCCGAATTTGCGCCAGGATCGAGTAACACCCTCCAACTTTGGAAAGCACAGAAGGAAGGAGCTACGATTCATCGACATGAGGATTAGTTATACCTCGGATGAACCGGTTCCCGAGTAGTTGACGATGCCCTGTCAGAGAAAGCACTGATCTGGCTTTTTCTTTTTTGCTGTGCCGACTCCACTGCTCTCCCAGCATAGCTGCCCACCGTACAACTCTCGCCCTACTGCGATTTGGTAAGGGGTGTATTTTTGAGAATCTTGATTTTCACTCAACTATTTCCTATTTTTCATCCACAATTCTATGAAGCAGGCTATGACGTTATTGCCTGCAATCATTCCTCACATGGCTAAATATCGAAAACAAAGGAGACTATTATGGCATTAAAGGTTGGCGACAAAGCCCCTGATTTCAAACTCTACGACACGGATCGCAAAGAACGCTCGCTCAGTGAATTTCTTGGAAAGAAAACCGTGCTCGCATTTTTCCCCGGTGCGTTCACCGGAACCTGCACAAAAGAAATGTGTACGCTGAGAGATTCAATGGCAAACCTCAATAGCATGAATGCGCAGGTTGTCGGGATCAGCGTCGACACGCCATTTTCCAATAAGGGATTTACCGAAGCGAACAAGCTGACGTTTCCTATTCTGAGCGATTACACTCGAGATGTCTCAAAACAATATTGTGGCCTTGTCGAGAACTTTGCCGGTCTCAAAGGACTAACAGCATCGAACAGAGCCGTGTTTGTGCTTGATAAGACCGGCATCGTAAAGTACGCATGGGTTACTGAAAATCCCGGTGTCGAACCACCATACGATGAAGTGAATAAGGCACTCGTCTCGTTCTGAATTCCGGGACAAGCGTAGAGCAGAAATCGTAGAGTTTCAATCCGAGATCGAATATCCGACATCCCAAATCAATCATGGCTTCTCTAAACGTTGGCGATAAGGCTCCCGACTTTACCCTTCCTTCAGCAGAGGGAAAAGAGATCTCCTTGAAAGAGCTTCGTGGCAAGAGAGTGGTTCTTTACTTCTATCCCAAAGATGACACGTCCGGCTGCACGAAAGAGGCGTGTTCATTCCGGGATAATATTGCACGCGTTCGCAAGAAGGGTGCTGAGGTTATCGGCATCAGTGCAGATTCGGTGAAGTCGCACCAGAAGTTCACAGAAAAATACAATCTCCCTTTTCGACTGCTCAGTGACGAGCAGAAAGAAGTCGTCAAAGCGTATAATGTCTGGAAGGAAAAATCGATGTACGGCAGGAAGTACATGGGCATCGAGCGAACGACATTCATCATCGACGAGAAGGGGAACGTCGCACACATCTTTCCAAAGGTTAAAGTGGACGGACACACTGACGAGGTGCTTCAGAAGCTTTGATACCCAGTGTTGGGTGTTCGGTTACTTTTTAATTTTGTGCCGAAGGCATTCCTTCGGAACATTTTTTATTTTGACTTTTACAATGGAGGTTTCATGTCATTATCTCAACGGCTTACGGCTGAATTTATCGGCACGTTTACACTAATCTTTATCGGTGTTTCCTCCATCTGCATGAATGCCGGCCTCGTTGGTATTGCCCTCGCGCATGGACTTGCACTGGTCGTCATGATTACTGCGCTCGGGCATATCTCGGGCGGTCATTATAATCCCGCCGTCACCGTTGGCTTACTCGCAGGAGGAAAGATTAATGGCAAGGATGCCATCGCGTATATCGTTGCACAATTGCTCGGCGGGGTCGTAGGTGCTATGGCAGTAAAAGCCATCGTCCAGCCCGCAGTCTATGAAGCAGTGAAGCTCGGTACGCCGATGCTCAGTCCGGATGTGAGCATGGGAGCGGGAATTCTCCTCGAGATGATCCTTACCTTTTTCCTTGCCATCGTCGTGTATGGCAGCGCCGTCGATGGACGTACAGGGAAATGGGGCGGATTGTTCATAGGACTTACCGTTACGATGGATATCTTGGGAACAGGTCCTCTCACGGGTGCATCGATGAATCCGGCTCGCACGTTCGGACCCGCGCTCGCTGGTGGGTATTGGGACGGTCACCTCGTCTACTGGATCGGACCGATGTTGGGAGGGTTGCTCGCGGGACTTGTCTACACTCGATGGCTGAGAAAAGAAGGGATGTCCGCGTAATTCCGCATCGAAACCTTTTAGACGGGAACGTTGTTCAAACGGATGTCTTTCGAAGAAAAGCGAGATGGTATATCTAACAAGAAAAGAACATTTTTGTGCGTCGCATCGACTCTTCAACCCAAAGTTTTCCGAGAAAGAAAACCTCGAGTTGTACGGCAAATGTGCCTATCCCAACGGACATGGTCACAACTATGAGCTCGAGGTAACCGTTACAGGTGATCCTGATAGAGATACCGGAATGATCATGGATCTGAAAAAACTTGCAGACATCGTCGAAGCGGAGATCACGGAGAAGGTCGATCATAGACATCTCAACTTTGACGTTGATTTTTTGAAAGGGGTCATCCCGACGGCGGAGAATCTGGCGATGATCTTCTGGAGAATCCTATGCCCGAAGATTACAGCGGGACGGCTGTACTCCATCAAAGTGTACGAGACACCGAACAACTTCGCAGAGTATCGAGGATAATTATGGAAGAAGAATTGTTGCAGATTACCAAGCTCGAAGAAGCAGTGAGGGAGATCCTCATCCTTGTTGGAGAAAATCCAGGTCGGGAGGGACTACTCCGGACACCGCATCGAGTCGCAAAGGCGTGGGAGTTCCTCACAAGCGGTTATAAACAAGATATTAAGGCGGTTCTAAACGGTGCAGTCTTTACAGAGAAGTATGACGAAATGGTCATTGTCAAGGACATCGACTTCTTCAGTCTGTGTGAACACCACATGCTACCCTTTTATGGGAAAGCACATATGGCTTACATCCCCAATGGGAAGATTCTCGGTCTTAGCAAGCTCCCACGCATCGTCGAAGTGTTCAGCAGGCGATTGCAGGTTCAAGAGCGCTTGACGCAACAAATTGCTGACACACTCTACCAGACGCTCGAACCTGATGGAGTTGCTGTTGTCATCGAAGCCCGCCATCTCTGCATGATGATGCGCGGTGTCGAGAAGCAGAACTCCGTTGCAACAACTAGTGCGATGTTAGGTTCTTTCCGGGAGGATGAGCGGACGCGTAACGAATTTCTGAAACTGATTGACAGTAAACTCGTTTAGAACGATGAACCATCGGCGCGTCATTGAGATGCATCGACCGGTTGTATGGGTGGTCGGTGCCTCGCGGGGCATCGGTCGAGAGATCGCCAAACAGTTTGCGCAAATTGGGTGTGTAGTCTGTCTTTCCGGTCGCAATTCGAAAGAGTTGAAGTCAGCCGTGACTGAAATTGGTGAAGCGGGAGGGCGGGGATATGGGTTCCCGTGCGACATCTCTCATCCTATCAAAATCCTTGCAACAGCTCAACGGATCAAAAGGGAACACTGTGATGTTGAAGTGTTGGTCAATAATGCGGGGATCACTGTGTTCAAATCCTTCCTTGATACATCACTTAAAGAGTTCGACGAGATCATTACAACAAATCTTCGCGGACATATCGTTTGCATTAAAGCAGTTCTTCCTTCGATGGTCAAACGCAAATGCGGGTGGATCTTCAATATTCTCTCTAACGCCGCCGTCAAAACGTTTGAAGGATCAGCTGCGTACACGGCGACGAAAGCGGGGATGCACGGACTTGCCAAAGTCCTTCGTGAAGAAATGCGTCACCACAATGTAAAAGTGTTGAACATCATTCCGGGAGCGGCCGAAACGAGCATGTGGAGTAACACAATGCGTAGGAAATATCGGCATCGCATGATGAAAGCAAAGAGCGTTGCTGAAGCTGTTCTTTTAACCTACCAGATGCCTGATGATGTTGTCGTCGATGATATGGTGATACGACCATTGCAAGGGGACATTGATTAATCTCGGAGTATCAATTACGGATTGGAATTCCTTCCTTAATTTCCAGAATAGAGAATAGATCAGAAGAGATGTGGATATAGGCGGTAAAATAGCGATCGTGACAGGGGCAGGACGAGGGATTGGTAAGGCAACTGCACTTGCCCTGGCGGAACACGGCGCAACCGTTGTGGTCTCGGCACGAACGCAATCTGAAATTGATACAGTAGCACGAGAGATCGAGAAGCTCGGCGGAAAGGCGCTATCGGCAGTTGTGAATGTCTCTCAAGAGTCGGATGTGAAGAGGCTTGTTTCAAAGACTATTGAAAAGTTTGGTGCGATCGATATCCTTGTCAACAATGCAGGCATCGGGTCGTTTGCGAATGTGACAAACATGCGAACAGAAGACTTCGATGCAATGTGGGCAGTGAATGTCCGAGGAGTGTTTCTTTGCACAAGGGCAGTTCTTCCACACATGACGGAGCAGAGGTCGGGTGACATTATCAACATTTCATCGCTCGCAGGGCGGAACGCTTTTGTTGGTGGGGCAGGATATTGCGCCACGAAGTGGGCACTCATCGGCTTTGCTCGATGTTTGATGCTCGAAGTGCGGGAACAGAACATCCGGGTTATCACACTTTGCCCGGGGTCTGTGGACACTACCTTCGGTCCGAGAGACCTGCACCTAAAAGACGCGGCCAGAATTCCCAAGGCAGAAGATATCGCGCAGGTTGTCGTCGATACGTTGTTGATGCCGCGAAATGTTATGGTGAGCGAAATTGACATCAGACCGACAAATCCGAAGGGATAAAGTTTGGAAGCCGATGGGAAAATGATCACACACTCATTGGTATGAAATAAAAGAGGTGGTCGTGAGAACCACCCCTAACACAAAATAAGCCGATCTCTGGTTCAGGCTGCTCGTCGAGTATTTCCCTCGATCTTGAGTAACAGAGTGATCACGCCACCTGCACCATAAAGCAAGAGGATGGGAACGATGGCAGCGATGAGTGTTCCACCGTAATTGGAGATCAATACACGGAAATCGGGCACCCTCATTCCTTCCGAAAAGTATTGAACGAAGAAGAAAGCGGCGTTTAAAACCCATAACACACCGCCCAACAATGCGAGACGCTGGCAAAGATATGCCGCGTTGCGAAGACCTTTGTTGTCGTCCATAAATCCACCCAAAATGTTATAGATATAGTGAATTACAACAGCGGCGTACAAGGTAATAAACAATGAACCTATTGTCAAGCATTGTGGAATGTTCTACCGGAGCAAATCGGGGTTGTCAGCCAGTTTACGCTTAAAATCCCCATTAGGGGAAGAAGTGATGAGTCTTTTCATAGGATCCTTCCACACAGCTTGCGCCTTTCCTTGGAATCGCGTAATATAGTCACAGTAGTTTATCGACACTCCCTTTTTCATCACGAACCAGTCATGGCTGAGAAAAAAGTTGGCAAGGTCATTTATCGAAAAGCGCTGTCCGATATGTTAGAGTTTTTCCGTATTGCACCGGAAGATAGCACTCAGTTTCCTGACTATAAGCCTGGACAATACATCGCGCTCAGTAGGGATAATTGTCGGCTGACGAAAAAGATTCCGGGAGATCATGGGGAGTTGCGGTTTATCTATGATCTTGATGATGGAGGAAAACCGAAGCGAGGGTCGGTGACACATTCTTACTCGATCTCTTCAGCACCCATCGAAACGCGGCAAAAAGGGTATCTGGAATTTTATGTCGTTCTGGAAATGATTGAGACCGACAAACCCGGCAGATTATCAGAGTCGCTCTTCCATATCGATCCCGAAGTTGATAACAAAATCTTTTATATGAATAAGATTACCGGTGACTTCACGCTCGACAAACGTGCAGCGGGATTCAAGAACGTCGTTCTTGTTGGCACAGGAACCGGATTGGCGCCGTTCGCTTCAATGATCAAACAGCTGTACTTTGAGACTTTGGGAGGAAAAGATCCTGCTGCCAGATACACTCTCTTTCATGCGAACAGAACCCACGCGGAGTTAGGATACCATCAAGAGCTGCTCGAGATCGAAGCGTCGGGCAAGATCGATTTTGTCTATGTTCCATCCGTAAGCCGTCCGACACCGAAAGATTACAGTGACATGAGTCTCGGAAAGGGGCGAGCAAACAATATTCTTCGCTTGATGTTCGGGATGCCGTTGAAAGAAGAACAACAGTTGCGGGAAGCAAAAGAACATGGAGATGATCCTTCCCGTGCGGAGAACGCGTTAGCATCTTGTGTCAAGCCAGTTTTGCCCAAACAGCATTCTCAGAAGATGTTAGTCGATAGAATGGATCCGGCGCAAACCGTTATTCTCACCTGCGGTAATCCGAATGTCATGGACGACATCAAATACATCGCCAACACCAACAATATACGATTTGAGAAGGAAGATTGGTAGACGTTCGATCTGCCCTCACGAGACGTGAGATGAGGGTTGCAAGAAGATGCACATTGCTTGTCCCTTAGTACTCACTGCACTGCCCGCGGTACTTCATCCTCAATTCTTAATCCCAAGGTCAGCGTATAACCGTACGATGCACTCTCTGCAGAAGTAGAGTAATTTATAATCACCGATTTGCCGTTCGATCAACATCTTCTTCTCGAACTTTTGTCGGCAGATCGAGCATTTCTCATTGTTGATATTTTCCGGTGCAGTGGTTTTCTTACCTAAGTATTTATACCCGAAGAAGGCAGTCAGAACAAGGGCGAAGAGAAACAGGGCAGCGAGAACAGTTACAGCCATACGCTACAGCTTGATGCTGACGGAGACGCCATCGCGCAGTGGGATGATCGTACTAAAAAGATCTTTGGAGGAATAGATGAGGCGATTATAGGTGAGAATACCTGCAGTATCGGCATCCGGTTTGTGATTGAGGATCTTGCCGCTCCATAAGACATTATCGCTGATGAGGAGACCGCCTTTGCTGAGGCGGGGAACGGCTTTTCGGAACGCTTTTGGGTATTGGTGTTTGTCGACATCGTTGAAGATGATATCGAATTGTCCATCGACTTCATCGATAAGCTTCAATGCATCACCGACGAGATATCGAATTTTGGGTGCAATTTTTGCGCGGTGAAAATATGTCTGTGCGTGTTCTGCATTATCACCATCACTTTCGGTGCAAATGACGTAACCATTCTTGTCCAGCGCTTTTGCAAACCAATAGGCAGAATAACCGAACCCGGAACCAAGCTCGAGAATCCGGTGTGCCTGAGTTGTCTTTGTCAGAAGGTACAACAACCGACCCACGAGCGGACCGATGATCGGAAAGTTACGCGCCAACGCATATTCCTCCATATCTTCCAACACTTCATCGCGTCCTGGAGTAATGTTGAGAAGATAATCGACGATATGTGCGTTGACGATATCCATGGGTCGAATAAATATAGGAAGAAACAACAGAAAGTCAAACACTTACACCTGGAATGCACGAAGGTTCCGATTCAACAATATCCGCCCCGATCCGATTGCATCTTTCAAAAAGATTTCCAATCTTAGTTGCAATCAACTAACTACCGTTTGAATAAATCATGAATCGTCCTGAAGCTCTTGGGCTGCTGAAAGAATACACAAAAAGTGACGCGCTGCTGAAGCACATGTATGCCGTCGAATCTGCAATGCGCGCCTATGGTCGAAAATTTAATGAGGATGCGGAGAAATGGGGAATCGTCGGCTTGTTGCATGATTTCGATTATGAAATATATCCCAACGCTCCCGATCATCCTCTCAAGGGTTCGGAAATTCTCAAGGAGAAAGGGTATCCCGAAGATGTCCGTCTCGCAATCCTCGGTCACGCAACGTACACAGGTATACCGAGAGATTCGACGATGGCGAAAGCGCTTTATGCGTGTGATGAACTATGCGGATTTATCAGCGCCGTGGCAGTCATCCGTCCAAACAAGATTGCCGATTTGGAAGTTTCATCTGTGAAGAAAAAACTCAAGGATAAAGGTTTCGCCCGTAACGTGAACCGCGACGATATTACACAGGGATGTTCTGAACTTGGGATTCCCGTAGATGAACACATCAAGTTTGTCATCGACGCCATGAAGTCAATCTCGGACGACCTGGGATTGTGATGAACAGCGGGGGAGTGGATGAATCTGGAGACGGAGAAATTCGTCTTAATTGTTCACGGAAGAATTGAATCACAATATGGAGCACCTCCATGATCCGAATCCCCAAACACATAGAACACGAGATTCGATATCACGGTGAGAAGTCTTACCCTGAAGAAGGGTGTGGATTGCTTCTTGGGACCTCAAGGGATGGTATATTTCACGTGCACGAGGTGATCCAAGTCCCGAACGCACAAGATGTTGATCGTGACCGAAGGTTCTTGATCACGTCTGATCAGTACCGAGAGGCAGAAAGCATAGCGAGAGAGAAAAATCTCGAACTCCTCGGTGTTTATCACTCTCATCCCGACCATCAAGCCCAACCCTCTCAGTACGATCTTGAGCGTGCTCTCCCTTCGTTTATCTATGTCATCATTTCAGTAATAGGGAAGCGAGCAGACAACGTCACGGGTTGGGTCCTAAGTGAATCAGGGCGGCGTTTCGATGAACAGACCATTCACATTGTCATCTGATAATGGAAATGTATGGCGATAAAGGTTTTGATACCGACGCCACTCCGGCAATACACTGACAAGAAGGATGCTGTTGAAGTAAACGGTCGGACGGTGGAGGAACTTATGAAAAACCTCATGTCGAAGTATCCTCAATTGGAGCGTCACCTCTATGCTGAAGATGGAAAATTAAGGAGCTTTGTGAATGTTTACGTGAACGACGAGGATATCCGCTATCTCCAACAGGAACATACCCCTGTCAAGTCAATCGACGTTATCAGCATCGTTCCATCAATTGCAGGAGGAGTAGAGATCAACGATCGTGCGTTTGTTGGAGAGGTTAGGCTTTCCAATGAAGAGATCCAGCGCTACAGTCGTCATCTCATCATGCCCGAAGTGGGTATCGATGGGCAAAAGAAATTGAAAGCATCGCGAGTGTTGATCGTGGGTGCTGGCGGCCTCGGCTCTCCGCTCGCTCTATATCTCACAGCCGCAGGCGTTGGCAGCCTTGGTATTGTTGACGTTGATGTCATTGATGTAACGAACCTTCAGCGACAGATACTGTATTCAACGGATGACATTGGCAGGTCGAAGCTCGATGTGGCACGAGAGCGTCTCAGACGAATCAACCCTCATGTCGAGATAGAACCGTATGAGAAGAGGTTGACCGCCGATAATGCCCTCGAAGTCCTCCGTGATTTTGATATCATCGTCGACGGTACCGATAACTTCCCAACACGATACCTTGTGAACGATGCGTGTGTGTTGCTCGGCAAACCGAATGTTTACGGGAGTATCTTTCGATTTGAAGGACAGGTAACCGTCTTCGACGCGAAACGCGGGCCGTGCTACCGATGTCTCTATCCCACTCCACCACCACCGGGACTTGTTCCGAGTTGCGCTGAAGGGGGAGTGCTTGGAGTTTTGCCTGGTATCATCGGATCGTTGCAAGCGCTGGAAACAATTAAGCTGATTATTGGACGGGGTAACTCACTTGTCGAGAGACTTATATTGTTCGATGCCCTTACACTGAAGTTCCGTGAACTCAAACTTCGTAAGAATCCGGAATGCCCCATTTGTGGTGAACACCCAAGCATCCATGAATTGATCGACTATGAACAATTCTGCGGTATCCAGACCCAACCGCTTAACAGTCAAAACGATCAGCAGTCAAAGATTAGCCCTGAAGAACTAAAAGCGCGACTCGATCGGGGAGACGATCTTTTTATTCTTGATGTTCGCGAACCGCACGAATATCAGGTCTGCAATCTTGGTGGGTATCTTGTTCCGATCAATGATCTCCAACAGCGTATTCACGAGCTTGATCCTTCGCGCGAAATCGTGGTGCATTGCAAAATGGGAGGGAGGAGCGCGAAGGCTGTCGAGGTATTGAAGAGAGCGGGCTTTCAGAACGTGAAAGACCTCATCGGGGGAATCGACGCGTGGGCAACGCGCATTGACAACACCATGCCGAGATACTGATCGAAAGTATGGCTTGACTCTTAACAATTCTTTCTCTATCATCTTTCAACCTCCCGACCGTGCAACAACACCCATAACCGGCGATTGTGTTGCAAAAAAGACTTACATTTTTTTCTGGTGCTTAGTTTTCCTTCTGACTTACTTTCCCCAAGTCAACGGGAAAACGCATGACAACATTTGTCCACCAGCATCAACTCGTGTGAATGTACCGCATCCGATTCGATGCAAAGTCCTTAAGCAGCGGTGTGTATTTCTACAAGATCAACGCAGGATCATTTACAGATACCAAACAACTCCAATTGATTAAGTAATGGAGGATGATACGATGAAGAAGATACATACGATCATGGCTCTCGTACTGGTGTTAGCGTTCCAAGCATACTCCCAGCAATACGGCTGGAAGGTGATTGCAACACCGAGACCGGGGTACCAGATGCACGCGGTGGAGTTTAAAGACTCGCTTCATGGATGGTGCGAAGCAGGGGGTTTGATTTATTGGACAACCGATGGAGGTTACACTTGGACTCCCGCTGCCGG
>JACOSX010000107.1 GCA_016178625.1 Ignavibacteria bacterium
AATTCATCAACGTGAGAAAGATGCTGTTGTTGAAGTAGCACCGGACTTCAGCTGGCGTGGCTGCACGCCATAGTTTTTCGGCACGCAGGCGTGCCTGCACGCCATAGTGTTTCGGCACGCAGGCGTGGGTCTCAATCCCCATCGCTCACTTAAAAAGCCGATCCTGATATGCGAGGATCGGCTTTTTGTTGTATGAAGGAATCCACTTCGGGAACGGATATCAAAGGTCCATCATCATCCCAATTTTTTCCTGAACCGCATCACACTCATTGACAGAATGGCAACACCAAAAAGGAACAAGACAACCGCCTGATGCCACAACTCCGCAATGCCGACACCCTTGAGGAAGATACCACGGATGATCACGATGAAATATTTCAGAGGGATCAGATAGGTGACATATTGGATAAAAACCGGCATGTTCTCAATTGGAAAGGTGAAGCCGGAGAGAAATATGAACGGCATGAAGAAGAAAAACTGCGCGGTCATCATCGCTTGTTGCTGCGTTTTGGAGATTGTCGAAACGAACAGCCCCAGCCCGAGTGTCGTCAGTACGAACAATCCGCTCAGTCCGAGCAACAGCAATACGCTCCCCCGTAAGGGCACGTCGAACCAGAATCTCGCGACGAGAATAACGAGTCCTACATCCAATGCTGCGATCATGACAAAGGGGAACAGCTTCCCGATGATGAGCTGGTATGGCTGGATGGGTGTTACCATCAGTTGCTCAAGCGTCCCGATCTCTTTTTCTTTCACAACGCCGAGAGAAGTGAGCGTCATCGTCACGACCATCAGTACCATCGCGAGCACACCCGGCACCATGAAGTTGCGGCTCTTCAGCTCCGGGTTATACCAGACACGGACGTGTGCATTGAGGCGCGCAGGCCGGATAGCCCCGGGGATGCGGTTTCGGACCTCCACCACGATCGATTGTGAATACGCTGCAATGATCTGCGATGCATATCCGATACTGATGTTGGCAGAGTTCGCATCGCTGCCATCTGTCAGTAATTGGACTGTCGTCGGATGAAGCGTCAGCAGGCAGTTACTGAAGTTGGATGGAATCACCAGTGCAAGCCAGACGTGACCCTCTTCGATCGAGCGATCGATAGCGTCAAACGAATGGACTTCCTCTTTGATCACAAAGTACCCAGAGTTGACAAACCGATTGACGAACTCCCGGCTCGTGCTCGATTTATCTTGATCGTAGATCAACAAAGGAATGCTGTTGATATCGGTGGTCGCCGCGTATCCGAGAAGGAGAAGTTGCATAACCGGTGCGAGGAACGAGAGCACCATCATCCGCTTGTCGCGTCGGAACTGCAAGAATTCCTTTACGATGATGTGGTAGATTGTCCTCATATCAGGTTCCTTTTTTCAACAACCTCATGGAGCTTATTGTCACCGTGACTGTTGCGAAGATCGCCATATAAACCAACTGATCCCAAAACGCCGATGGTCCCACTCCCTTCAAAATGACACTGCGAACGACAACAAGGAAAAACTTCGATGGCGTAATGTTTGAGATGATTTGCAATACCAGCGGCATGCTGCGAATCGGAAACACAAATCCGGACAACAAGAACGACGGCAGCAGCGATGAGAAAACTGAGATCATGAAGGCAACTTGTTGGGTCTGTGCAATAGTCGAAATCAACAGGCCCTGTCCTAACGCACCCAAGAGAAAAATGACGATCCCCGTGTAAAGCCATATGATACTTCCGCGAATACTGATATCAAATAAGAGGAAACCTGTCACGAGTACAAACGTGGCGGCAAGGAGGGCAATCATAAGGTAGGCAATCGTCTTTCCAAGAATTACTTCGATCGTCGTTAAGGGCGAGACGATGATTTGCTCGATGGTGCCGCGTTCTTTCTCGCGGACAACGGAGAGTGACGTCGAGATCACTGCGCTGATCATCAAAATAAATCCGATAAGCCCGGGAACAAGAAACTTCGCGCTGCTCAGCTCGGGGTTATACCAGACTCTAGGGCGAACATCGATCGGTAGGAACAACTCTCTCCCTTGCCGCTCCATCACCCGCGATGCGAGAGTTGAAGAATACGTTTGGACGAGAATTGTAGCATAGCCGATTGCTGTGGTCGCGGTGTTTGCGTTGGATCCATCGACAAGAATCTGAATATCGGCGTCATGTCCTGCAGTAAGATCCCGGGAAAAGTCGGATGGGATGACGAGGGCAATCATCACTTTACCTTCGCTGAGAAGGCGGTCAGCTTCGCGGTAGCTCTCAACTGCATAGGCAACATCAAAATATTCCACATTCGAGAAACTTCGGATAAACTCTCGACTCTGCGCGCTCTTGCTCTGATCGAACACTGCCAGTGAGATATGCTTGACATCAAAATTGAGCGCGTACCCAATCAGCATGACAAGAACCGCGGGGAACACAAGCAGAATAATGAGCGATCGCGGGTCCCGACGGATTTGCCGGAACTCTTTCACCACAATCGGCCGAATGCGTTTAATGATCATGCCGCTCTCGCCTTTCGATCCTCTTCGAGAAGGTGAAGAAAGACATCCTCAAGCGAAGGGACGATTCGCTCAATCCGCGTGATCGGTATCTGATGGGCTTCGAGAATCGATGTAATGGACGCGCGGCAGATCTCCTCCTCTTGCACTCCGACATGAAGGTACGTGCCAAACAGTGAAATCTCAATCACCCATGGCTGATTCTTGAGCTGATCCATTGCGTTCACAACATCCGGAGTTTCCACTTCAAGAATCGGATAGGTGATGTGTTCGAGCTTCAGTTCTTTTGGACTTCCGCTCGCGATCAACCGTCCGGCGTTAATCAGGATGATGTCATTGCAATATTCTGCCTCGTCGAGGTAATGCGTGGTAACGAGAATCGTGACACCCTGTTCAGACAGTTGATTGATGAGTTCCCAGAACTTCCGGCGAGAAACAGGATCGACTCCACTGGTGGGCTCATCCAAGAAAAGAATTTTAGGTTCGTGTAAGATCGCACATCCGAGAGCAAGTCGCTGCTTCCAACCTCCGGCAAGTGTCTTCGTCAGGCTTTTCTCTCGACCACGAAGACCTGCCATCTCCGTCACCCACTGCATCCTCTCTTTGATGTTCCCGTTACTCAGCCCATACACACCGCCGAAGAACCGAATGTTCTCCTCAACAGTCAAATCCTCATACAATGAGAACCGCTGCGACATGTAACCGATGTTCCTCTTGACCAACTCTGTCTGTGTATTAATATCAAAACCACTGACGGTGCCCGTGCCTGTGGTTGGCTCCAGAAGTCCGCAGAGCATCCTTATCGTAGTGGATTTTCCAGCGCCGTTGGCACCGAGGAAACCAAAGATCTCGCCGCGGTTCACGCTAAAGCTGATGTGGTCAACAGCCGTGAACGTTCCAAATTTCTTGGTAAGATCGACAACTCCTATGGCGACATCGGGCATATCCGTATAGTTCCTCCGAACTCTCTATGACTGTTAGTCTTGGCTTACGTGGGTGCGTCGCGTGACATGAGGGAGATGAAAATATTTTCTAATGATGGATTGATGACCCGCCACTCAGCGATCTCAAGGCTCGCCTCAGCCAATGCGCTCTGGACAAGCGGGAAGTCCTTGGTTCGGTCTGCAACGATAATGTTTAACCGATCACCAAACGCTTGCACATCTCGAACATGAGGATGATTCCTGAGAATGTTCATCATCGCTCGCACCGTCGCCGATGCGGGAACCACTTCGATCACTTCACCCGGCAGGAGCGATTTGATATTCTTCGGCGTATCGACGGCCATGATCTTTCCATCGTTCATAAGCGCCACCCTACCGCACCGCTCCGCTTCATCGAGATAGGGTGTACTCATGACGATCGTGATGTTGAGCTTCAGTAGGTTGGAGAGAATTTTCCAGAAGTCCCTTCGCGATACGGGATCAACCCCAGTTGTCGGCTCATCCAGGAAAATGATTTTCGGTTGGTGGATGAGCGTGCAGGCAAGGGCGAGTTTCTGCTTCATCCCACCCGAGAGTTGCTCTGCCATCCTTCTGCGGAATGGCGTGAGACGAGTAAACTCCAGCAATTCCTCGCGACGGTCTTTATAGTCATACACCTCATTGATCTCTGCGAAGAATTCGATATTCTCATCAACAGTAAGATCGCCATAGAGACTGAAGCGTTGGGAGAGGTAGCCGATCTCCCGTTTTATCTTTTTCGATTCGGTGATGAGATCGAAACCGAGGATCGTTGCAGTTCCCGACGTTGGAAGAAGAATGCCTGTGAGCATCCGAAACGTTGTGGTCTTTCCTGCGCCGTCAGGTCCAACGATGCCAAACATCTCCCCTTGATTGATCGCAAGCTGGAGATTGTCGACCGCAGTAATTGTTTCGAATCGCTTGGTTAAGTTTTGTATATCAACTGCTGGCGTCACAGTCCTACCCCCGGGGAAGTCATTACGAGAAATGATAACAACGTATCACTGCATTTCGATGAGAGCATCTGCAGGCATACCCGGTTTCAAGATCTGATCGGGGTTATGAACCTCGATCTTCACACCAAAGACAAGTTTCGTGCGGTCCTCTTTCGTTTGGACGTTCTTCGGTGTGAACTCAGCAACCGAGGAGATGAAGGTGACCTTACCGACGAAGGGTTTGTTCGGTTCCGCATCGATATAGACTTTTGCCTCTTGACCCAACTTCACCCGGGCAAGCTCTTGTTCGGAAACGTAGATCATCAGGTGAACGTTATCGAGCCGGGAGATACGAAACATTGAAGCGCTCGGCAAAACGATTTCACCCTCTTCAATCGCCTTTTGTGTTATCACACCAGGTATCGGAGCAACAACGTATGAATCGGCAATTTTTTTCTTGATCGCGTCAACCTGAGCAATCGCTTGATCTCGTCTGGCACGCGCGGCTTCAATCTCCTCTTCCCGAGAGCCGCGCTTCAGCTTGTCATAGGTCTGCTTTGCTACGATATAGCGTGTGTTGGCATCGTCGAGCTGCTTCTGTGTGACGCTGTGTTCTTTGAAGAGTGCCTCCATGCGAACAAGATCGCCTTGAGCGTTTGTAAGGTTGGCTTGTGCCTGTGCGAGATCTTCTTCTCGAGCGCCTCGTACGGCAAGCTGGTATTGCGCCTTTGCCGCTGCGGCGTTTGCCTCAGCCTGCGCGAGCTGGATCTTCGTGTCGCTTTGATCGAGAAGGGCGAGCGTATCTCCCTTGCCGACTTGTCTACCTTCGTCAACATACAAAGCCGTAACTTGCCCCCCAACTTTTGCCCCGACGATGACCTCAGTGGTCTCAATTGTTCCCGAAGCAAAAATATTAGTTTCGTTTTTCCCAGAACATGCTAACGAGACCAACATCATCAGGAAAGACGTGAGGGTTATGATCGTCCTCCCACAGAGAACATAAGCTCGACAGGGTTTTTTCAATACGATAACGCTTCTGAAATGCAAGTCTTGCTGGGCAATAATGATAGTTATTGTAAGATCGGCACGACTTCCTGCTGTCGCGGTTCGCCCGGAACAACCACTTCGTACTTCTTCGAGATGTAGACATTGATCTCACTGCGGATGCCGAAGTCACCAAGGAAATAAATGCCCGGTTCAATCGAGAAGGAAGTCTCGGGAATGATCGTCCGCTCGTCCTTCGTTTCGAGATTATCCATATTGGCGCCGCTACCGTGGAGATCCTCAGTGATCGAGTGTCCTGTCCGATGGATGAAATACTCCCCAAAGCCGTGCTGAACGATATGATTGCGGGCGGCATCGTCAACATCGCAACCGCGGACAAGTTTCTTTTCCGCAAATGATTTCTTCAAGAGATCCACCGCAGCATCGCGGGCGCCCTTCACGACATTGAAAATCTTCGTGTATTTTTCCGGGACGGAAGTGCCAAGATACCCAACCCAGGTAATATCATTGTATGTCGCCCCCGGTTTGTTCTTCTTCGCCCAGAGATCGATCAGGATGAAGTCACCCTCATGCAACTCCGAATGCACTTCCTTCGTAGGCTCGTAGTGTGGATTGCCACTATTGGCGTTCACAGAACAGTTTGGTGCTTCATTCGTCACCAGGTTGTTCTCATTGAACAACGCGAGCATGTACTGTTGCACATCGAACTCTGTAATCCGCTGCTTCGCTCTGATCTTCTCCTTCATGAAGCTAAATGTCTTGTCGACTACTGTGCGCATGATCTTCGCAGTGTCGAGATTGTCGCGATATGCCTCCTCTGTCCACCGCGATTCATAATACTGCGTCAAGTTCATCGATGAAACGACGTTCACCCCCACCTTTTTCACTATCTCGACCGTGCCAGCATCCACCTTCGAGATATACGGGATAGCATTTGCAGGTGAGTATTCCATCGCAACCGTTTTCACATCGGAAAGGATTTTCTTCAAACCCGATTCAAGCGATTGCCAGCTCAGAAAAATCGTTTTCTCACCGGGAAGGTGGTCGAGATTCCATCGCTCAATGCTGTGGACAAGTTTCTGCGGCTCTCCTGATTGCGGAATCAAGTAGAAGAAACGACGAGTGTTCAGGATATGTTTCGGATACTCGAGGATACGCTGGGCAAATTCATTCCGCTTCCAGAAGTCATAGAATAGCCAGCCATCGATCTTTTGCTCGCGCAATGCAGCTTGAATCGATCGGATCTTTGATATCATTGCCTGTGTAGGTGCGGTTTCCTGGGAAGACATTCTTTTCTCGCAATTGTTTTGGTGAAGTAATCGAGGAGAATATAGGAAAGATTTGGATGGAAGGCAACAGGTTCAATGTTCTCCGAATTGCCCTATAAAAAAGGTAACCGAAGGGCGTTGAAAACTGATTCGTTGCCTCATAATATAGGTAACCCAAATAAACCAAGGTTACCGGTGACGAAACAGTCGAATAAAGAGTACGTAAACGAGATGCGTTCTCGCTACAAGTCGGCCTCGAAAAAGGAACGGGGCGTGCTTTTGGATGAGATCATGAGCGTGTGCAAGTGGAACCGGAAGTACCTGATCAGGGTCTTGAACAAGAAACCTGCTCCCCGGTACCCCACATCGGTCTATGGTGGAACGCAAAAGCTAGCCGGCCGTCCCAAGGAGTACCATGCGCCGGAGATGCTCGCCTTCTTGATCTGTGTCTGGCATGCAAGCAACCAGGCCTGCTCGAAGCGGCTGGAACACGTACTGCACTTGTGGTTGCCGTGCTACGAGGCGTTCTCAGGCATCGTTCTTGCCCTAGAGCACCAGGTGTTGATCTTGCGAATGAGCCACTCGACCATTGATCGGCTTCTGGCAACGGAACGGCAAGTGTACCGAGTGGGCAAAGGACGATCGACGACCAAGCCCGGCACTCTGCTCAAGAAACGGATCCCGATAAAGACCAACCAGTGGGACGAGAAACGTCCGGGCTTTTTGGAGGTCGATACTGTTGCTCACTGCGGTGTATCGGTAAGCGGGATGTTCGCCTACACGCTCAATACCGTCGATATCGGATCAGGTTGGGTTGAGCCTCGTGCTATCTGGGGAAAGGGTGAAAAAGGGGTTGTAGAGGCGATTACAGACATAGAAAATGCCTTGCCGTTCCCTATCCGCGGTGTTGACGTGGACAACGGGTCAGAGGTCCTCAATCACCACATGGAAGAGTACCTCACCGGAAGGAAACGACGAGCTGAATATACTCGAAGCCGGGAGTACCGGAAAAATGACAACGCGCATATCGAGGGACGGAACTGGACCCACATCCGTCA
>JACOSX010000117.1 GCA_016178625.1 Ignavibacteria bacterium
CGGTTCGGTCAGCGTGGTGGATTATAATGATCTCTACACCACAGGGAACTACTTAGCTGTCTGGGGTACCGTCGGGCAAATCGATCTTACAGCCTTACGGACAGCAAGCGGCAAAGAAGCGAGCTCAATAGCCGTGAATCCAAGCTTCTATTCGACGACAAATCTCCACACCATTTCCGCCTCACTCGACAGCGCGGCAACACCCATCGCCTCCGTCACGGACGATTTCGATGGGCAAGCGCGCGATCCTAACAAGCCGGATATTGGAGCGGACGAATTCTCGAGAACGCTGTCCTTCGCACAGGACGTGAGCACTAATTGGAACATGGTTTCTGTCCCGCTCACTGTAAACGACTATCGGCGGACCGCCGTCTATCCCACAGCGATCTCCCGTGCGTTCGCTTATACTCCTATAGGATACGTACCGTATGACACGATGAGAAATCGCGTAGGTTATTGGGTGAAATTCCCGTCGGATCAGTCTGTCTCGGTGTTGGGTGCGCCACGATTGAGAGACACAATCCCATTGAATACCGGTTGGAATATGACTGGTTCAATTGACTATGCGATCCCGAAGGCAAGTATCATTCAGAATCCACTCGGACTTATTGTTTCTAACTACTTCACCTACAACCCCGCACTTGGATATCAGATTGTTGACACCGTCAAGCCAGGCCTCGGATACTGGGTGAAGGCGAGCGGCGTTGGGAGTATCATTCTCGACGTCAACACAACACCTATCATTGTGCAGTCGAACATTGAGAAATCATCGTCCACGTTGGATCTGCATCAGATGAACGAACTCACCTTCGAGAGTATGAGCTCATCCCACGGCGATGTGATTTCCAAAGCACGATTGAATTTCGGCCGAGGCACGTGGGAGAATGTGAATCGTGAACTCTATGTCCTACCACCAGCACCACCAGATGAAGCGTTCGATATCCGATTCACTTCCAACCGTTACGTCGAACTGTTCGATGATCTTAAGGATGACGCCGAGATTCCAGTTTCCATTCAAGGCGGTAGTAAGAAGATGAGACTTTCGTGGTCCATCCGGGATTATTCCGGTCCGCCATTCGTTCTGGTCGAGAGAAGCGGTGGTAAGGTCATGGGAGAACATCGTCTCACAGGATCCGGCTCCATCGTCATTGACGGAACCAAAAAGACAACCTATTCCCTTCAAGTTGAACGGATACCCCGTACTTTCTCACTCGGGCAAAATTATCCGAATACGTTTAACCCGTTAACGGTCATCCATTATGAGTTACCCATTCAAGCCCAGGTGAGTTTGAAGATCTATGACGTGGTCGGACAAGAAGTGGCAACGCTGGTAGATGATGTGCAGCAGGCTGGTGTCAAATCGGTGCAATGGGACGCGAGCAACGTTTCGAGCGGAGTGTACTTCTACAGACTCGTAGCAGGCTCATTCATCGAGTCGAAGAAGATGATTCTGATGAAGTAACAGCATTCGATAATGCACAAAAAGTTAAAGCCGCCTCGAGTATCGGGGCGGCTTTCTTATTGTTACGATCTCGCCGATGATCACATGTTGAGAATAATCGCGTCAGCAAACTGCGAGCATTTCACTTCCTTCGCACCTTCCATCAATCGCGCAAAATCGTATGTGACCACTTTCGATTTGATGGTCATCTCCAATCCCTTGATGATGAGATCAGCGGCTTCTCTCCAGCCCATATAGCGAAGCATCATTTCTCCGCTCAAAATTACTGAACCGGGATTCACTTTATCAAGGTTGGCATACTTCGGTGCCGTGCCGTGCGTCGCTTCGAATACGGCATGACCGGTAACAAAGTTGATATTCCCTCCGGGCGCAATCCCGATTCCGCCAACTTGGGCGGCGAGCGCGTCGCTCAGGTAATCTCCATTGAGATTCAACGTGGCAATCACATCGAACTCTTCAGGCCGAGTCAAGATTTGCTGAAGTGTAATGTCCGCGATAGCATCTTTGATCAGAATCCTCCCCGAAACAAGTGCACCCTTCTGTTCGGCGTTGGCAGCATCTTCCCCTTTTTCTTTCTTCGTCCGCTCCCACTGTGCCCACGTGTACACTTTCGAGGCAAATTCTTTCTCCGCCAACGTATAGCCCCAGTCTCGGAAGGCGCCTTCAGTATATTTCATGATGTTTCCTTTGTGGACAAGCGTGACCGACTTCCGATGATTATCAATGGCATATCGGATAGCTGCTCTGATGAGGCGAGCCGATCCTTGTTCAGAGACCGGTTTCAGTCCGACGCCTACCTGGACTGAACTACCGTTGGAACCTGCGCCCGCCACCTTTGACCAACTGGAGATAGCGTCAGATGTTCCAAATCGAATTTTTTTAAACTGCGCTGGAAATTCTTTTGCAAAGAAATCGAGCACCTTCTCTGATTCAGAAGAGCCAGCAGCGAATTCGATACCAGCATAAATATCTTCTGTGTTCTCGCGAAAGATTATCGTGTCCACCGCTTCAGGACGCTTCACGGGTGAAGGCACCCCCGAAAAATATCGTACCGGTCGGAGACAGACATATAAATCAAGAAGCTGTCGGAGAGCAACATTCAGCGAACGTATTCCCCCACCCACGGGTGTCGTTAGTGGACCTTTAATTCCAACACGATAATTCTCAAATGCTTCGACTGTTTCGTCCGGAAGCCACATGTTGCACATTTTGAACGCCTTCTCTCCTGCCAGGACTTCCACCCAGACAATGTTCTTGTCACCCCCGTACGCTTTTTGAACTGCAGCGTTGATAACACGTTGCGATGCTCGCCAGATGTCTGGCCCCGTTCCGTCACCTTCGATAAATGGTATTATCGGATTATCCGGAACGGTGAGTCGCCCTAATGAGGTTGAAATAATTCCTCCTTGTGGAGGTTGTTGTATCGGATTCATTGATGTCTCTACTTTCTAAAGAATTGAACAATCAAGGTTGGTATTGATATGTCGGCGAATGCGCTCACCGTAGTTCGTCATCTCGCCTTCGCCATATTTCTTCAGTTTAAGGACGAACTGGATGTTGTCATCATCGTATCGCGGAGTTACGTGAAAATGAAAGTGAAACACTGATTGACCGGCTGCCCTACCGTTGTTGGAGAAGATATTGAAGCCGGGAGGGTTCAGAGAATCGACCATTGCCCTCGAGACGATCTTCGTCGCGCAGATGAGATCGGAAAGTTCCTCTTCGGGGACTTCCAAAAACGTCGCACAATGGGTTTTCGGTATCACAAGGATATGCCCGTAATGGATAGGATTGATATCGAGAATCGCAATGGCGTGGAGATTATCATAAAGAATCTCCGCCGAGGAATTGCCGCGAACGATCTTGCAGAATTCACAGTGTATCATGGTGTTGGGTGTTGGCGCTATCAGGTTCAAGAGCGAGAGTATAGTACCAAAATTTGAGGTGAAAGTCAACGCGCCGCCTGAGGATAAGTTGATTTTTCATAACGCGTTGCGTATATTGCGTCAGATTTTCCGAGAATATTTCCACGACCATTTCACAGGAGTTTTCATGAAACATTCTACCTTGTTTATTCTTATTGCATTGTTCGTTTTCGGGTTGGTTTCTACGGGCTTTCAATGCAGTTCGTCAGATGTGACCAGCGCGAAACTGTATGAATCTCGCCAGGACTGGGAGAACGCTGAAAAATCCTATGCGAAAGAAGTAGAGAAGAATCCCAACAATGGCGAAGCATGGTACCTGCTCGGTCGCGTGCGCGCTCAACGCGCCAATTACAAGGGTATGCTTGAAGCGTTCAATAAATCACTCGCGGCAACAAATCAGTTCCAGGAGGACATTAATACCGCGAAGAAATTCGCATGGGGTCAGAGCATCAATGGAGCCGTTGCACAGTACAATAAGAGTATCACGGCATCGAAGGATAGTGCATCGTTACTGCGTCAACAGGCCATCACTAACTATTTGCTGGCAATCGAGATCATCCCTGAGAGCACGGTAGCCTATCAGAACCTTGCCATCGCTCAGCATCTCGAAAAGCAATATGATGCAGAAATAGCGACATTGAAAGAAGTGCTGAAACGAAAACCGACTTTAGACTTGCATACATCTCTTATCAATGCGTATCTGCAAAAAGCATCTGATGCGGACGCCAGCAACAACAAAACCGAAGCAAATGAAAACTACAATAACGCGATCGCTGCGATTAGTGTGGCTCGTAAGACAGATCCTTCAAATGAAGATCTTCTGAAGACGATGATTGATCTATATATCCGTCTCGGTCGCTCCGATGAGGCGAAACCATATATCCGCGAAGCCATCACCAAGGAACCCAATAACAAACTGTACCAGTACAACATCGGCGTCTTGTTGATGCAAGCAGATCATACGGACAGCCTGAAGGAAGCAATTACACACTTTGAGGCAGCGCTGCAAGCAGATCCGAATTACGAGGTTGCACTCCAAAACATTGCCGTAGCACATATGAAAATCGGTGACCGGATGAAAAAGGCGGCATCGGAGGGTGACGCGAAAAAGAATGCCGATAAAACATACCTCGAGCATTTCAAAAAAGCGGCGGGGTATTTTGAACGCCTCACACAGATCAAACCAGATGATGCAAACTATTGGAACTATCTCGCGACCGCCTATGCGAATGCGAACATGGTGAAGAAAGCGGAGGAGGCGCTGAAGAAGGCTGATGAGAAATCGAAGAAATAACACGTAGCAATTGTTGCATGCCCTTCGCGGAATCGCCGAAGGGCATTTTCATTTTCACTCATAAGGAAACCACATGGCAAACCCTAATCCACAACCACAGCAAATCAACATAGAGCTTGGCGAGAAAGAAGCGGAAGGCATTTACTCCAACCTCGCAATCATTACGCATTCACCGGCTGAATTCGTCATCGACTTCACTCGAGTTCTCCCGGGTGTTCCGAAGGCAAAAGTACACGCGCGCATCATCACCACTCCTCAACATGCGAAGCTACTCCTGAATGCGCTGAAGGATAATATCGAAAAATTTGAGAAGTCGTTCGGCGAGATAAAAATTCAGGGTGAACCATCCGCAGGAGGTTTTGGCTTCCAAACACCGATCTCAGGCGATAAAGTCCACTGATGATGGATGAAAACCTCATGCTGGCGACGTGACCGTCGTACGATAAGTATTTACAGAATGTAACGACTCAAATCTTTGTTCTTCACAATACTGCTCAACTTGTCATCGACCATCTCTTTGGTAACCATGATGGTTTTTCCCACGTACTTATTGGGAGTTTCGAACAGAATTTCCTCCAGAAGCGTCGTCATGATTGTATGAAGACGGCGTGCACCGATATTCTCCACTTGCTCATTCACAAGGGTGGCGGTTCGCGCGATCTCGCGTATCCCATCAGGAGCAAAGGAAAGCTTGACTCCCTCGGTCTCCAGTAAAGCGGAATATTGCTTGATCAATGCATTTTGGGGAACAGTTAAGATCTTCACAAAGTCCTCTTCCGTGAGGCTCTCAAGTTCGACTCGGATCGGAAATCGTCCCTGTAGCTCCGGGATGAGATCGGAAGGTTTAGAAACATGAAATGCGCCTGACGCGATGAAGAGAATATGATCAGTCTTCACCATTCCATATTTCGTTAAGACCGTCGTGCCCTCGACGATCGGCAACAAATCACGCTGCACCCCTTCTCGCGAAACATCCGGACCTGAAGCATGACCGCGCTCGCCGGCAATTTTATCGATCTCATCGAGAAACACGATCCCTGAATTCTCTACCCGATCCAACGCTTCCTTGATAACTGCATCGGTATCGATAAGTTTTTGGGATTCTTCTTGTAAAAGGATAGTTCGCGCTTCTCCGATCGTCAATTTGCGCTTCTTCGTTTTCTTCGGAATAATATTGCCAAACATCTCCTGAATGTTTACTCCCATCTCTTCGATGTTGATGGGACCGAATACCTGCATCGACGGTAGTTGTGTCGCCGCGATATCTATCTCAATGTTGCGTTCTTCGAGTTCACCAGCATGAAGCTTCTCTCGGAATTTTTCCCGCGTCGTTTTGTTGTCATCAGCATCGAGATATTCTTCCGCGACCGCCCCGGCTTCGACCGCTTGTCGGCGTTTCACCGGCGGCACAAGGATGTCAAGAATCCGCTCCTCGACTAGGCGATCCGCCCTGTCCTGCACCTCGATAGCCTTCTCACCTTTAAGCATGCTGACAGCAAATTCTGTAAGATCTCTCACCATGGAATCTACATCGCGACCAACATATCCAACCTCGGTAAATTTTGAGGCCTCCACTTTGATGAACGGTGCATCGACTAATTTCGCCAGTCGCCGCGCGATCTCCGTCTTTCCCACACCGGTCGGTCCGATCATGATAATATTGTTCGGCATGATCTCTTCACGCAGGTTTTCGGGCGTGTGTAGCCTTCGCCAGCGGTTACGGATTGCGATCGCGACAGATTTTTTCGCCGCCTGCTGACCGATAATATACCGATCAAGCTCGCGTACAATTTCACGAGGAGTGAGCTCACGCATCGATTCTTTTTTCATCTTCCGATTCATATGTTGTGTACAACCATCTGTCGTTGCCGTAACCATCCGCCGACCCTTGTCGAGTCCGGCTCGCTTATTACAGTTCTTCGATGCTGATACGCGTATTTGTATAGATACAAATATCCGCTGCCGCCTCAAGAGATTGCTGGACGATCTCTTTCGCCGATAACGGTGTGTGCTTTTTTAGCATGCGCGCTGCTGTCAAGGCGTAATTTCCACCTGAACCGATGGCAACAATCCCGTCATCCGGCTCAATAATTTCCCCCGTTCCCGAAATAACAAGTGCTTGCTCTTTATTGAGAACGGCAAGGAGCGCTTCAAGTTGTCGCAGATACTTGTCCGTGCGCCAGCGTTTCGCAAGCTCAACTGCGGCTCGAAGAAGATTACCGTGATACTGTTGAAGATGGTCTTCGAAG
>JACOSX010000118.1 GCA_016178625.1 Ignavibacteria bacterium
CTAGTGCCGTTTCAAATTAATGTTTTTTCGTTTTTTGTTTCTTTTATTCCGGTAGAGCAAGAAGTCATTGATGGCCTTTCGACATTCCATATGCGATTTGTAGTAGGTGTTTTCAAAGACAAACTTCTTCAGTTCCGTAAATTGGCACTCGATTCTGTTGAGCCACGAAGCGTTGGTCGGTGTCCAGACCAATGTGACCAGGTTCTTGCGTGCCCAACGGCGCACCTCTTTCCGTTTATGGGGAGAGAAATTATCCAGAACCAGAAAAATCTGTTCGTTCTTGGGGTAACGTCGACGCATCCGCTGCATGACTTCAAGCGTCTCTTGCCAACGTTTACGGCTCCGAACATATCCCCAGAGCACGTCTTGATGAACATCATAAAACGCCAAGAAGTGTCGAACCCCGTTTGGTCTACTGTAGGTCGCAGGGAGACGGTCTGGCTTTTTCCTCCGTGCCCATGTTGAACCGTGGAAAGGGCGAAGCTCAATTGGTCCAAATTCATCAAAACAGACAACGTGACTTCCAGCTCGAGTCTTACCATAAAATCGTTTCAGTCGTTTTTTTTACTGGCAAAGGCAGGATCGTTCGATTCTTTCCATGTCTTTGTCCTTTGAAGTTTAACACCCTCTTCTTCAAGGATCGTTCGCAGACGTTCGATGCTGATGGACTTCACGACTCTTGTTTTTTGGAGATATTCACGCAATTTGTCCAGACTCCAGCGCGAAAAGGGCATGCCCAACATCCGCGGTGGACTCAAAGCACATTCGACCATCTCAGCTCGTATCTCTTCGGTGAACTCTATGGGTCGCCCGGGGCTAGTTCGCCTGCGGAGAATCTTTATCCCTTGGCGGTTAAAAAGCCGAATAAGCTCTCGTACGTACACTTCATGCAGATACGTTACCTTAGCAATTCGCTTTACGGGCATGCCTTGAACAGACAAAAGGATTACTTGAGCACGCCTCAACGAAGTCCGATTTTTGCTCTTGCGGAGCGTTCTTTGAAGGGTGGCACCTTCAGCAAGACTGATGTCACGAACGAACAGACACATAGGCGAAACTCCTTTAACGGTTCTGTTGAAAAGTTCCGCCTAAGATAATTGTTCAAATCATATTATACAAGTCCCAAAATGAAAACTTCTTTTCTGGAAACGGCACTAGCTTCTATATTACGCAAAACGCGGAGGGTAGCACAACAGTCCCATGGGACGTGAAAATGAATACACCGGCTCGGGGCAGAGTACCGCTGCCCCCGGGGTATTACATTCTTGCTCTTAGTGTGAATGAGTTTACGAAGAACGATGCTTACGTTATTCAAGTAGTTCACAATAGTTGGGATTATGACGGTGACAATATCAGCGATTATGTGGAAGGAGAGAACGATGCCGATGCCGGAACGTATGATCCTCAGACTTGGATATCTTATGTGACGGGGGGTGCAATAATCCTTCATTACACTACATACGACGCGACATCAATTGACAAACCACTGTTAATACCCTTAACGGATTCAGAGCACCCTAACCGGGGTACTCACGACTACACGATCGCTCACGGATTACCAACGGGTACACGAGACTTTGATGATGGATATTTAGAGAATGGGCTGAGGATTGCGAATTTCGGACCAGGATATTATGATAAGAATTGGCGTGTTACGGTACCTAATCCTAATTATATTCATGACGAACATAATTGGGGAACGCTGGAATTGATCAATCTTGTTGAGAAGGTGGGAAGAACATGGAGTCAGAAGCATGCTGATGGTCCGCGTATTGGAGTAGGTGATATGAGTCTTCAAGGAGGTGGAGAGACGCTGGATCACGCGGCACATGAGAATGGAATTGACGTAGATATTAGATACGTTCGCGCTACAAACGGATCCAATGGTACTTTGGAGGATAATCTCAGTGTGCAGGATGAACCCAGTGGTTATGATCAAACATTGACGACTGAATTGATAGGTTATTTTTTAGAATCTTCAAATGTTGGTTTAATTATTCTTGATCCAGCTACCAATATCACAGACGATACCTATGCATACAGCAATGGAAGGATCAAAGTGGATTGGAATACACAAGAAAACCATCCAACTACAAGAGTTCATGCAAATCATTTTCATGTCCGAATTATCGATCCGGATGGCACAAGCAACTAAGGAGAAAAATCATGAGAAGAAACTATACTAACCGATTATTTTTATTTACTCTGTTTACTCTTCTTTTCTATGCTTTGATGCAGGCGGGTGGTCCAAACAAAATTCCCTTCGTGAAAGATGGGGAATTTATCCAGAGATATTTGCAAGGTAAAGAATCAGACCGGTGGGGGGTTTATGTGTATAATCGAGCTAAAAATTCTTTTGTAAGGTTCGCTCCAGAATATAAAGGCGTCGGCGCACAGATTTCTCCAAAAGGAACATATATATCATTTTGGGGAACGGATAAGAAAGATGTAGTAATGTTCCACGGTAGCAAGGGCTGGAGCGAAGAGCTTAAGTTACAACTCTTCTCTGTGAATGGAAAACGGATCAAATCCTTCGATCTTCCAGTTGGCGGTACGGTTTGGTTTCCAAATGAGGAAAAAATTCTTTATGTAGAAGTTCCATACGCTGAAATGGCAAATCCTGAAAATAAAACGTTTTGGATTCTTGATATTAAGAGTGGAGATCGAATAAAAATACCGGATAAGGGATCAGATTTCACCTTTGCAAAGTTTGATAATAACATATATTATTTTTCTTCTGAGAAACATAAGGTTGTGCGGTATAATGTTCGCAAGAAGAAACTTGAAGAAACCGAGTACAATGGCGTTGATTTTTCCAATAATGGTGAATATTATTTCTACCAGTCTCCAGAAAGCGATGATATCAAGATTTATGAGACAAAAACTAACACAGACATTACAGCAACAATCTTATCCGCGATTAAGCATGATCTTAGTGATATGAAAGTGAATTGGACGGCTGTAAGATGGGACGAGATAAATAACTTAGTTTTTGCAGATTTAGATTTGAAAAAATATTTTGTCTTCGATATGAAAAGAACCGCTGTTACACGGAAGTTTGACGGTTTCTATATTGGCATTGTGGATACATTAACAAAGGAAGCGGCGATCATTGAACATGGAAAAATAATAACAAAAGGGATCGAGTAGTTGTTTGAAAAGACTATAATCTTGTACCCATCTTTGAGCCAAGAAAATAGTACGATGGAAGTTATCGAAAATATTGGCTTTGTTTGGCTCTGCACTGTTTTGTATTGCATATTATTTACACAAAATGCATTCTCACAAGATGTTTTAGTATCAACTTTATGGGAAAATCCGGTTGGTGGTCATACAGTGAAATCTTTCAATTCATCAAAAAATGTTTGGGAACCGCTTTATACTAACAAAGAGTACTCGTTCTTTGAATATGTTGTTACTGTCTCTCCGAAAAATAAATATATAGCTTTGATAGGATCCACAAGTGGGTTTGTTCGGACTAGTGAAGGAGCGGAATACGAAAAACGGAAAATGTTTATTATTGGGAAAAATGGCAAAGAAATCTTTTCACAAGACAGTGTTTGGAGATTTTCTTGGTCGCCTGATGGCGAGAAGATTGCATGGATTTCAGGAATTCTCCGTGAAGGAGCAGAGCAGCCTGCACCTTTAGGAGTCTATGTGTATAATGTGCGCACGAGAACCAAGAAATTTGTTGGAGCTTCTAATGACGTTGAGTTATACTGGGCAACATTTGATAGTCTGCTGTACACGGAGACAGAAGGAGGACCAGCCGGGGTTGTTGCATATAATCCAACAACAGGGGAACGAATGCTCACGAACTATTACGGTGTACATTTTTCCCCGGATGGTAAGTATTATTTTAGTACTGAGGAAGGGGGATTGCTTTACAAGCTTTTTGATCGAGCCTCGAATAAAGAGGTTACATTAAAAGGCTTTGAAAAGGGAGCGCTTAATCATACAGCGGCATGGGTGAAAGGTGAGCCATCGCTTCTTATGCTCGGTGATATGTTCAAAGAAAAAAAAGTTGTTGATATCAAGCGTGGCAAAGTTATTGGAACAGTGGATGGGTATGTTTTGTCGTATCAGAAAGACAAGAGGCAATTTATCACTCACACCAATGGCAAGATATCAAAGAAACGTCTTGAGATCGAATAAGAGGTCAATGATGATGAATGTTTCTGACAGACTATCTCGAATGATGGAGGATGTATGAATAATTTTCTTCTGGCACAAAATTCAAAATTAATCTTGTACCCATCTTTGGGCATCGATGTGAATATCAGAATCAGTATTTTCATCTTCCTTGCGATAGTTGTTACGGGATTTCAGAAACCGCAAAAGAAAACTCAGTCCAAGTTCCAACTTTTGTTCGTGGGCAACTATCATGCTGGTGAGATTTCTGCTAATTCAGGAGAAACATGGTATGGTCTTTTCCCAAGCGAGAGCGGATACGAATTGCTTGCGACAAAGATAATGGTCAAGGCTGCTCACGATATTATCGTTGATCAAGATCCCTCTCAACAAAGTGGTTTGAAAGTAAGTGTTGACCAGCCATCTCGTCCTCTGTTTTTGGTGAAGGGTCCGTTTCCTTTTAAGAATGGTTCAATCAAGTCAGTATTCTCGGGACATCAGTACTTAACTTCTATTCATCATCTGATTCTCAATCTTGGCGACACTATTCAGTATAATCTCACCACGACTGGCGAGCTTATTGAAGGTCATTCCTCGTTCACAAATTTCAAAGTGAACCTTACGTTTGGTAAGATACATCAAACGGTTGCCACAATGCGCGGCACGGATGAAGATGGGCCACCATCTATTCTTTGGGCGGGTGACCTCGATCGAGATGGTAAGCTCGATTTACTCTTAGACTTGACGAACCATTATAACGCGAGCGAGCCAACATTGTTTCTTTCTTCTCAGGCAACAGAAGGAAAGCTTGTCGCAAAGGTTGCTTCACATCGGTCGGTGGGATGTTAGGAACGAGCAATGGCAACAGCACATATCAGCGAAGGATGGCCTAAATGGCAAGATATCAAAGAAACGTCTTGCGATCGAATAAGAGGTCAATGATGATGAATGTTTCTGACAGACTATCTCGTATGATGGAGGATGTATGAATAATTTTCTTCTGGCACAAAATTCAAAATTCAGCATCCATTATAAACAATTGTGGCGCTCGGTTTTTCTTCTGGTGCTCCTCGCACTGTATCAAGATACAGTCTTCCCACAGTATCAAACTGCACTTCCTCTTGTGCCTATCGCGAGTGATCGTGAGCAAATACAATCTCTTTTAGCCAACCTCGACCGGTCTTTGAACAATGAAGATCTCCATGGGACGCTTGAGATGCTCGGAGTACCATCGTTCGATGCATCCTCTCTCCCGGTGTTCTGTTCACTGGATATTGGTACCATCGATATCGGGAAAAACACTGCATCAGCACTATGCAAACTAAGAGATCGTCAAGGATCGATGAGTAAGGATGTAGAAATTTATTTCGAGAAGAAGGGTTTGTCGTGGCAAATAAAAGAAGGCTCTCCATTTGTTAAGGCAGTCCAATCGATTCGGAAGGGGAATAAAACCATAGCCTCTAATGGTAAGCAGTCAGCGGAAAGCTTCGCACAGAGTGGGAACCGCACTATACTAACCCAAGCTTCACTGCGGACATCGAGCAAGATCCTTGTGAACATTCCTCACCCTTATACTACAGATGGGGTAACATTAATCAATGAAAACTACACGCTGGATAATTTGAGTAGGAAACTCTTTGCACAGGATGCGAGGTTTGATATCGATGCAATTCTCCTTGATGCAAATTCCGATAACGCGGTTGCATTCAATCTCGATCCCTTTTGGAGTAGAATCATATATGCAAATAAGAATATCGGTTGGATACGATCGTATGGCGATAATCCAAATGATTACCGCTTCATGCACCCTCGCGGTATGACGGTCGATGGTCATGATACACTCTATGTTGCGGACACTGATAATAACTTGATCGTTAAACTGTATCTTGACCACCCTCAAGGCGGGTTTCTCAACAGTATTGTCACCGGATATCTTCATTACATATCCAGCATTTCTGTGCCGGGGATGATACACCCAGTCGATGTCGCAATTGACATGGGTGGGACTGCAAGTGGTTCTCCCCAGAATGACCACATATGGATTGCAGATGACTTTGGCGGCCAACTCATCGACATTCATCGTGATGGTCAGGTGTATCAACGCATTACGCAATACTCCGCCGGGTTGGGAACATTCAAACTATCAAAACCGCTGAGAGTGGAAACTCAAGAAAACGATCGCGTGGCATTCATTGACTACGAGCGCAATGCCTTTGTCATTGTCAATCGCCCGCTGCCATCAACCGAGAGCGCTGTTGCTATTAATTCCACCGAATTTGATAAATCGACATGCGAACTGACCTGCATCGGCCAGGACATCAATAGTGAATGGTGGGTCGGCGATAAGAAGCAAAAGATGTATCATCACTTCACAACGGGTGGTGGCTATCTTGCTTCGTACACCCCGGGATTATTTAGTTCGCCTGTTACGGCCACGAAGTCTCCGTACCTATTTAATGGAAATCCTCCATACCGAAGTCAATATGTGTACACCTCTGACTTATGGGGAACAACAACAGGGATGAGGGCATTTACTCCAGGCACTGATGCTATCAACATCACAAATGCCGGTGGAACACAATGCAATACCTATTTCAATTTCATCCTCATGAATAAATCTTATGCCAAAGCCACGCTCTTCCTTCAATCGTATTCAGGGAACTCGGTTGTTGCAACATACGATTATGGTGTGCTCGAAGCAGGCTCACAAACCGTTGCGGTCGATAGATTCAAAATGGGGAACGCCCAATATATTTTCCAGCTTGAGCTCAAACCATATTATGGATCTACATATTGGAACTTTACCTACTCGTGGGTGAATACAGCGCCCATAGGATTTGGTGCCTCAATCGCTCCCGTATCATCTACTAAAAACTGTTTTAAACTCGGAGAAACAGGTCTATGGGAAGTAACACCAGCATGTCCAGAACCGAATGGTTTCTATTCATATCAGTGGTTTAAAAATAGCTCACCGGGGAGTACCGACTGGACCCAAATTGGAGGAAATAATAAACGGGTCAGTTATTATATCAGCAATGAAAGCTTTGAGTTGAAGTGCATTGTCACAAATAATGTTATTGGCGGTGCGAGTGCAATAACATATTACAGGAATTGTCCGCCACCGCCTCCGCCACCAGCGTGCCCTTATGTTTACACATGGGACGGAACGCGATTCATAGAAGACAACAACATCCTCCCTCAAAGTGAATATTCTGAAAATCAAGGAAACGATGTTACAGATTATTACAGGCTTCTCAAACCATTAAGCGCTACGAATGGAAGCTACATTCTGCAAATCAGAGAGTTTGAACACGAGCGATCGTATCTTGACCAATTTAAACTCCTGGCGGTTGATCATCCCATAAACACGAAGATCGACGTTTCGCCTGCAGGCGAGATTTATCAATATATTATACCCTATAGGTTGGGTCGGGCGCTGTTGCGGGGAAGCGATATTCTTTCCAAGCTCGCTGCATTCGATAGCAATACAGTCACGATGGAGGCTGGCGACACGTTACATCTGTCACTGACGCAACTCACTGGCAAGGCGCCCCCCACGCTCTTCACCACCAGTGGTGGCGGTGAAGAAGGAGGTTATGTTCCAATCAAGATAGAGAAGATCGCGTACATAACTCGTCCCATGTCTGCCGAAGGATATAACCAGAGTTTTACATTCCGCCAGCGTCCGACGTTGGTCTTCGTGCCCATGACACTGGATAGCACACAATCCCTGAATGTCGTCTGGACAAAGAAAGCTCATCTCGATTACTTCAACTTCGGTGTGACCGTACCAAAGAGTTACACGATGAGAGAGCTCGTTCTTTCAAGCGCAACTCACTCTATTAATGGTGATGTAACACCAAAGTTACTTTCGACCGATAGCACATACGCTACGCTAACACCTGGGCAAACCCTTGAGCTCCGATTCAACGCCATTCCTCCACCCCCTTCAATCATGAAACGAACGTTCATCATAGTCTCAAAAGGCCGCTACGAACGAATTCCAGATTCAACGGGGGCAGGTAATACATCAGGTGAACAACCCCGCGAAGCGCAGGTAACGACTTTCAAACTCCATCGGAACTATCCCAATCCCTTCAATCCACTGACAAGGATTGACTTTCAACTTCCTGTCGATGGTCATTCAACAATCGTGGTCTACGATCTGATCGGTCGGGAAATAGCTAGGCTCATTGACAGGGACATCGCAAAAGGTTTTCATTCGGTTGAATGGGATGCCAGCGCTCAATCAAGCGGGATGTATTTTTGTCGTTTTGTAGTAACAGATACCTACGGCAAATTGTTGTACACCGAAGTACAGAAGTTGCTCGTGGTGCGGTAATTGACACCAAAGGCTTGAGCAATTGAGGAGCGAAGGTTTGATTCATCCAATAAATCTACCACAACTCCGCGTTGTTATTTTCACTTGTCTCATGGAAAACCGCTTATAGTATTTTTTCATCCTCTTCAAAACCCAGCATCGTCTTAATGACAAACGGCGGCCGGTTCTTTACTTCTTCGAAAATTCTGCCAATGTATTCACCAAATATTCCAAGAATGAAAAATTGCAATGCGCTGATGAAGAGAATGACGACAACAGTTGATGCCCAGCCTTGCGGTGTAAATCCACGTGTAAGCTTTAAGAAGATGATCACCGCCGCAGACACAATCGCCATCAACGAGAAGAGAAACCCGAGTTTCGTTGAGATCTGAAGTGGGTAGAACGAGAAGGTAATTAAGCCGTCGTACGCAAGCTTGAAGAGCTTTGCCATCGTGTACTTCGGCGTTCCCGCAAAGCGTCTCCCACGCTCATATTCGACGCCAGTCTGGCGGAATCCGATCCATGTCCGCAACCCACGGACGAAGCGATTACGTTCCGGCATCAGCTTCAGGATATTGACTGCTGAGCGATCTATAATGCAGAAATCTCCGGAATCAATCGGAATGTCGAGGTAGGAGATCTTGTGGAGCAGTCGATAGAACAGAACGTACGCCGACCGCTTGAGAATGTTTTCCTTCCTCCTCGTGCGTATACCGTAGACGACCTGATAGCCTTCCCGCCACTTCTTGATGAACTGCGGGATGATCTCGGGAGGGTCTTGCAAGTCTCCGTCCATGACAACGACGGCGTCTCCTTTCGCATACCGAAGTCCCGCAGAGATCGAGGTCTGATGCCCAAAATTTCGTGAGAAACTAATCACTCGAACGCCGGAGTTCTCCGTGTGGAGCTTCGCGAGCAGTACCAGTGAACGATCTACACTCCCGTCATCGACATAAATGATTTCGTACGGTATATTGTTGTTCGCAAGGACGTCCGTGAGCCTTCGGTGCAGCTCCGGAAGAGTCTCCTCTTCGTTAAAGATTGGAACGACAACCGACAGGGTTGTTGTGTGTGATTCCATGGTACTTACCTGATTATTGAATAATCGATGCTCCTTCTACGGAGATATATTCTCCAGCTTGTACAGCACAAGACTGCGAGCTTCCAGCGTATCTTCCACAGCATACTGGCGAAAGAATTGTTGACGATCTGCCATGCTCAAGTTATGCAGATCGAACACGTCAGCATAGACGTTCGCTGTATCCCGAAGCTCAGAGACAACAAACACGTTCGCACCCTCAGACCAGGCATTCTCTATCTTCTCTTTGATTTCCTTGAACGACGATGCGCGATCATTCAAGTGATCGATGAAGACCGCATGCAGAGAGACGATCTTCCGCTTGATAAAGTACGGAACGTATACCTCGTATTCATCATTCCCGGGAATGACAATCAGATCACCTGGCTTAGTCGATTGAGCGATTGCCATTGTGGTGACGTAGTAATCGTTGTTTGCGACGTCGTGCGCCGGGATGTAGGCAGCAATTGCGTTTCCAGTGAGGATGGACAGGATCACGACTGCAATGGCACACTGCAGATACGGATGGCGAGCCAGAGGAGTTCGTAATTTGCTGTGGATGTATGTTGCGATCAAGACGACAAACGCCACGAATGGAATCGACCACATCTGGTAGTAGGTAGGCCACCACCAAAATAAGAGAAGTGCATAGCTACCAAACCACGCTGCCGATAGGCGCATTGCTTTCTTGGTTTGATGATCAATTTCGTTTGCCCTACCTTTAGTACGGCCAATAATCAGTACTGAGAGAAATGCAATCAGCCCTATTGCTGAACAGATTGGAACGCTGTACAGGCTGAACGCGTGTGTCTCAAATATCCGATTGATCCAATAAAACCCGCCAATGATGGACGCCCCAAAACTCGAAACGAGATCGATGAGTTTCCCAAACTGGAACGTCCCGTAGTGTCCGGAGACATTCATGACACCGGGCATGGCGTAGTAAAAACACCAGAAGACGAAATCGTAGATCGTTTCGTTTCCAAGGATAAACACCCCGACGATCAAGTAGGGAATTGCAACGGTAAGTATAGCAGACAACGTGTAGACGAGAAGTGCCTTGAGTCGCGCTGCGATGGTCAGAGGCTCACTGAGCAGGGCAACCAAAAACATCGCTCCGAGCAAAGCGTTGGCCTGATGCATGAGCATCGCAAATCCGTTGAGAAAACCGAAGAGGGCAATCCGCCTCATTGAAACTTCTTGAAGCTGGGTCTTCACAAGACTTCCGAAAAGAATAACTGCCAGTAAGCAACTCGCCATGTGATCGGAGACCATCACCGTGTTACTCCAAAATGTGTATGACATTCCGAGAAATGCGATGAACAGAGACGAAAGCAAAACATCTTCAGTCATCCGGTACAACACGAAAGAGACAAGACCGAGTGTTGCTGCACCTTCGAGAAGATTCAGGATCTGAGCAGGCAAAAGTGCCGAGCCGTGATACCCCAAACACATCCACAGATGGTAGAACAGATAATCGAAGAAACTGAAAAGGAGATGCTGCGAATGAAAGAAGTTGTACGCTATCGCTTCCGGCTGTAGTGGAATACTGAGTCGAGTGTTTTCGATATCCTGCAGATAGCTAATAGCGTCGAATGTATACTGATGGGAGAGTGTCATCCAACCGAACACGAGGTATCCTGCTCCAAGGATGAACGCCACCATGGTGGGCGAACGCTTCTTCAAGGATGGAACCATAATATCGATCCCTCGTCAAACACGCGTCACCGAGAGGGGTGATGATTGACATCTCCACCGTCAGCAGGCGCAGGTTGTACGTCAAACCGCACAGTCTTCACCCACGTCCGCTTTTCCTTCTTGATCAGGTCAAGATAGATCGCTTTCCCTACGATATAGATCCAGAACTGGCAATAGGTGAAATACATCAAGAGAGTCAGGAAGATATTCGAGAGCTTGTCTTCCCTGTCATACGAGAGTGCAAGGAGAATTTCCAGCAAGAATAAAATAATGCCGATGACCCACACCATGGTGTATGGTCCGGGGAGACTGATCATCACCACATTGAATACGCCGAGGAGGAACAACACATCGGAGCTGATGATTGCAACGAGGAACACATAGTAGAGTGAGAGCAGGTACAGCAATTCAAAGGCGATGAACTTATTCTTGAACTTCGGAATTTCCTTTAGGAACTTCGAGCCGACATAGTTATTCCCGCGTACCCATCTCGTCCGTTGCTTGATCCATGTCGACCACTTCTCCGGCTCCTGCTCGTACGTTACGGAATACGGGATGAACTTGATGCGATAGCCTTCCTCATATACTCGAATGCTCAACTCGGAATCCTCCGTAATCGCCTCTTCATCCCACCCGTGCAGTTTGTCGAGCAGGTTCCGGCGAATGACGAAATTCGTCCCGGGCAGCGTCGCAACCTTGAAGAGTTTCCACCTCCCTGCTTGCAGCATCGATTGGAAGCTGAGTGTCTCGATATTGATGAAGCGTGTCAACAGGTTGCGGTTCTTGTTGACTGTCCGGAACTTACCGAGCACCGCGCCGAGCGAGCTATCTGAAAGAAGCTGCGCCATGAGATAACGCAACGCTGAAGGGTGGGGAGTGTTATCGGCATCGTACACGGCGATGTACTCTGCGTCGGTTTGCCGGAGACCGAGATTGAGTGCACGAGATTTTCCTTTTCCTCCCTCACCCTGTGGGACGTTGAACAATCGCACACGAGCGTCCAGACCGGCGTATCGTTTGACGATCTCCTCCGTTGCATCAGAGGAACCGTCATTGATAATCAGGATATCGAGACGATCCTTCGGATACTCGAGCGTCAGCATCGCTTCCACAGTGTACTGAATCACTTTTTCTTCATTGTGGGCGGGGATCAAGACGGAGACTTTGGGAAAGTCGAACTGCTGTGCATCGATGCGCCGCTGTTCCTTTAGCGAGTTCCGGTAATGAAAAAATCCTGCCAATGTGAGGATGAGCTGGTATCCGATCATGAACCAGATCAGAATAACCGAAAGGAGGAAGACGATGCTCAGGTCAAGCTCAATGAGCGAATGTTCGGGCATCTATGCTTCAGGTGGTCGTGAAAATCGTACCACTGTGTAAAATGTGAGAAGCGCCGCCCCCGATGTCATGCCGAATGCCACGATGAGCCAAGACGACCAAAAGCTCGTGATGTCGACGCCGTACGACACCGTGGTCTCCAGCACCGCGATCACAGAGTGCTCCCCCTTTGGCAGCATAACGGTATACCGGTGATACCCTTCGAGCGGCTCACCATTTGTTTCTTTACCGTCGAGGAACATCGTGAACGGTCTGTGGCTAAAGGAGGCAAGGCAGCGTGTGTCACTCTTGTACGAGAATGTCACGCTCCGGTTAGAATTATTCAGGGTGATCAACTCGCCGGAGATGGAAAGCAACCGTCCTCCTGTTGGAGGAGCCCCATAGAATGGTTCACCGGCATGACGTTCCACCTCGAGTGTGTGTTCGCCCGCGGGCAGGAAAAACATCCCCCGTTCCGATGTAATGCGTTCACCCGTCGAGATCTTCAACGCCGTATATTGTTTCGGTAACTGGAGTACCACCGGAAACGGCGCGTGGATTTCCCATCCTCCGGAAATGTGCTGCATCGATGCGGGAGCTGACGCGGCGTACGTCAGCATCCGAAGATCCTGCGGACGCACACTTGACTCGGAGTAGATGGTCACCCTGTTCCCGCCGAGCGCCGCGGAGTGTACCATTTGATAGCTCTCAATGCCGGTCTGAACCAGTGTCGGGAATAATGGGGTTGGCTTCTTTTCATCGCGGAATTGGAGGATATTGAGATCGATCATCAATTTTGCATCTGCCCCTATGACTGAACGGTAACGCTGCGTAAGCTTCTGGTACCGCCGTGGATCTTTCGACCACTCCGATTGAGGATCTTCCACCTGAAGTGAAAACGCGTATTGCTTCTGCAACTCAATAATCTGTTTGATATCGACACCATAGTTCGTGCGAAGCTCGGGATTGCCGAGGTTATCCATCGCGGTCACTACAACATCGAAATGCGGTTTCACAGCTCGCACCTCATCGACCATTTTCAGAAACTCCTCATGAAAGCGGGTGAGAATTTCCACCCGATAATCCTCGAACCGCTTCCATGCAGCAGGATTTCGTTTCCAATAAACGTCTGAAAAAGGATCCAACAACAGTGCAGGATCAAATCCTGCTTTGCGCTTGAACTCGGCGCGAGCGGTCGGATGCATCGGCGTCAACATCCGGGCATCCTGCGGACCGTTACCCGCTTCGAAGTACAGTTCAGCAATGTTCACACCGTCCCAATCATACTTCAGCAAGAAATTTTTGAAAGTTGCTTTCACTGTTGCAAGACACGTTGGACTTGTAAGAGCAACGGGATACCGCCATGATGGGCGAACAGCTTCACCTTTATAATTGAGCTCTTGCCATTCGGGGTGTTCTTTCCAGAATTTTTCGGAGACCTGTGGAGGGTCCAGCCACGCATAAACAAGGATTCCATTCGAATGACAAAGATCGATGAGTCGGGCGTAATTGTATGTCCATGTCTGGTACTGATGCCAGCCGACGACATGGACCACGCGGACACCGTCACTGACCCATCGTTTTACCAAGTCTTCGATGCTTGAGTTGTGGCGATACCCGTCGTCGAAATAGACCTCGAGGTTTTCGCGCCGAAGGACGGGTTGGAGGTGGAAATACCTTCTCACATATTCCAGCAAGTATGGGAACCGTGAGTATCCCCCTGAAGACACAGGGTCGAAGCGCATGCCGAGGAAGAGGAATTTACCATCCCCGTACTTCCTGCCGATGACAACGGGCGCCTCCGTCCGCTCGTCAATGCAGAAGGACTCATCGTTCCGCTCGACTTCAAACCGATTCATGATTTCTGGAGAGCCGAGAATCAGCACATCTTCAGGATAGAGACGATCACGCATCCGCTCAATTTTAATCGTCGATGACGCGAATTTCACCCCGAGCTCTTCAGCGACGCCGTTTTTTCCATCGGTGATGAGATTGCCGCCATTTTCCACAAACTGGACGATGCGGTCGTAGTCTCGATTCGCGAGATGTTCGACTGCGTGGTATGGAACAATGAGAAGATTGTACGCATCTAGTGAAGAGATGCTATCACCAGCGAGCGTATCAACATCGATATTGAGAGATCGGAATGCTGCAGCGAAGCTTGCCTGATCGTTGAACGAGCCCTCTTTCGCGTGAATATCCCAGACTAACCCAACACGGGCCTCATCGTACGTCTCTTCACCCTGAAAAAGATTTGTCCATAACCCTGCAGCTTGAGATCGGAATTTCCCGATCCAGGAGAGTTCTGTCTCACGAAGCTCAGACGGCTCGGCAATGTAAATCTGACCCGGAGGGACTTGCACTTTTTCCTTTACCGGTCCGTTCAACCGTTCGTTTGTAATTTCACGGTGGTCGACCTCACCGTTCGGTCGCAACCATGTTTGGCGAAGATACTGATCCTCAAGAGCGATCTCGTACGAAAAATCACCCGTGAGAGTTACACGATCTTTCAGTCGGACGAGGTTCGGCTCGTTCTTCAGATCCATGAACGTGTACCCGAGATCGAGAATGCCATCAACATACTCTTCGATGTATTGAAGGTCAATGAACGCATGGATGAATGCGGAAGCGAATCCGTCGCGCACGGCGAGCTGTGCTTTGGCGCCTTTGAGCAAATACTGGACAGCTTCCTTCTCCACGTTGGGATCGGTATCGAGCGGAATGTAACCGAGGTTTTCCGGGATAATACGCTGACCGTAGAGGTCGTGCTCTATTATATAGGGGAAGTACTGACTGTAGTCGGCATCGTCGAGGACGAGGCGTTGTTCCATCGCCGTGCTGAAGAATTCTCCGAAAACGGGATAATCAAGCTGGGATGCGGTGTAGTGCGGAGTTTCCCAGATCAGCGGATAGATGTTGTTCTTCCAGCATTCCTCGAGACCCATCTTCATTTTCTTTTCGACGTACTCTTTCGAATCGTTCTTAATCTTTCGGTTCATGCTGCCATCCCAGAACTCGAAGTCAGTTGCGGTCACTCCTTGATATTGGTGCGTCACTCCATGCATGACGATCGTTGCACCGCGGGCGACCATATAGTGGATGGCATCGACGAACTCCGGTTTATCGGAAAGGCTCAAGCGGTATCCGGCATCGGGATCGACGAAGAAGGGGATCAGGCCGACGAGAAATGGAATATGTTTCGAGTAAAAGAAGTCGGCGATGTCGCGCAACTTGCCGGGGTTTTCAAATAGATCGACATCTTCGATACGGACAAGCGCGCGGTGCAGTTCTTCGTGTTGCTCACCCAACAGGTCATGCAGCATATCGGCGAAGAGAATATACCGATCAGTCTCCGTTGCCGAGGCGAACGGCGAATCGGCGATGTACATGAAATTGCCGTTGCGTATGATGTACGGCGACTCGTGACGTGTTGCAGTGGAATACGCCGTCGCGAGAATTTCAACAGCATCGGTGTTCGTGACATTGATGATGTTCAGATTCGGCTCACCTTTGCTAAACGATTTCTTCCCTGCTCGGACAAGATCAAAGTTCCGGACGGTATCAAGATGACTGAACGTGAAGCCAAATCGTTTTTCGATGTCATATTGCTTGGCGAAATGTTCCATGCCCGTGTTCATCCAAACGACGCGCTTGTCCAACGAGTACACATCTTTCATGAACCGTTCCGGTGGATCGTAATGCTTGCCGAAGCCAATGAAGAACGTTACATCGTAATTTTTGATAGTCCCGTTTGTATAGCTATCGACTCCCTGAACCTTGTAATCGACGGTGGGGAAATGCCCAAGCAGCATCGCCAACTCGCGCGCATCCCCGCGGGCGTAGTTAGTGACAACCTCACTTCCCTCGAAGAGGATGAGAACGTGTTTTTGGGGGGGCTGTTGACCAGAACAGATCATGGAAAAAAACAGGAAAAGCGCGAACCCTATTGAAACGCGAAATGATTTGCTAAATTGAAGTGTAAACATCATTAATTTTTTGTAATGAGGCAACAGACTCTATAGAACATACCGTTTTCGGTACAAAGAATCAACCGGAGAAGTGATAGCGGAATTATGTACGATCAAGAATTGGAACACCTCTCTTGCCCCTGACAATAAAATCTCTTACATTTCCAGAAGTTGCTTGCCCGCCAGAGTGTACACTGAGGCGGGCTTGTAACTCGATCCAAGGCAACTCCGGGTCTTTCCAATCATTGAGACACCCAAGTACACCTAATGAAACTGACGCTCGTTGCGATAGTATTGTTCTCACTTCTCCTTACACCATGCTCACGTAGTCAGTGGAACTGGCAATCGCCTGTGCCACAAGGGAATACCCTTCTTGGAACACAGTTCCTGAATGATTCACTCGGCTGGGCTGTCGGCGAATATGGAACCATCATTCACACGACCAACGGCGGCGTGAGCTGGTACGAACAAGAATTCGGGCGCACGGATAACATTCTCGCACTCTCGATGGTTTCCGTTACAGAAGGATGGGCAGTTGGAGACAACGGCACCATCCTACACACTATTGACAGCGGCGACGACTGGCTCGAGCAAAATAGCGGCATCACTTCCGGTCTCAACGCCGTAACATTTCTCGACTCGCTGAACGGCTGGGCGACGGGCGACAATGAAGTCATTCTTCACACATCTGACGGCGGAATTGCATGGACCCTCCAACACAAAGTGATGATGCCAAGCAGCATCAATGCGATTGACTTTTTATCTCTCACCGAAGGATGGGCAGCCGGAAGCAGCGGAAAAACCTTTCACACGATAGATGGTGGTGCAACATGGTCACTGCGTGTAATAGGCGCACAGACGACATCCTACCTCGGCATCACCTTCGCTGACCCTTCGCTGGGGTTTGCCGTCGGAACGAATGGAAAGATTATCCGAACCGAGGATGGCGGACTCATATGGTCAGACGTCAGTCCTCCTGATTCGGTAAACTTCAACGAGGTCATTATGCAGAATACCTTCGTTGGCTGGATCGTTGGTGATGGTGGGCGAATGCTTCGGACCATCAATGGCGGTCAATCCTGGTCAAGCACAATCATTGCCGACGGATACAACCTGGATGGATTGACACGAGCCAGTGGAAAGCTCTGGGCAGTTGGAGAATTCGGGAGAATCATCGAATCGACCAACAGCGGCATCGCATGGACCACACTTGATGCCGGCTCCCGCCTCAGTGTGAACTGGATCGATTTCCCCTCGAGCACTGTTGGCGTTGCTGTCGGTCAGACCGGTCTGCTTGCCAGAACAACAGATGCAGGAACCACGTGGAGCCTCTCGACTTCACCCTCACCATCAATCTCTTGTTACGGTGTAAAGTTCATCGACGACGTGCACGGTTGGGCAGTTGGAGATAACGGGGCGATCCTGCGAACAACAGACGGTATCAATTGGTCGACACAGTCAAGCCCTACCACGAGTTCATTGTTCGGCATCTCGTTCGCGGGCGCGTCCGACGGTTGGATTGTAGGAGGAGAGTTCAACACGTTTACCGGATCCATCCTTCATTCGTCAGATGGAGGAGGTTCGTGGTCGATCCAAAACGGAAGCATTCCCAAAATTTTGTTTGGTGTCTCGTTCCCAACGACAACGATAGGATGGGCCGTTGGTGACGGAGGAACGATCCTGAAAACAACAGATGGAGGATCATCATGGAACTCACAACAAAGCGGGATTTCATCGGCGTTGTTCTGGTGTTCGTTCGTCGATGTGAACACCGGGTGGGCTGTCGGAGATTCCGGAAGGATACTCCACACGGTCAACGGCGGCATATCGTGGCAGACCCAGACGTCCAACAGTACCACGGCATTATATTCGATTGTTCACAGCGGCGCATCGAAGGCGTTCATTGTCGGAGAATTAGGAACCATTCTCCACACATCGGATGGTGGAGTACACTGGGAGTCACAGTATAGTCGCACTCAGCAAAGCCTCTTCGGTGCAGCCTACGTCTCGCCTTCCAATATCATCGCTTGTGGTGATTACGGTACTGTTCTCCAATACATTCCGCCCCCCGTCACGGGGATTATCTCTGGCGTTGTGTTTAATGATAAAAACAGCAACGGGATTCTGGATCCTGGAGAACCGGGGATGCCCGGGTGGAAGGTTAAACTTGAAGGTGCAACCACAGACTCAGTGTTAACATTGCCCGACGGGTCATTTCAGTTCACAAATCTTCCCCTTGGCTCATATACGTTGAGCGAGGCGCTTCAAAACGGATGGACACAAACGATGCCCGGCTCCCTCACAGGATACTCATTCACACTCACTGAAGAAAATCTCAGCTTCACTGGTAACTTTGGGAATTATGCATCTAACGCGTATGCATATGCTCTCGACGCGGGATGGAATTTGCTTTCCTTTCCGCTGATCGTCATTGACCCGCGCACACGCACGGTCTATCCGAACGCACTCTCGAAAGCATTTTATTACTCCAGCAGCTACGTCGAACGGGATAGCGTTCAACACGGCTACGGGTTCTGGATGGATTTTCCTGCCGCGCAAACTGTGTGGATCGCCGGCTCCTCTGTTCTCGCTGATACTCTGACGGTGCATCGCGGGTGGAACATCATCGGCTCTGTGAATGACACGACGCCGATTTCTTCCATCACAACGAATCCTCCCGGTATCTTCAGCTCAAACTTTTTCGGTTACAACAGTGGTTACTACGCTTCTTCCATCATCCTTCCGGGGAAAGGGTACTGGCTGAAAGTCTCACAAGACGGAACACTTATCCTCCCGGCATCGGGGTCAACGATGAGAAAGGTTAGGAACAATCCTCGTTCGCTTCAGAGAGCATCCTCGTTGAATTCACTCAGCATAGCAGACAGCAGGGGAAGAACAGCGACATTGCATTTTGGGAAATCGAATGCCGACGATCTCCCTGATCGGAGCGGAGAACTTCCACCTCTACCACCCGCCGGCTGTTTTGATGCGCGGTTCAGTAACCAGGCAGATACCTACACGTTTCACGCCGACCACAATGAAACCGCCACCGTTCTCGTCCAATCCGATTTCTATCCGATCACTGTCACGTGGAATTGCAGCGAGCTTACACCCAGCCGCTATCAGTTGCTTGATGAGCAAACGGGAAAGGAGATACGGATCGAAGGCAACGGAACGGCATATATCCCACAGCCAATTACGATATGGAAACTCAAGAGCCTCTCATCATTGGAGATACCGAAGGAAATCACACTGTTTCCAAACTATCCCAATCCTTTTAATCCGAGCACAACGATACGATATGCACTTCCATTTGCCGCGAAGGTAAGCGTGAAAGTATACGATGTTCTCGGACAAGAGATCACCACACTGGTCGATGCAATTCAGGAGGCAGGATTTAAAACGGTGGATTGGGATGCAAGCAGCAGAGCGAGTGGGCTTTACTTCTTGCGCTTCAATGTCTTGCCTTTGGCGTCTGGCGAGAACCAGTTCCTTCAAACTCGCAAGATGGTACTTCTCAGGTAGAAAGGTATGACAAAGAGAGTTGTCTTTCTTGCTCTGGCGATCATCCTTGCAGCAGTGATTTCCGAAGACGAGATGGGATGCAAAAAGGATGAGGACACTGTCAACCCTCCTCCCGACACAACGAACACGGGAAGTCCCTATGGGTCAGGTTCGATGTCCTTCACAACAGTCAATGGTGGCGGAGCGTTCTCTGTCAACGGTCCATATAAGACGAGTAATCAGTTTGCAAATGATACCAGCAGCCAGGGTGCTGGGGGATTCGTAAAAGACACTTCTCTCTTTGGCAAACTGATCAACGCAATGTTCGTCGGGTATACGCATGTCTCCGCGAACGGGAGCGTGAAGGAACGTCTGTTGGTCCTGAGCCTTCATGACAGCGTCGGTTCTCTTGTCACGGGTGACTACTCATTCTCTCGTTCAAACGCCACATCGACCGGTCAACGTGCGTATGTTTATTTTTTCCTCACAGATTCTGTCAATTTCTATGAGCTCTTTGTGCCGAAAGCTGGAACGATCACCCTCTCCATGTTCGATGCGGCGACACGACATGCACAGGGAACATTTTCAGGGACGCTCTGGAGCCCCTCCGATACAACAAAACAAATTCAGCTTACGAACGGACAGTTTGATCTTCAGCTTGTGAACCGGTACTTCAGCTACTGATATCAGCGGTTCGCGCTCGATCTGCCATATGTTTCCCTACATTCTCACATCGTTTCTTCGAGTTGCTTCGCTTTCCGTTTCAGGATATCGATTGCATACTCGATCGTATTGAGGTGCGTGCGGAAGCAGAGAACGGCGATACGGAGGACGAACTTCCCATCGAGGCGTGTAGAGGAGAGAAACACTTTACCGTCGCGGACGACCTCTTCGATCAGCCGCTGGTTGAACACGTTGGCATCGCCGCGCCTGGGGATGTAGCGGAACGTCATCACGGAGAGATCAGGAAACGGGCCAACCTCGAACCCCGGCGTTTGTTTGATCTGCCCATACGCGTAACGCGTGAGGAGGAGCTTTTCTTCAAGCGCGGCGCGGAATGGCTGCACACCCACGAGCTTCAGCGGCAGCCAGAGCCGCATCCCACGAAAGTGTTTTGTCAATTCGGGAGACACGTCTGCCGGTGAGATTTCATCGCTCGACTTGGCAGCATCCTCCAGATAACTCGCCTGATACCAGAAAGCGTCGGAGAGTTTTTTTCTCTCCTTGATGATCGCTGCGCCCGTTCCGTATGGAAGAAACAACCCTTTGTGCGGATCCATCACGAGCGAGTCGGACTTCTCCATCCCTTTCAGAATCTTTTTCCCCTCCTCGCACAAAACAAAAAATCCTCCATACGCGGCGTCAAGATGGAACCAGAGCCTATGGGTTCGTGCGATGTCGCCGATTGTCGCAATGGGATCGACCGCCCCGACATCTGTTGTTCCTGCCGAAGCAATGACTAACCACGGATGCAAGCCAGCGCTTTTGTCCGAATGAATCATTTGTTCCAATGCCTTGGCATCCATGCGATACCTCTCATCGACCGGCACGTACCGAAGGATGCACTCTTTGAGCCCTGCAATTCGGATTGCCTTATCCACCGAGTGATGAGCCTGGGATGTTAGATAAATCGCCGATCTCTCAACATCTTTTGCTTTGAGATTATATGCATCGCGAGCAGCCACAATACCAATCAGGTTGGCAATGCTTCCGCCGGACGTGAGATTCCCTCCCGACGTCCGCGGATATCCGACAACACTCATCATCCACTCGAGCAGCATCTGTTCCATGCGCACGGCACCTGGTCCGCCATAGAATATGCCGGCAAACCGGTTCGTAACATCGGCGAGATAATCGCCGAGCGCGGAAAAATAAATCCCTCCACCGGGAATATACCCAAGGTGACCTCCCGAAGCGGGGTTCAAGCCCGGGCGATCAATGTTGTACTCAACCAATCGTATGACTGCATTGATATCGAGCGGTTCATCCGATATGGGAGAATCGAAGATCCCTTTGCCTTTGTCCTCCGTTGTGACATAGGCTGGAATCTCGTAAATCCGATTGAGAAAGTTTTCTGAGTACCGGATAACTGGATCGCGGAGTGATGCGCGCTGTTCCGGTGACGGCTCCAGCAATCGAGAGGCGGTCTCTAATTGTTTGATTTTTTCAAGCATAGGATTTCAAATTTTCTTTGAGGTCTCATTATATGAACTTAGAAAACCGCAGTATTTGGTTGCCTGACGTGACCTTTGATGGTGGGTACGAGCAATTGACTCTGCCTATAGTACGACCCCTATGTCACTGCGTGACATCTCCTCTCCAAAGGAGTCCTTCGGACTTGTAAAGGGGAGAAGGATGTTTCTCCCCCTCAATGAGGGGGAGTGTCCCGATACATCGGGAGAAGGGGGTCATAAAAGCCATCGCCTGTGGCGCCAGGAGTTTACTCTTCGATAACATCGTTGGGCAACTGATCGCGGTCATCTGCTTCGAGTGGGAAATACTTTTTCAGAATGGCACCTACTGCGGAGATTGCGTCTGCGATGCCTTCAGAAAACTTCCCTCCTTTAAAGTGCGACGACATCCTTGTTGCAATCTGATCGCACGTGCCGTCTTCGACCTTTGCGTGGATCCCTTCATCAGCGATGATTTGAAATGCGCGCTCGGAGAATAGGAGTAAAATCAACACGCCTGTTCTCCCTTGCGTTTTCTCCATGCCGAGCTTATAGAATTCTCTCAAGGCGAGTTCATGCAAGGATAGCTTCCGCTCTTTCCAGTGTCTACGGTGACGCACCACCACACGAATTTCTCCGGATGTCTTCCGCTCTGCCTCAGCAATCTTCACCGAGAGAGTTGCCAAGTCTTCCTTACGTAAGTATTTTTTGAAGGGCCACATCATTCAATCCGCTATCATATGTTTACCAACTTCCGCTCGCACCTCCTCCACCGAAGCTTCCACCTCCACCACTGAAGCCACCTCCGCCTCCGAATCCGCCACTACCTCCACCAAATCCCCCGCCGCCGAATCCACCCAACCACCAACCGCCACTCGAATAATAGCCTCGTGAGCCAAGGTAGTGTCTTCTCCCACCCGTAAACAGCCGAGAGAAGAACCCGAACATCAGAAACAACAGTAAAGGAATTAAAAAAGAAAGTCTATTGCGACTTCCCTTGTCATCCGGTTCACCCTGGTACTCGCCTTTTGTGGCTCGCATGATCGCATCGATGCCGGCATTCACGCCACCAAAATAGTCTCCCTGGCGAAACAGCGGAGCAATGACGCGGCGAATGATCTGATCGGAGATCGCATCGGGCATCGAACCCTCAAGTCCGTACCCGACTTCGATCCGCATCTTGCGATCTTCTTTCGCGATCAGGAGAAGGACTCCATTGTCGCGCCCCTTCTTCCCCAACTTGTTCTTTTCCGTGACACGGAGCGAGAAATCTTCAATCGACTCATCATTCATTGTCGGAACAATGAGGACGACAATTTGATTGGAGGTCTCGCGCTCGAACTGTGCGAGTTGTTCTTCCAATGATTGGGTTTCATCCCGTGATAGTGTCGACGTCATGTCGGTGACACGATGACTCAGGAGGGGAACAGATTCAGCGTCCCTCTGGGCGAACGAACTGGCTGCCCATAAGAAGAGGACGAATGTGAGAAGGCTGGGTCTCATGGATTTAGAATTTCACCTTAGGTGCTTTCTCCGCTCCGGGTTCTGCCTGGAAGTATTGCTTCTGAGCAAAGCCGAACATGCCGGCGAAAATCGAGGTAGGAAATGTGCGCACCCTGATGTTATAGTCCTGGACGACTTCATTGAAGCGTTTGCGCTCGACGGCGATGCGGTTCTCCGTCCCTTCGAGCTGTGCCTGGAGCTGGAGGAAATTTTCATTGGCTTTCAACTGCGGATAGTTCTCTGCAACTGCCAGCAGGCGAGAGAGCGCGCCGCTCAAACTTGACTGCGCCTCCTGGAAACGCTGGAACATTTGAGGATTGTTGAGCACTTCTGGCGTGACCGTGAGCTTACCGACGCCCGCCCGCGCTTCAGCGACATTTTCGAACACCTCCCGCTCGTGTGTTGCATATCCTTTCACAACCTCCACGAGATTCGGAATAAGATCAAGTCTACGCTGATATTGGTTTTGTACCTGCGACCACGCTTGATTCACCGTCTCATCAAGTCGCACGAGCGAATTGTACATGCCGGTCGCCCAACTGAACATTCCGATCCCGAGGAGAACGATGACTCCGATGACAGCGAGGATAATGATTGTGCTACGTTTCATAGATGAAGTCCTTCTTATGATGATGTGTTTAATTCAGAAAGCTGTAGGCTGAATATCTGACAATGAGAGCTTAGACAGAGTGCGACACTAATTCCTCACCATCTCCCTCGTCGCGCTGATTGCTGCCTTCAACGCTCCATCCTGCCGCTCGCCGATCTGCTGGCGCCACATGGCGTAATACAGTCCCTTGAGGTTAAGCAGCTCGGTGTGTTTACCAGATTCGACAATGTATCCTTTCTCCAATACAAAAATGTTGTCTGCATGAAGAACAGTCGAAAGCCGATGAGCAATGAGAATGGTAATGAGATCCTTCCGCATTGAGACATCGCGGATGGTTTCGCTGATCTCCTCCTCGGTGAGCAAATCGAGCGATGAGGTTGCTTCATCGAAGACGAGAAGGTTAGGTTTGCGGAGAAGTGCGCGACCAATCGAGAGACGCTGTTTCTCGCCGCCTGAAACTTTCACGCCGCCCTCGCCGATCACCGTATCCAATCCTTTGTCCGCCCGCGCCAGCAAACTCTGGCAGGCTGCCTTCTGCAGTACGCTCATGATTTCCGCGTCTGTTGCTTTTGGGTTCACAAACAACAGGTTTTCCCTGATCGATCCGGAGAACAATTGAGTGTCTTGCGTGACGAAACCGATGCGCTCGCGCAGGCGATCCAGATCGACATCCATTCCGGAACAACCATTATAGAGAATTGCTCCAGACTGCGGCTGGTACAATCCGACAAGCAGCTTCACCAACGTTGTCTTCCCCGAACCCGATGGACCGACGAACGCTATCGTTTCTCCTACCTGTGCGGTGAACGAAATATCATTCAGTGCATTCGCTGTTGCAGATTGGTGCTTGAAGCTCACACCCTCGAACGCAAGCGTCGTGATGTTGCCAAGTGCTATCGGATTGAGGGGTTTTGGCTCCCTCGGTGTATTGAGAATCTGTTGGAAATTGTTCAGCGAGACTTCCGCTTCTCGGTAAATGTTGATCACGTTCCCCAGCTCTTGCAGCGGACCAAAGATGAAGAATGAATAAATCCAGAGCGAGAAGAATTGGCCGAACGTAATCTCTTGCGCGAAGATAAGATAGAGCATGAGCCCCAGAATACTCGTGCGAAGAAAATTGACGAACGATCCTTGGATAAAGCTGAGACTGCGGAGGTAGCGCACTTTCTTGAGTTCGAGCTTCAGAATTTTTCCGGTCGTGTTGTTGAGGCGGTCGATCTCCTGCTGTGCAAGCCCAAGACTTTTTACCAGCTCGATGTTGCGTAATGATTCCGTCGTCGATCCGGCAAGCGCAGTGGTTTCTGCGACGATGACTTTCTGGATCGTCTTGATCTTCTTGCTGATGATGGAGCTGAGGAAGCCAAGAAGCGGAATCGTTGAGAAGTATACTGGAGCGATCAGCCAGTGCACACTGAAGGCATAGATCATTACGAAAACAACACCTACCAGGGTCGTAAAGACAATGTTGATGATGGCGGAGATCAGCCTTTCGACGTCAGTCCGTACCTTCTGGAGTTTGCCGAGCGTCTCACCGCTCCGTTGGTCCTCGAACACTTGATACGGAAGCTCTAACGAATGACGAAGTCCGTCGGAGTAAATTTGCGCTCCAAGTTTTTGTGTAATAGTGTTGATAAAGTAATCCTGGAAGTTCTTTGCGACCCGAGAAACAAACGCCGCTCCCACTGCTGCCGCCAGTAACACGCTCACACCCCTGAAGAAGTCACCTGACGAGTACTCTTTGAATTTAGTCACGTACTTATCAATGATATGACGGAAGATGAGAGGATCGAGCAGGGAAAACGTTTGGTTCACCGCGGCAAGAAATAGCGCAAACGCGACCAGCTTCCAGTATTGTTTGAGATATGAGAGGAGGAGTTTCATAAGCTGAGTATTAAGATAGGAAAATCGCGAATGAAATGCAGACCACCGTGATCACTAGGTGCTAGCTCACTTTGAGAAATCACAGCGGTCACGGACCATTCCGTGACCGAATTCTGTGCTTGTGTCACGGTGTGGACCGTGACACCTGTGAAACTGAGCCACCACCGATCACTAACGGGATCGGTCCCAATTTCGAATTCTCCTTGCGGCTTCACGCCATAAGTGCTATATTGGTCGCACATCGACATTAGACAAAGATTCCCATGCGTTCAAGATACTACGGAAAGACAATACTGTTTGTTGTCCTTCTCTTTTCATACTCTCACAATCTACGGTGTCAACAGCCGAAAACGCTCGATGCGGCAGAGCTGCAGCTTGCACTGAAGAAACTCACCGTCCTCGGTTCGGTACTATACATTGCAGCGCATCCCGACGACGAAAATACGGCTCTTCTCGCGTACCTCGCGAAAGGGCGTCACATCCGCGCTGCGTATCTCTCGACAACGCGCGGCGAGGGGGGGCAAAACCTCATCGGTTCCGAGCAGGGAGAATTGATGGGTGTGCTTCGGACGCAGGAACTCCTTGCGGCACGCCGGGTCGACGGCGCGCAACAATTCTTCACACGAGCGATCGATTTTGGATATTCCAAAACCTCCGAGGAGGCACTGCGCATCTGGAACGAGAACGAAGTACTCTCAGATATGGTGTGGATCATACGAAATTTCAGACCGGATATCGTCATCACTCGCTTTTCTCTAACCCTTGGCGGACACGGTCATCATACCGCATCGGCGATTCTCGCTGGCAAAGCGTTCGCCGCCGCCGGTGACCCCTCACAGTTCCCGGAACAATTGAACGATGTGGTGAAACCCTGGAAGCCGAAACGTCTGATGTTCAATCTCGCTCGCTTCTTTGGCACACCCATGGATACAGTTCACTCACTCAACGTCGATCTTGGCGCGTTCAGTCCGATCCTTGGAACATCATTCACAGAAATTGCAGGTATAAGTCGCACCATGCACAAAAGTCAAGGATTCGGCGTTGCACAAACGCGCGGACCCACCGTCAACTACTTTCAACATACTGCCGGCGATAGCGCAACACACGATCTCTTTGACGGAATAAACCTGAAGTGGTCGCGTGTTTTGGGCGGTGAGACCGTTGGAACGATATTGGATGACGCGTACCGTTCGTTCACACCGAATAATCCCTCAGCGATCGTGCCGTTGCTCATGAAGGCGTATGCGGAGATGAACAAGCTTAATGATCCATGGATAGATGTGAAGCGCAAAGAGTTGATCGATGTCATCGCGGCATGTTCAGGAATATGGGTGGATGCGATTGCTTCTGATCACTCCGCGACGCCGGGTTCCGAAATCGGTGTAACTGTCACAGCCCTCAACAGATCCACAGTACCATTCAATCTGGAGCGAGTATCATACACTTATCAGCCCCATGACTCGATAGTAAGCATGCCGCTTCAGGACAACATTCCAACAACGATCAATCTCAAGATTTCAATTCCGTCAACTGCTGAACCCACACAGCCGTACTGGCTCGCAGAACCGTCAACGATCGGGCTCTATCATGTCTCTAAAAGAAATCTAATCCTCTTGCCTGAAAATCCGCATACCCTCATCGTTCACTTCGTCCTGATGACAGAACAGGGCAAGATCACCCTCGAAGCACCAGTACAATATCGATGGGTCGATCCCGTCGAGGGAGAGTTATATCGGCTGTTTGAGATTGTTCCCGATGTCGCCGTGAATCTTGATGAAAAAATATACCTTTTCCCTTCTGCAAAGCCGAAAGACATTTCGGTGAAGCTCAGGGGCGGTCGACCGAACATCGGCGGCACCGCGCGACTCGTTCTCCCGAGCGGTTGGACTGCAACGCCGCCAACAATTCCTTTCTCTCTCATGAACAAAAACGATGAACAGACCGTAACATTTTCGGTGCAACCGACTGATGAAAGTCCAAGCGGTACGTTCTCGGTTGAAGCAGAGACAGAATCGGGCAAGTTCTCACTCGGGATGACGACGATCCGATATTCCCACATCCCACCCCAAACAGTGTTTCCGCACGCGGAGGGTAAACTCATACGGCTCAATCTCAAACGAAAGAAACAATCCATCGGCTACATCATGGGCTCCGGAGACGCGGTCCCCACTGCTCTTCGACAGGTGGGATATCAGGTTACGCTGATTTCGGATCAGGATCTTTCCACCCGTGATTTAAGTCCGTTTGATGCTATCGTTGCCGGAGTTCGCGCATATAACACGCGCCCGCAGCTCAAAATCTATCAACAACGGTTGCTGGACTACGCTCACGCAGGCGGCACGTACATCGTGCAATATGTAACGCAGCAGGGAAAAGAATCAGAACACCTCGGTCCGTATTCGTTCACTATCTCGCGAGACCGTGTTTCGGTGGAAGACGCTCCCGTGACGTTCACCGACTCGACCCACCCTATCGTGAACGTACCGAACAAGATTACGCAAGAGGATTTCCGCGGGTGGGTGCAAGAACGTGGCTTGTACTTTGCCGATACCTGGGATTCATCTTACCAAACAATTCTTGTGTGTAACGATCCCGGGGAGCCACTACGATCCGGCGGCTTATTGGTTGCTCAGTTCGGGAAAGGGGCGTACATATACACAGGATATTCATTTTTTAGACAGTTGCCTGCCGGTGTACCGGGCGCGTATAGATTGTTTGTCAATCTGATCGAATATAGTGGGAGGAGAAAAACGAAAAACTAACGGATGAGCATTTTCACTTGTCAAAGGTTTTTCAAGAGCCAGCACGAATAGGCCTACCACGCTACCGTTCCATCCAAGTTTGTAAGAACAGTTGATGTTACACACTTAGAACTAGTGAATCGTTTTTATGGAAACTGGTGACACATGTTACCCCTCATGACCCCATCCTAAGTGGTTGTCCAAAAAGCCCCTTCAATGTCATTCTGGGTATAATGTCCAGAATGTGTTGCTGTTTTAGTGTGGACATAGTGACAAATACCATTGGAAATATGCAAGTCGATGACGATGTGCGAGACCACGATGCTGACGGTAACGTTGTTTGAGTC
>JACOSX010000119.1 GCA_016178625.1 Ignavibacteria bacterium
CGCTGAAACGGACGCTCACAGATCCCCGGCTCTTCAGCGGCATCGGCAATGCGTACTCTGATGAGATTCTCCATCGCGCAAAGCTCTCCCCGCTCCGCCTGTCCCATAAACTCAGCGATGATGAAATCCTTCACCTCTACACAGCAACACAGGAAACGCTGAAGGAATGGATTGAAAAGCTTCGAGCGCAAATAGGAACATCATTCCCAGAGAAAGTAACGGCATTTCACCCCGAGATGGCAGCCCACGGAAAGTTTGGACGACCTTGCCCCGTCTGCGGGACCCCGGTGCAGCGTATTGTTTATGCGGAGAACGAGTGCAACTACTGTCCTCGTTGCCAAACGGGAGGGAAAATACTGGCAGATAGGTCACTCTCACGTCTTCTCAAAGGCGATTGGCCGAGAACGATAGAAGAGCTGGAAGCAAATACTCGCTGAACGATTTGATTTCCAAACCATCCTTTTGTATGTTGTGTCGTAATCATGGTATCAGATAATAGAACATACAAGATTCCTAATTTTTTTCTCGTTCGTTCCCGAATTCTCTTTGGAAATGTACAGCGTGTTCTTATCGGCCTTCTTATCATATCCTCAGCACTTCTTTCTTCCGGCTGTAAGAGCGAAATAACACAGATTGGTTCTCCGCGACCTCGCACGTTCCGCATGGGCTTCTCAGGTATTCCGCCTCGTGCCGATCTCAATCTTACCATCGCAGCGATCAACATGTGGTCTCAGCGCGCCGATGCTGCGATCATGAGTTATGAAGTGCCGTGGGACTCACTGCTTGACGGTGTCCCAGTAGAGAGGATTGTGAACAGAGATCTTCTGGGTTTTGCAAACTACTTCCGCGCGAAAGGACACCAGCTTTGGCTTTACATCGATCCTGCCAACGGTCTTAACCGCGCCGGTGAAGCTGATGCACTGGTGCGTCGTGGACGAAGCATCACGGAGCTGGCGATCCAGCAACTGTACCAGCGATGGGCATTGGTCAGCGACAGTATTGTTCGTCCTGAACATCTCGGGTTGGCACTCGAGACGAATCTCATCCGGGGTGCTTCTTCTCCTGCATTGTACGCGGCAATCAGACAGGCAGCCAACGATGCGGCAACGGAAATACGCGTGCTCGATGGTACAGTGAAAATGAGTGTGAGTGTTCAGGTCGATTACACGTGGGGGCATTTCGATTCCAGCGGGTATCACGGGGTTGACACCGATTTTGTCCACTTCCCTTTTATTCAGGAGCTCGGCCTCTCATCATACCCGTATCTTGCAGGTTTCACCGAACCCGAGAGTGTTCGAATCGATTACTACTCGCGTCTTGTCGCAGGTCGCACCATTCCTGTCATGGTCACAGAGGGTGGATGGACATCGATCTCATTAGGGTCCATTGTTTCGTCACCGGGCAAGCAGCGTCGATGGATTGATCGTCAGATGCAGCTCCTCGATTCCGTGCGTGCCATCGCGGTCTTCCAACTCACCTTCACCGACCTTGACCTGTCAGCAATTCAACTTCCACCGGGTTCGATCCTTCCGCTGTTCGCTCACCTCGGCTTGGTGGATATCAACCTCGCTCCCAAGCCGGCACTCGGTGCTTGGGACGAAGCGTTCGCGCGTCCTCGTCAATAAGTCGATCCAAGTACAGCAGATTAATCGAGCGGAGGACAGATGTTTGTCCGGTGTAGGTGGAATGTCGTACGGGCGATTGTATGGGAGTACCGCTACTCGACGGATTACACGTTTATTGCACTGCAATCACATATCTTGAACAACATTGATCTTACCTAAAGAAGAGTTTATACATTATTAGCCCAAATTCGCCACTGGGTACTGCTGTCAGGATGAAATTTGAAAAGGATAATTTTCGTGCATATATTGCACCTCGGAAGGAAACATGGGCAATTCACGTTCACCAATTAAGAGGTTTGTACAATAACTTTCGTCTTCTCTAAACAAAAGCATTTTCATCCTCGAATGGTCAGAAACTTGATCTTACAATTGATTTTCATTGTCCTCATTGCTGCCACAAATGTAGTGGTGGGGCAAACTCGCGCCAATCCGGACAGCGCTCTTCAAATGATTCTCGATCAATTAAAGGGTACGCGTCTTCCTTTGAGCGACGCCTTACAGAATGCACTAAAGAACGCGACTTCAGTTCGTACGGCTGAGGCATCGTATCTGGCAGCTCGTGGAGCTGCGCGCAGGGAAGCTGGGTCTTTCGATCCGGAAGTGTTCTTCACGCTGAACTATCTTGATCAAAAGCAGCCGACGGCTTCTTTCTTCGCGGGTGCGCCTGTACTGATGACAACACAAACCAGCTCCGCTTCCGGGTTGCGGTTGAATCTTCCCATCGGAACCAAGATTGAGGCGTCGCTGAACACGGTTCGGCTGAACACAAATTCCTCTTTTGCATTCTTGAATCCACAATACACGTCATTCGGGAACCTGAGTCTTCGGCAGCCGTTGCTGGGTGGATTCCATATCTCCGCGCGCAAACAACTCACGAAAGCTGAACAAGAGTCAAACGCTGCAAAAGCGCGCTACGACCAGGAAATTCTTGTCGCCAGTACTCAAGTTGAACAGAATTATTGGGACCTCTATGCCGCCGAGCGTGATTACGCCGTTCAGAAACTCACCCGCGACCGGGCTGATGCCTTCCTAAAGGACACTGAGCTGCGAGCGAAGACCGGACTTATCGGTCCCAATCAAGTGGCAAACGCCAGAACCTTTTTGGCAGAGCAGGAGATTCTCCTCCTCGATCGTGAAGAGCAGCTCGACAGACTTTCGGACCAGTTTGCCTCCCTCATTGGAGTGAGGCCAGATACGGAGGCACCTCGTTTCATTACCGTGGACCATCCTCCCGAGGAATTTCCCGTCGAGGAAGTAAATGTGTTGGTGAAACAAGCCATTCAGAACAATTTGGAACTTCAGGCAGCCAAAGCCGATGTTGAAGCAAAGCGTGCATTGTCGAGCGCGGCATTGTGGGGGGCACTGCCCAGCATCAATCTTGTTGGTTCGTTGGGAGGGAGCGGTCTCACTGGCACTGCTCAGGATGTTATCTTTGGAAGCGACACCCTGCGCACCACAGTGGGCGGCGGCTTCGGGGATGCAGTACGTCAGGTAGTCAAGCGAGAATTCCCTTCATGGAGTGTAGGGATAGAGATCAGCATCCCGATCGGTTTGCGTAGTGGCTTAGGCGAGCAAGATCGATTGGAAGCGGAAGTCACCATCGCAGAGCAACGATATGTTCAACAATCGAGAATATTAGAAGAACAGGTGCGGGCGGGCTACCGGGAGTTGTTTCATGGAAAGCGTCGATTGGTCGCAGCACGAGAAGGTGTCGAAGCAGCACAGGAGCAAGTGCGCATCGGTTTGATCGAGTTTCAAAACGGTCGCTCCACTGCATTCGAGCTCGTACGGCTCGGCGCGGATTTTGCGGTTGCACAGCAACGATACTCTCAAGCATTGGTGCGGAGCGCCAAAGCCGCCGCCGGGCTGAAACAATTAACTTCGGGTGCGTATGCTGGCCCGACATCTCGCTAGTGGATTATTACCAAAGTTGACGAACAATGGTACACGCTTCACACGGAGCTCACGCCCGGCCCCTCGACTCGTCCAGATGAATTCTGACATGTCCAATAATCATGCTAACAGTGTGCTAAAAGTTCTACTATGAAAAAAAGAAGGTACAAATGTATGAGCTCAATGAACGTTGTATGGCGAAAGATGTTCTTCATGATAAGTTATGCCTCCGGTCTTTTGTTAATTTTCGGCTGCGGAGGGAATAAAGCCGGCGGTGGATTCTCAATGCCCCCCATGCCGGTCGAAGTTAGCCCTGTAATAGTCCAGAAGATCACCGATAAGTTCGAAGCAGTCGGCACAATCGAGGCAATCGAGGCGATTACCGTCGTTTCTGAGATTGATGGAGCAGTGAAAGCTTTTCCTTTCACAGAAGGAGGCTTCATCAGGCGAGGTGAGCTCATAGGGCAACTCGATGACTCTCAACTTGCCGCAGAACTTGCACGGGCTGAAGCTCTGCGTTCGCAAAACCAATCTACGTACGACCGTGTCAAGGCAATTGTTGACCAGAAAGCCGGCGCGCCTCAAGACCTTGACGATGCCGCTGCCGCGCTGAAAGTTGCACAAGCGAACCTGGATCTGGCACAAGCGCGCTTTGCCAAGACAAGGATTGTAGCTCCATTCGATGGTATCATTGGTGCGCGGCGCGTGAGCATCGGCGCTTTTCTGCGGGCGGGTCAGGCGATCGCCGATCTCGCAAACATCGATGAAATACGGGTTGCCTTCTCCGCTCCTGAACGCTTCCTCCCCCGGCTCAACAAAGGAGCCACAGTGTCAGTTTCGACAACGGCATTCGCAGGGTATGAATTGAACGGAAAGATTATCGTTATCGAACCGATGATAGATGCTGCAACCCGGAGTGCTCGTGTGGTTGCTCGCGTGCAAAATGTTGGCAGAAAGTTCCGTCCGGGAATGTCTGCTAATATCTCCGCGGTGTTGAGCGAGCGCCCTAACGCGATGACCATTCCTAACGAAGCGATCTTCGGCAACGGCAACCAGCTCTTCGTGTTCATCGTGAAGCCGGATAGCACGGTCGCCCGCGTTCCCCTTACGCTGGGAACACGTCTACCCGATGTCGTAGAAGTGTTGGAAGGGTTGCAACCGGGAATGAAGGTCGTTCGCGCCGGACACCAGAAGCTTTTCGACGGCGGTAAAGTTATGCCGATGACAAATCAGGAAGAGGGAAAACCAGATACCAATAAGAGCGGGGGATAACCGCCATGAAACTCAGCACAACATCCATACGACGCCCGGTATTTGCCAGCGTCATGAGCTTTACGATCCTGTTGTTCGGGATCATATCCTTTACGCGGCTACCGGTGCGGGAGTATCCTGACATCGATCCTCCAATCATCTCAGTTGTCACGTTTTACCGTGGTGCGAGTCCCAGTGTGGTGGAAACTGAGATCACGAACGTTTTGGAGGAACAATTCGCAACGCTTGAAGGCGTCAAAACGATGAACTCGTCGAGTCGAGAGCAGGGGTCAGTCATCACCATTGAATTTGAGTTGAACCGTAATGTGGATGGGGCGGCGAACGATGTGCGTGACCGCATCTCGCGCGTGCGTGGAAATCTTCCCCGCGAGATCGATGACCCGGTTGTCTCGAAGGTCGATGCCAATGCTCAGGCGATCGTCTGGCTCGCATTGTTCAGCGACCGCCATAGCGGACTGGAACTCACAGATGTTGCCGACCGCGTCTTAAAGGAACGTATCCAACGACTTCCCGGAGTTGGCTCGGTCATCATCGGCGGGCAGCGTCGTTACGCCATGCGCGTCTGGCTCGATCCTTTGCGCATGGCTGCCCATGGACTCACCGCACAGGACATCGAGGCAGCCATCCGCAGCGAGAACGCCGAGATTCCGGCTGGAAGGGTCGAGGGTGCTGAAAGAGAATTTTCGGTGCGCACGCGGGGAGAGCTTTCCACCCCGGAAGAATTCGGTGCAATCATTGTGTCACAAAGTAAAGATGACCTTGTGCGCCTGCGCGATGTTGCCGAGGTGAACGTTGGTGCAGCCGATGAGCGAACTGTGGCACGGTACAACGGACAACAGGCGGTTGGCCTAGGAATTGTCAAACAATCAAAGGCAAGTACTGTTGATGTCGCCGCGGAAGTCCGCAAGGCATTGCAGGAACTTTCGGGACTTGTGCCCGAAGGCATGAAGCTGGACGTTGCGTACGATTCGTCAACATTCATCAATGAATCAATCGATGAGGTCAGGCAAACACTGATCATTGCCATGTGCCTGGTGGTGTTGGTGGTGTTGGCATTCCTGAAGAGTCTTCGGGCAACGACAATTCCAACGGTGGCAATCCCCATCTCGATTATCGGTGCCTTTGCTGCGACGTACTTTGCAGGATTCACCATCAATATCTTGACCCTGCTGGCTTTAGTGCTGGCTATTGGTTTGGTCGTGGATGATGCGATTGTAGTCCTGGAGAACGTCTATCGCCACATGGAAATGGGAAAAAGCCGGTGGCAAGCCGCTCTTGATGGAAGCAAAGAGATCGGCTTTGCAGTTGTGGCAACCACCATCACTCTCGTCGCGGTGTTTGTCCCTCTCGCCTTCCTGACTGGATCGGTCGGAAGATTGTTTAATGAGTTTGGTGTGTCACTCGCCGTGGCAATTCTCATCTCCGGTTTCGTGGCGCTGTCCTTAACTCCTATGCTCTGTTCAAGAATACTGAGGCCGCTTCACGGTACAGGTACTGGCTGGGTCTCGCGCTCATTTGATGCGTTTTTTGAATTCCTCAACAGAACGTATGATCATATCCTGCGGGGCGCCCTGCAACGCAGACGACTGATGCTTGCCATGGCCGTCTCGGCAGTTGTGTTGAGCTTGGTTCTTTTCAAATTCCTCCCGAGCGAGTTGGTGCCCATCGAAGATCGAGGCATTGGGTTCGGTATTGTCATTGCTCCTGAAGGTGCCACATTAGATTATACAGACCGATACATGAAGGAAGTGGAGCGTCGCTTGCTTGCGCTTCCGGAGAGGCGCGCGTTGTTTACCGCCATCGGGTTGGGATTCGGTGGTCCTGGACGCGTGACAAATGGCTTTATGTTTCTCGCCTTAAAACCACGCAACGAACGTAACAAATCCCAGCAGCAGATCGTCCAAGAACTCTTCCCACGGTTGATCTCGATTCCCGGTGTCCTGGCATTTGTCATTAATCCTCCCAGCCTCGGTGGTTCATTCAGCTCAAGTCCGGTGCAATACGTTGTCCAGGCTGAAAACTATGAAGAGCTGAATAAAGCGATGGGCATGATGACGGGCGAAGCTTCGAAGCTGGGGTACATGATCAACCTCGATACAGATCTCCGTCTCAACAAACCACAGCTCGATCTGAACATCGACAGAGAACGCGCTGCGGGCCTTGGTGCCTCGGTCACCGATATTGGCTCGACACTGGAAACATTTTTGGGTGGGCGTGTAGTGACCAATTTCAAGCGCGGCACGAAACAGTACGATTGCATTTTGCAGATGAAGCCTTCTGCTCGGGCAACACCGGATGCTATTAGAGAGATTTACATTCGAGGATCAGGAGGACTGGTACAGCTTGCCAATGTTGTAAGAATACAAGAGACACTTGCGCCGAAGGAGCTCAACCACTACAACCGAGTCCGTTCTGCTACAATCACTGCGAATCTTATCCCTGGAGTGAGCCTCGGACAAGCACTGGATGATCTTGATCGCATCGCTGCGGAAAAACTTCCAGCAGGCATCAAACGAGAGTACGCGGGACAATCCCTGGAATACAAGACATCGAGTTCCGGTCTCTACTTCATGTTCTTGCTTGCGGTCGTCTTCATTTACCTCGTACTTGCCGCACAGTTCGAGAGCTTCATCCACCCCCTGACAATTCTGCTCTCGGTCCCTCTTGCTGTATTTGGCGCGTTGTTGACACTGTTTCTTTTCCGACAAAGTTTGAATATCTACTCTCAGATCGGTTTGATCATGCTCATCGGTCTGGTCACGAAGAACGCCATCCTGATTGTGGAATTCTCGAATCAGTTACGGCGGCGAGGACAGACGTTATTTGATGCCGTGGTTCAAGCGGCCACCATTCGCCTCAGGCCAATCCTCATGACATCCTTTGCCACCATATTTGGTGTGTTACCGATTGCCATCGGAATCGGTGCGGGGGCGGAGTCGCGTCGCCCGCTTGGTTTGGCAGTCGTCGGTGGATTGTTCTTCTCAACGTTCTTGACGCTTGTGCTGGTGCCTGTGTTATACACGCTCCTCGCTCGTTTTACCAACGACACCACCCATGAAGGGGATGAGCCGGAAGACGAACACACAGAAACCAAACCTCAGCATTCTGTGCAATTGGTTGCCGAGGGACGGGAGGCAGTGAAATGACGTGTCATCGGCGTCGCCTCATCCTATCGTTGGCAGGTAATTTCAGGAATCTGCAATGTCCCATACTCAATCTCACGATAGAAAAAAACACCTTGGTGGGAGGAATTCAGGAAATAGTTTGAATAATCATGTCCACAGTCTTTTAAGAGAGATTCACATGAAACATTTCAGCCAGTACAGTCTTCTTCGAGGTTTATGCTGCGGCATATTGCTGTTTGTATTTTATAGCGTTGTCCTCCACGCACAGCCGCAACTCAATTATTTTATGAATATTAATTACTTCACTTCTCCATCTGAGATGGCGCCACTGACATTGAAGCGCGGCACGTTTGCTCTGGGTCAATTCGATCTCTTCGCGACGTCGAACATTAACGACCGAATAGACGTTCTCTCTGAGCTTGTCTTTGAGGCTGGGGAAGGCTCCTCGGAAATTGGGGTCGATCTCGAACGGATCGAAATTGGTTACGCGTTTAGCGACTGGCTCAATATCCGGATGGGTCGATTTCATACACCGCTCGGTTATTACGCGAACGCATTCCATCACGGCAGAATTATGGAATCGGCAATAGATCGCCCGATGCTATTGGAATTTGAAGATGCTGGCGGTCTCATACCCGCGCATGCAGTAGGAATATGGGGGCGAGGACAGGTGTTCCCGACATTCGGTGTTCTGAAATACAACGCAGGTGTGGTCACTGGTGAGAAAATAAGCGTCGACGAACACTCCCTCGCCATCAACTTAAATACGGACGACAATACGAATAAGGCTATTTTTGCCTCGTTGGCAGTTGAGCCGACGGTATTGAATAATATCGGCATCGGAGGATCGTTGTACAATAGTATTGTGAATGGATACAATTTGTCGGCGCCTGATACTGCAATCATTGAGGTCAACCAGACTATCATCGGTGGGAATTTGTATTACGATGAACTTCCCCTGCAACTGATCGCTGAGTATTATGCCATGTTGAACAAGGACCATATTGTTCAACCAAGTAAGAATTATGCATCGAGCGGGTACTTTGTCCAATGTGCTTATGAGTTTGAAAAGAAATACCGACCATATTTTCGCTTAGAACACATAATGCCGGAATATGGTGATCCTTACACAACAGCGCTCTTCGGAACAAATGAATTAACACAATGGACGGTCGGCTTTCGATATAATCTCGCTGCCGAAAGCGCAATCAAAGTTGAAGCACGGTCTCATTCTGATGGTAATACCTCGTTTGCGATTTTCGGCGCGCAATGGTCTTTTTTGTTTTAAGGAATGAGCCTGCCTATGCAGTTACCGTCTGGAACTATATGGAGATACAACGTATGAAGATGTTCATGTGTTTGCTTTCCATCATTGCTTTTGGAAGTACATCATCCATGAGCCAAACAAAAGACGCCGAGCCGGTTGTCATTATCAATCATTCTTCCCCCTTTCCAGCAACAATGACCAAACAAGAAATCCGGGATATCTTTGTTGGTAAGATAAAGTTTAAAGAGGGAACAAGAATCCTTCCGGCAAACAATGCGCATGAAAATCTGGTTGAAGCGTTCCTGGAGTCCTACCTCGGCATTGATTCCATTGATTCCATTGATTACAGAATTCTCTGGATTCGGAAAGTATTCTCATCGGGAGGTGAGGCGCCAAAGCTCTTTCAATCCTCCAATGAAACTATTGAGTATGTCGCCAAATACCCCGGAGCAATTTCTTACGTCTGGCCTAACGACCTCGCTGAGAAAAGAAAAGGAATAAAGAAAATTACCATTCAATGATTTCTGTCGTGTTGGTAACCAGAATCGAGCACTCTGGCACAAGACTACGTTGGTTCCGTACATGACGGTCATCTGACCGGGTCAAAAGAGTATCGATTATCATCGTGATTGTGTGAGCAGGACCCCCCCTCGCCTGTTTACAATTTGTTTTTCTTCTCCGCCCGTTGTACATTTTGATACGTATTTCATATTCCTCCAGAATCAATCGACATCACAAGACTCATGCAGCTTCCAATTAGAAAAAAAATTATGCTTGGGCTTGGGGTGATTATTACATTAATGATCATCTCAAATGCTGTTGTGATCGTTCAGTTGAATGAAGTCTCGTCATCAGCAAAGACCACACTAACGACAGATGTCGCAGCGATCGATATAGTGAAACAGTTGCAGATGGTCCTTGTCGACCAAGAACGAAACGCGCAAAAGTTTCTCGTCTCACATGATGGAACATACTTTGGATTGTTTTCTGATGGCACGCGTCAGTTCGATTCATTCATGGATTCACTGCTCATAGTCCGGCCCAAGCTTGAAGAGATGGAAGTAATCCATGAAATACGTCAGAGCCACGCATGGTTTGTCAATGTCATCGGTCGTGAAGCAGGCGAGGCTGATACGAATCTTCATGGTGCTGATAGTTTGATGAAAGCGATCTCGGATAGCCTCGGTATCGTTCATGTGAAGTTCGATTGGGTCATCCGCCTTAACCAACTTGCGATCAGCAGTGCGATGACAACAGTGGAAACGACAACGGGGCGCTCCCTCGGGATAGCATTTATTCTCACACTTGGGACCCTTGCCCTTGCAATCGGTCTTTCGGTTTTCATCGCGTGGACGATTACCCGCCCCATCGAAGGCTTGATTATAGGAACTGAAAAGATCGCACGAGGGTCGTTCGAACCAATGCGCTTCGTCGAACGATGAAATTGCGCTTCTCGCTGAAGCCATCAACGAGATGAGCCATAAGCTGAATAAGATCAACGAGTACAAAGCCGAGATGATGCAACAGATTTCTCATGAACTATCTTCCCCCCTTTCAGCAGTTCTTGGTGCGCATTTTTTATTGACAAGCAAACGTGCGGGTCCGCTCAATGAAGAGCAAGTGAGGATGCTGGAAATCATCCGCGAGAGCGTAGACCGCTTGACGAATTTCAGTCGTCAGTTCCTTGATGTGGCAAAAGCCGAAGCGAAAATGATGCAATACAATTTTGAGCGCTCCGATATCATTGCTCTTGTTGAGAAGGTGGTGAAGGAAAGTGAAATCAGTGCCGCGCGAAAGAACATCAAGATCGATTTTCACGCTGACCCTTCACCCGAAGTGATGATTGACAATGAAAAGATGACAATGGTTATGAACAACTTAATGAGCAATGCCATCAAATACACGGACGCACATGGAAGGATTCGTGTGGAGGCCGGGCCATCCGATACCGGCGTTCGGATTGCAGTTTCCGACACAGGGATGGGCATTTCCGCGGAGGATATTCCTCATATCTTCACAAAATTTTACAAAGCGCGCAATGCGTCAAAGTCCGGTAGTCATGGAACGGGGGTAGGCCTTGCACTCGTGAAAGCTTTCTCTGAAGGACACGATGCGAAGATTTCTGTTACCAGTACTATAGGGGTTGGGTCGACATTCACGATAGAAGTACCTGTGGCACCCGAAAACGGACAACCCACTTCATCTGGATACAACGAGGGAACAGAATAAGGATCATGACAACACTCCAGCCGCTGCTCATTGTACTCATCGTATTCATCATGGTTTCGGTTTGCAGCTGCTGGGTATTAAAAGGAAATGGAGTTGATGAGTCTGCTGCTGCCATGTGGATGAGAACCGCTGACAGTCTAGAAGCCGCATCGGCGGTCCACGAAGCAGCAATCCGATATGCGATGGTGGCAGAACGCTTCCCCGGCTCGCGCTTCTATAAGACAGCCGTGCGAAAAGCCGCGTTTCTTCACAGTAGCCCATTGAATGAGGCAGTCGATGATAGCGCCTCGTTTCATTGGTTCCACGTCTATACAAGTCTACCGATTTCGAAAGAAGAAAAAGAGAGTGCGGAGATGTATATCTCGCTGATGAAGAAGATCGGCACACTTCAAAAGGAAATTGAGAACCTCACCCTGTCTTCAAAGAAACAAACTGCTGAGTTGACCTCACGCGCCAACCGGATTCATGAGCTTGAAGTCCAATTGCAGGAAGCAACAGAGGAACTGACCAAACTCCGCGATATCGATGTGAAAGCGTATAAGCGGGGGACAAAGAAATAACTGAAGTTTCTCTTGGAAGTCGCCTGCACTACACTGACCAATTTCTCACACCTTGCGAGCCGATATTTTGAGATCATCACACCAGAATAACATTCGTTGAACTAAAACTCAGCGTATGTCTCCTTCGTGACTGGCGTGGGGGAACGGAAGCGATAACACAATATGCATTTGCCCACCTCTTACGACTGTTCCGCGCACGGGGGAGTCCACAGTGGAGCGACATATTGTTTACGCCCTCTTGATAGGAATCGTGGCATTAAACCTTACGGTTGTCTGCGTTGCGCGAATACCCAGGGTAGCAACGTCGGTTCATCAAACACCTTCAACCAGATATCATGATGCGCGTCGTGATATTTAGTGTACGTAGGGGTACCGCCGGCGCGTCTCAGGGCGGCAACCATCCTGCGTGTCTGTTCGACGGGGGCGATCTCATCTGAATCACCGTGAAACGCCCAGATTGGTATTGCAGCTATTCGCTTTGCTGTTGATGTATCACCCTCGCCGCACAACGGCAGAGCGGCTGCAAACACGTCGGGGTAACGCGCAATCATGCGCCATGTTCCGATGCCGCCCATCGATTGTCCTGCAACATAGAAACGCAGCGAATCAATCGGATGCAATGTTTGAAGCTCTTTCAGCAGTGCAACGACACGATCAAGCCGGTCATCATCCCAGAATTCTCCATCCGGGCATTGGGGCGCGACGACAAAGCAAGGGTGCTTCGCTTGATTCTCCGTCCGAATCCACACGTGTGTGCCGGGAGAGTTGCCGCCGCTGATGTTACTAATGTTGTCCTTTCCACGCCCGCGTGCGCCGTGAAGCCAGAGAACAAGAGGATAACGTTGCCGTTGATCGTATGATCGCGGAATGAACAAACGGTACGGCATTGGCTGTCCCGACACGCTGTCAAACATGAGTGCACGAAACAGCGTGTCGGATGTTTGCGGGACGGCTCGCGTGCAGCAGAACAGCATGAGGAGTACGAGATAATGAATAACGATAGATGGTGTGCGTTGCATAGACGTTTAAATAAGGGGAATGTATGAAGTTCACCTGTAAAATTCAAAACCAAAGCGTATGTGGGGTGGTTTGACAGAGGAAAAATATCGTCCTAAGTCGAATCGAGTGTTTCTGGCACCTACTCATATAGAGAGGATGAAAGTAAAAAGAACGGGAAACTCCAGCGTTCTTACGGACGGCCGTTAACGTACTTAAAACACTCTGGACTCTTAAATGGCAGTATACCCTATGCACCAGTAAGGGAATAAACATGGGGTACTTGACAAATGGATTTTTTTTCTTATATTATACAAGAGTTCAATTGTTCTTCAAAATAACTCTGTTTTTCATCTAGAACGGCTGAGGGATCAGGCCCGATGACGCCGTAGCAACCGGTTCAGGTTTTTTACCTCACCTGAGCGTCAGGTGCTAACTCCTGCCTCGAACTCGCTTCGGGGAAAGATGAGAAGGAGAAGCATACACACCCTGTAGCCTCTTCTGATCATCAGAAGAGGTTTTTTATTTAATAGCCGGCGTTGAACCAAAGGTAGTCTGTGGTCTTCTGCCTTCGCAACCTGTTCAAAGGACTCCCTAGAAGAAGGTTGCGGCTACCCGGTTCGAATGGTTCTGGCAATAGTATTCACAAATTACAGGAGTGTTGTATGCGTCTTAAAACAAAAACTATTCATTGTGGAGTCGAGAAAGACTCCGCCTACAATAGCGTCATCACGCCCATTTACCAATCGTCTACCTTCCGCTTCGAGGATGTCGGGCAGACGAAAGGATACGATTACTCGCGCACAGCCAACCCAACCCGTAAAGCGCTCGAGGAAAACATCGCGGCACTGGAAGGCGGCATTGCTGCTGCTGCCGTAGCGACTGGCATGGCTGCGATTACCACTGTGCTGCATTTCTTCCACACGGGCGACCACATCGTCTGTACGCACGATTGTTATGGTGGGACGGAGCGAATCCTGCGCACGTACCGTGAGCTCTTCGGTATTGAAATCACTTATGTCGACATGCGCGATCTCGCATCGGTGGAGGCGGTGATCCAGCCGAACACTAAGGCGCTCTGGATCGAAACGCCGAGCAATCCACTCTTGAACATCATCGATATCCGTGCACTTTCAGAAATTGCCCACGCACGCGGCGCGCTCGCCATCGTTGATAATACATTTCTTTCGCCTGTTCACCAGAGGCCCTTCGAGCTTGGCGCAGATATCATCGTACATTCGACAACAAAATACCTCAATGGCCACAGCGATGTCGTTGGTGGCGCTGTGGTGGTAAACCGGCGCGATCTCGCGGACAGGTTATTCTTCCTGCAGAACGCTTTGGGGCAGGGCGCCTCGCCATTCGATTGTTGGCTCGTCCTTCGTGGAATCAAGACACTCGTTCCGCGCATCAAAGCGCATGAGGAGAACGCGCGAGCCGTGGCGGAATTTCTCGATCGTCATCCCAACGTTCTCCGTGTATACTATCCCGGGTTGACAAGTCATCCGAATCACGAGCTTGCGAAGCGCCAGCAACACGGCTTCGGCGGAATGGTGTCGTTTGAGGTGGATGGCAGCATCGAGGAAGTGAATCATGTGTTAAGATCGGTAAACATCTTCGCGCTCGCTGAATCGTTAGGTGGCATCGAGTCGCTCATCTGTCATCCGCAGACTATGACACATGCGTCAATGACGCCGGAGCGGCGTGAGAAGGCAGGTATCAACGAACGGTTGATTCGGCTCTCCGTCGGTATCGAGGACATCAACGATCTCATTGAAGACCTTGACAGGGCGCTGAGGTTTAAGACAATAGTGCCAACATCAACACGACCGGCAGTGGTAGAGGTATAAAATGGGAACAATTACCAAGAATATGTTGAGCAGACCTTTTGACACCGGCTCGCCTTTTGAGCGGAACGGTGCTCATGATCTGGACGCAACTCAGCGCGACGAGGGAAAAGGAGAGTTCTATCATCGTGGTGAGCGAAGTCGAAGCATCAACGGGACGAATGGGGAATTAGTCAAAACCAAGTTTGTTCCTCTCTTTACCGAGTCGGCACCGTTACAACTCGAGTCTGGGAAACGGATATTAGAGATCACCGTTGCGTACGAAACGTACGGCACGCTGAATAATGAGGGCACGAACGCAATCCTCATTTGCCATGCACTCACGGCGAATGCTCATGCTGCGGGTTACCATTCGTTCAACGATCAAGCGCCAGGATGGTGGGATGGACTGATCGGTCCGGGCAAAGCGTTCGATACGGATAAATATTTCGTCGTATGCCCGAATATTCTTGGCAGTTGTTACGGCACCACCGGACCCATTTCGACCGATTCATCCACGGGCGAACAATACCGTATGACGTTTCCGCAGTTTACCATCCGCGACATTGTGAAGGTGCAGAAACGACTTCTCGATACGCTCGGTGTCACTCGGCTGGCGACGCTCAGTGGAAGCTCGCTGGGCGGCATGCAGGTGCTTGAGTGGGCGATCATGTATCCTGATTTCTGTGCCACAATCATTCCTATTTCAACCTCCGTGAAACAGTCCACATGGTGCATTGCGTTGAACACGGCGGCACGTGCTGCGATCATGAGCGATCCCACTTGGAACAATGGCTGCTACGATCATCAGCCTGCAAACGGTTTGACTATTGCACGCATGGTGGGGATGATCTCGTACCGCAGCGCGCAGGAGTTTGAGCAGCGCTTCGGCAGAAAGAGGCAACACGCGTCTGACAATCAGTTTGATGTTGACAATCCTTTCGAGATCGAAAGTTACCTGCATTACCAGGGACAGAAGCTATCGAGCCGTTTCGATGCGAACACATATATCTATCTCAGTCGGGCGATGGATCTTCACGATGTCACGCGTGACCGCGGCGATATAGGCGAAGTATTAAGTGGCATTAAGGCGAAAACACTCTGTGTCGGTGTGTCATCGGATATCAGATACCCGACCTCGGAACAGAAGGAGATCGTTCGGTACATTCCGCAGGCACTGTATGCCGAGATCGACTCGATCCACGGGCACGACGCGTTCCTCATCGAATTCAAGCAGCTCAACGCGATCATTTCAGGATTTCTCGAAAAGGAGAGGGGAGTGTCATCCTGATCCCGCCCGACGTTCGGGAGAAGAATCTGACTGACTGTAACATGTTTCTCCCACCAATGCGGGATCAACATGACAGGTCGAGTGGTTTATTCCCTTCGGGTTTAATACCCCGAAGCTTGCTTCGTTCTTTTTGGCCTCGTCATGCTGAAATGCTTTTGTTCAGCATCCAAGCGTTGCCAATCAGCGTAGCCCTGCGTTTAGATTCCGAACAGAAACATTTCGGAA
>JACOSX010000114.1 GCA_016178625.1 Ignavibacteria bacterium
AACAGGCTCGACTACTACACATCCGAGCACTTAGAAAACATCATCACGCGGTCTGCTGCTATCTTGAACGTAGACATTGACCCTGCTGGAAGCGAGGAGATCGCCCGACGATCCCGTGGTACTCCGCGCATCGCAAACCGTCTCCTCAAGCGCTGCCGAGACTTTGCTCAAGCTGAGGACAAACTCAACCATTACGGGGGAGTTATCATGAAAGAAGTTGCAACCTATTCATTGAAAATGCTTGAGGTAGATGATCACGGTCTCGATGAAATGGACAAGCGCATCCTCATAACGATCGTCGAAAAGTACAGAGGCGGACCGGTTGGAGTGAATACACTTGCCGTCGCTGTTGGTGAGGAGCCCGGAACGATTGAAGAAGTCTATGAGCCGTACTTGATTCAGGAAGGATTTCTTGTTCGAACACCACGCGGGCGAGAGGCGACAGACCTGGTGTATAAGCACTTTAAACTTCCGAAAAGAATTCCGACCCAACATCAGCCTGAGCTGAATTTTCCTAATTAATGACAACTGCACAGTGAATCCGTACATTATCAAACGAACACTGATGGGTCAGCTTCCATACGGTGCCGACTTGTTGGAGAGTTTGACGCACATTGTCCAGAAAGAAAACATTCGACTCGGACGCATCAGTGCACTTGGGGCGACTACTCATGCTGTCGTTGCCTATTACGATCAGGACACGAAGCAGTACAACCCACTGGAGTTCAAAGACGGGATGGAGATTCTCAACCTCCACGGCAACGTGAGCATGCGTGATGGGAAGCCGTTCGTCCACATACACATTCTTCTCGGTGATGCTGAAGGAAAAGTCTTCGGCGGACACGTCATGCCCGGGACGAAACTGTTTGCGTGCGAAATCTCCATCGATGAGATCGGCGGCGAAGAACTTGCCCGTGCACATGATGAGCGGACAGGCTTATATTTGTGGAGAACTGGATATCTCGCTTGAATGAAATCTGTTCGAAAAGTTTTTGAAGGATAGAATCATGCCCCTCGATAAAGATCTCCAATCGATCCAGGAAATGCGTGAGCTTGTGCAGAAGGCAAAGCAAGCGCAGCTCGAATTCCGAGCGTACGATCAGCTGCGCGTCGATCGCATTGTGAAAGCGATGGCGGATGCAGGCTACGAAGCTGCCGAACGATTGGGAAGAACAGCTCATGAAGAAACAGGCTTCGGCAAACCCGAAGATAAGAAAAAGAAAAATGAGTTTGCTACTCGGCGAGTATGGGAGTCGATCAAAGATCTGAAATCGGTGGGTGTCATCCGTGAAGATCGAGAAAAAAGGATCATTGAGATCGCAGAGCCGATGGGCGTTGTGTGCGCATTAATTCCGTCCACCAATCCGACATCGACAGTGATGTTTAAAGCGATCATCTCGGTGAAAGGACGGAACGCCATCGTTGCCAGTCCACACCCACGGGCTGCGAAGTGTACTGGTGAGGCGATGCACGTGCTTGCTCAAGCCGCCGAAACCGCTGGCGCTCCTCAGGGATTAATGTCGTGTCTGAGCAATCCTACTCTTGAAGCAACAAACGAATTAATGAAGCACAAACTTGTTTCCATCATCCTTGCAACTGGGAGTAACCCGATGGTGAGAAGCGCGTACAGTGCAGGCAAGCCGGCGTATGGCGTCGGCTCCGGCAATGTTCCTGCATATATCGAGAAGACCGCTAACGTTCGCAAAGCGGTTGCCGATGTGGTTTCAGGCAAGCTGTTCGATCTCGGGGTCCTTTGTTCGACGGAGGCGTCGGTTATCGTCGATTCGGCGGTAAAGAACATTGTCGTGGAGGACCTCAAACGGCGCAACTGTTATTTCGTTGAAGGCGACGACAAGGAAAAGTTAAGCCGACTGATGTTCGATCAGCGTGGCGCTATCAATCCGAACATGGTTGGGAAACCGGCCACATTTATCGCACACAATGCCGGCATCACTGTTCCCGCCGAAACGCAGGTACTCATTGCCGAGCTTCAAGGTGTCGGAAGGGAATATCCCCTCTCTCGGGAGAAACTTTCCCCGGTTCTCTCCTTCTACACGGTCGATCATTGGCGCGAGGGGTGCGAGCGTTGCATCGAGTTGCTGGAATTCGGTGGCATCGGGCACACGATGGTAATCCATTCAATGGATGAAGATATTATCATGAAGTTTGCCCTCGAGAAGCCTGCATTCAGAATTCTCGTCAACACGCAAGCGGCGCTCGGTGCAGTTGGTTATACGAATGAATTGCTGCCATCGATGACACTCGGTCCTGGCACTTTCGGCGGATCAATTATCTCCGAGAACGTTTCTGCCAAGCACATGTTCAACGTGAAGCGACTCGCCTTCGAAACGCGCCCCATCAATCCACCAGACGGAATCGAGCCGAAACCATTACAATCTTCATCTAAACCGGATATAAAATCTCCCGTGAGTCACAATCCACCGTCCTCAATACCCAAACCAGCACCAACAAAATCGTGGATGGAGGAAATTGATGAACGCATCCGCCTCAAAGCTGGCAACGTGGCCATGGTGCATCGCACGGAGGAATCCATCCCTTCAGAGAAAAAACCAGGGACATTCGGAAGTGGGATTTCAGAAGAGGAAGTGGAACGGATCATAAAAGATTTTTCGAAACGATAAGAACTGACCTCACCCGTGATCCTCTCCTAAAAGGAGAGGATGCTATAAGAGCCTGTGCATCGAAAGTATAACCAGCGAATCCCCTCTCCTCGTAGGAGAGGGTTAGGGAAAGGTGAAAAACCGCGCCTTGCATTCCTACGGGGACTCAAGAAACTTCCGCGCTCGTTTTACCTCCGTCCAACGCTTGCTGTTGCAAGAGATCTCCTCGGTAAATATCTCATCAGAAATATTCACGGCAAGAGGCTTGTCGGCAGGATCGTCGAAGTCGAGGCATACCTCGGGGAAAAGGATCCCGCCAGCCATGCATATCGCGGAAAAACCACACGCAACGAAGTGATGTTCCAAGAAGGAGGGCACCTGTACGTTTATTTCACTTATGGAATGCACTTCTGTTCGAATGTCGTGACAGAGAGGCAAGGCAAAGGACGGGCAGTGCTCATCCGGGCTGTAGAGCCAATCGAAGGAATTAACATCATGGCGCAAAACAGAAATTTCACCCGCCAGGAACACGGCAGGCGAGCAGCCGATGAAACCAATCATCGGATACTGACGAATGGACCTGCGAAACTCTGTGAAGCATTCGGCATCGAGAGAGAACAGAATGGAACAGACCTGCTCGGTGATGAGATTTATTTGACGACGGGAGACCTGATCCGGAAGCCGGAGATCCTTTCGACACCGCGCGTTGGCATTAGAAATGGAGCGGAAAAGCGGTGGAGATTTTACATCAAAAATAACATCTTCGTCTCGAAATAAAGGAATCCACGAGGTGCTTCATTATGATGGACCCGACGCGGCATTGTGTAGTTCCTTCTCCAAGAATTGCCCGGTGTATGATGTTCCGACCTTTGCCACATCCTCCGGAGTTCCCTCCGCAATGATTTCTCCCCCCTCGTCACCACCTTCCGGACCAAGATCGACGATCCAATCCGCAGTCTTGATAACGTCAAGGTTATGCTCAACGACAATGACGGTATTTCCTTTATCAACAAGTTTGTTGAGGACGGAGAGCAACATGCGGATGTCTTCAAAATGGAGTCCGGTCGTGGGCTCGTCGAGAATATACAGCGTTTTGCCTGTTCCGACCTTTGAGAGTTCCGTTGAAAGTTTTACTCGTTGCGCCTCGCCGCCCGAGATCGTCGTTGCTTGCTGTCCAAGTCGAATGTATCCCAATCCGACATCATGAAGAGTTTGTAGCTTCCGCTGGAGCCGCGGGATCTCGCTAAAGAAACCAACAGTTTCTTCGACCGTCATCTCAAGAACATCGGAGATTGACTTACCTTTGTAGAGAATTTCGAGCGTCTCTCGGTTGTATCGCTTTCCCTTGCACACCTCGCAGAGGACATACACATCAGGGAGGAAATTCATCTCAATTTTCCGGAGACCATCACCCTCGCATTCCTCACACCGACCACCCTTCACGTTAAAGCTAAAGCGCCCAACTTTGTAGCCTCGCATCTTTGCTTCCGGCAACTGGGCATATAGGTCACGGATGAACGTGAAGAGCCCTGTGTAGGTTGCAGGATTTGAGCGAGGTGTTCGTCCGATCGGTGATTGATCGATATCGATAACTTTGTCGATCTGGTCCAAACCATCGATTGACTTGTAGGGCAGCGGGACTTCTTTCGCTCTATAAAATTTTCTCGAGAGAATTCTGTACATCGTTTCAGTGATGAGACTCGACTTCCCGGAGCCACTCACACCCGTAATGCAAACAAACCGTCCGAGCGGAATCCGCAATGTGACCGATTTTAAATTATTCCCACTTGCGCCTTTGAGCGTAAGACTTTTCCCATTGCCGGAACGCCGCGTCGATGGGATCTCGATGGATTTCTTTCCAAAGAGATATAGTGCCGTCGATGATGCAGGTCCATTGCCGTTACCGAACATTGTTAACTCCCGCGGTCCCCCCTGGGCAACCACGTGACCGCCCTGTTCGCCAGCACCGGGTCCAAGATCAACAACGAAATCAGCATTGTGGATCATCTCTTTGTCATGCTCGACAACGATGACAGTATTTCCAAGATCCCGAAGCCCCTTTAAGCTGTTGATCAGTTTCAGGTTATCACGCTGATGAAGACCAATGCTTGGCTCATCAAGGATGTACAGAACTCCGACCAACTGAGAGCCTATTTGTGTTGCGAGACGGATACGCTGCGCCTCGCCTCCTGAAAGCGTACGAGCGGAACGATCAAGCGTGAGATAATCCAATCCGACATTCAACAGAAAACTAAGCCGTTGCGTAATCTCCTTGAGAATTTGATTTGCGATTTCGAGCTGTCGCCGATTCAACTTGAGCAATCGGAAAAAATCATGGGCATCTTTAATTGAAAGCCGCACGACATCAAAGATGTTGACCGACGTTTTCCGACTGATGTCGGTTAGCCGAACCGACAGGCTCTCTTTTCTAAGACGTCCTCCCTTGCATTCCGGGCAGGGCTTGACATTCATGAAGGACTCTACCCACTGGCGAATACCTTCGGATGATGTCTCATCGAAGTAGTGCTTGAGCATTTCAATCAGACCGCTGTAACGTTGTTTATAAAGAACAACCCTGCCGCTCGAATAGGTATAGGGGATCTGAAATTTTTCATCTCCTGCACCATAAAGCAATATCCCTATAACGCTCTTTGGAAGCTTCTTGATCGGCTCATCGAGATCGATCTGATATTTTGCAGCGACCGCTTTCACCTGACTCCAAAACCACGTCTCACGGGGCTTGCCGAGTGGTGCAAGTCCCTCCCGGTTGATACTGAGGTTCTCATCAGGAATGATGAGGCGAACATCAAACTCTTTGGTTTCACCCAAACCGCTGCAGGTCGGGCAAGAACCGTATGGTGAGTTGAACGAAAACGAGTTCGGCGCTGGCTCATCGTAGCTGATGCCGCACTCAAGGCAGGCGAGGTGCTGGCTAAAGAGCTGATCCGATTTCCCATCATTCACGATGACGAGTCCTGAACCCATCTGGAGTGCAGTTTCAATCGAATCGGCGATACGAGGACGCATATCCGAACGCACGGAAAGGCGGTCAACAACAATCTCGATGTTGTGGACCTTGTACCGGTCGAGCTGCATACCTTTCGTGATTTCTTTCACCTCACCATCGGCACGAACTCGGAGGAATCCATCTTTAACAATTTGTTCGAAAAGCTCGCGGTAATGACCCTTCCGACCTCGAATGACAGGGGCAAGAATGTGAATCTTGGTATCCTTGCGATACCCCAAGACCGCATCGATGATCTGATCGACCGACTGCTTCTGCACAACACGACCACAGTTATAACAATGCTGGGTGCCGACACGGGCAAAGAGCAATCGGAGGTAATCATAGATCTCTGTAACGGTGCCGACCGTCGAGCGAGGATTGTGCGAGACGGTTTTTTGCTCGATAGAAATTGCGGGACTCAACCCCTCGATGTAATCGACATCAGGGCGTTCCATCACACCGAGAAATTGACGAGCGTAGGCGGAGAGGCTCTCCACATATCGTCGTTGACCCTCAGCATAAATCGTATCGAATGCGAGGCTGGACTTGCCAGAGCCAGAGAGTCCGGTGATGACAATCAGCTTATCACGCGGCATCTCCACGTCGATGTTCTTCAAATTATGGACGCGTGCGCCCCTGACGATGAGTTTATCTTGTTCCACAAAGAAACGTTTGAGTGAGAGTGACTACGAAATAGAACAAAGGCGACGCTTCAGGTCGTCGCCCACAGTGGTAAGGTATCAAATGGTGGAGAGAAATGCAAAGACGCGAGGGGGTTGCTGCCTTATCCTATCCTTTGGCGCTTATGCAAATACTCAAACAGCGCGACATCGAACGACACCGACGTATCGAGCAAGACGTAGTCGATGTTGTGCTCTCGGCATTCTTTCTTGTACGTATCGAGGAATTTCTTCATCTCCTGTTGGTACGCTTTCTGGATATGCCACGGCTGCGTCATCAATTCCTCTGACGTTTCGAGATCTTTGAACACCGCATCTTTCCCGAACGCAAAGCTTCGTTCCATTGGGTCAAGCACTTGCATGACGATCACTTCGTTCTTCTTATGGCGGAAGTGCCTCATTGCTGTCATCACTTCATTAGGCTTATCAAAGAGATCGCTCAAGATGATCACTAAGCCGCGCCGCTTGATCCGCTCCGCAATCTGGTGGAGAGACTCTGCTGTCGCTGTCTTATGACTTGCCTCAATCAGTTCGAGTTGTCGGAGGATTTCTCGGAGGTAGGATTTCGTGGCATGGGGCGGCATGTACGTACGGACCTTCTCGTCGTAAATCGTCAAGCCAACCGCATCGCGCTGTTGCACCATTAACTGCGCGAGCGCCGCCGCAATGAATGAAGCGTACTCTAATTTCGTCATTCTGCCATCGGATGAGTACGACATCGACTTGCTGGCATCGAGAACGACGTACGATTTGAGATTAGTTTCTTCCTCGAACTGCTTGATGTAGTAGCGATCAGTCTTGCCGTAAATCTTCCAGTCAATGTGCTTAATCTCGTCACCAGGCATGTACTGGCGATGTTCAGCAAACTCTACACTAAACCCGTGGTACGGACTCTTGTGCAACCCGGTGATGAATCCCTCGACCACCAGTCGCGCCACAAGCTCCATGTTCGACAGCTTCGCAACAACATCGGGCCGGAGATACTTCTTATAATCCTGAAGAATCTCGTTCACTGGGAGGATTCTTTCTTGTGTTGTTCCGAGTCAGATTGCGCAGGGGAACCGGTGCGAGTTTCCAACGCTTGGTTCGGATCTTTTCCAAGATTCTCCAACTCGAACTTTGCCGACGGCGCCAGCTCATGGCTCGGATATTTCTGGAGGAATGATTCGTACACCATTCTTGCACTATCAAGATTGTGCAGCTCATTATTGTACAGAAATCCCGACAAGAAGAGCATGGTCGGTGCCTGTTTGCTCGACGGAAACATTGTGTAATATCTTTGATAGGCGGAGATTGCCTTCCGGGAATCTTTAAGCTCGTTATTATAGATCACAGCTAAGCGTGAAAGAGAACTCTCGGCATACGCCTTTCCTGCAAACCGATCGACGATCTCCTCATACCGCGCGGCAGATTGCTGAAAATCTTTTTGCTCCTCCAGCCCCTTCCCTTCTTGGAACAATATGGCATCACTTTTCCGGGAGCAGGATGAAATGCCAATAAGAAAAATTACAACAAACGATAATTTCATGGTGAGACTTCCTTGAAATTGATGAACACTTGAATCTACGAATTGCTTACCCAAGTTGCAAAATCTATTTTGTGCGCTTCATGATGGAAACAAAGAACCCATCCGTCCCATGACGATGAGGATAGAGCGTACTATAACATCCATCCGTTGATAAACCAAACTGCTTCATGAAGTCCTTCGCATCAACAGCTTCGAAGTGATGATGCATATTGAGAAATCCATCGACGATATCTTCGTTTTCCTTCCTGATGAGTGAGCATGTTGCATAGACTAACCTTCCCCCCGGTTTAACAAATTGAGAATTGAAATCAAGGATGTCGCGTTGCTTTTCTGAGTAATGCTGAACTAATGACTCTGAGACACTCCACTTGTATCCGGGGTTGCGGCGAATGGTGCCCACGCCGCTGCAGGGGGTATCAACGAGGACCAGATCAGCTTTGCCAAAGAAATTTCCCGGGATCATCGTATCCCGAAGTTGAACCCGGATTGAAGTAATCCCCGCGCGAACTGCACGTCTCTCCAACTCACGAAGCCGATGGGCATCAACATCGATGGCAATGATTTCACTTTCGTTGCGCGTCAAATCTGCTATGTGCAGCGACTTCCCTCCCGCACCAGCACAGGCATCGATAACCGTGTCCCCCGGTTTCGGCGCAGCGAGGAGAGCGATGACCTGGCTCCCCTCGTCCTGCAATTCATACCAACCATCCTTAAACGCATGAGACGAGTGAATGTTAAACCGCTTTCGCGTGACAAGCCCCGCGGGAGAGAGTAGCGTCGGTTCTGTCTTAACTCCTTCCTCGTGCAAACGTTGCTGACATCGTTCTCGTGTGGCTTTTAAGAGGTTAACTCGTAGCGTAGTGCTCGCCGGAGCGTTCAAGGCTCGAAGAAGGTCTTCAGTTTCGCCACCGAGTCGATCCAGCCACTCTTGAACCATCCAATCTTGAAAGGAATATTTCACGCCAAGATGAACACATTCATCTTCATCGGGAAAATGGAGCTGTTGGTAACCCCTCAACCATGAGACCAGTGTTTCGAGATCGATGTTGGGAAAATATGTCCTCCACAGTGAGTCCGGTGGAATGCACACCGTTTCCCTTCCGATGCTTGGAATCGTTTGAGACTCTACAGCAACTGAATATGCAAGATATAACGAAAGATATCGGCTTTGGGAGGCATCGAGCTGGAGATGCTCGGGATGTTGCTTGAGAAATTCTTCCAATTGCGCTTCGATGAACCGTCGGTGACGGATCATCCCGAAAACCGCCTCAGCAATGATCCGACGGTCGCTTGATCCTAAGTATTTCCTTTCCCGAAAAAAATCCCCCGCGATTCGATCCGGTGGGTGTGTACGTGTGTCGATGAGCTCGAAGAGCTCAAGGACATGACCGATCAACGAGGAAGCATTCATGCAGCGATGAACGGTTCATTCATCTCTGCATTGATATATGCACGAGCCATCCGGGGTGTGTTGTAAGCAATTCCGAACTGGCCGCGTGCATTCATGACGATGACGCCACCAAAGCCCTCGGCTTTGCGCTTGAGGATCTCGATGCTTCGTTCGGCAGCCACCTGCGCAACACCCCCATTCGCTTCCATCAGGTCGATCACCGTCTTCGCCATCACCACTTTAATCATTGCTTCGCCCCAGCCTGTTGTCGAGACACCACCCACTTCGTTATCGGCGTACGTCCCGCAGCCAATGAGCGGTGAATCACCAACACGACCGGGATATTTGTTGAACGTGCCGCCCGTCGATGTTCCTACACACATATTTCCATCCTTATCCAACGCAACGGCCCCAACCGTGTCAGATGCTGCCTTCTGATGACGAAATGCGTCTTTGGTTGTAAAGTTCTCTTTTCCCTGGACGGCGCTCCACCGTTCTCTTTCTCGCATAGTGACCAGATCCTGCGGATCACACAACTCGATGTCATGTTCTGACGCGAACCGCTCGGCACCATCACCAACCAAGAGAACATGTTCACTCTCATCCATAACTTTGCGCGCAAGAGAGATCGGATTTCGGATGCAGTGCAAACCGGCGACAGCTCCGCATCGGAGTGACCTTCCGTTCATAATGGAGGCATCAAGCTCGACTTGACCAATCGCATTCAGATGCGAACCGCGACCGGCGTCAAACGTCTCGTCGTCCTCGAGCGAGCGCACAACCTGCTCAACGGCATCGACAGCACTACCGCCCGACCGTAATATCTTCCATCCAATATTAAGCGCGACACTACATCCTTTTCGATGCGCTTCAACAGCATCGTCTGGAATATCCCATGCACCACCATGTACTATCAACGAGATCATACAAGAAAACAATTATTGTCCCGATGTGTTCAGAAAGGTACGAAAATTAGGGGGGATTCGCAATTAAAGTAATGTACACATGATAATAGCAAGGGACAGAAAATCCTCTCTGCCCCTTCCATCAAAGAATTGCGTGAATGTCCTCCGGTATTTTTACACTTCAACAGTCTGCAGTTTCTTCGTGAATTGAACCAGCCCACGTCGATCGAGACCCACATCAATAGTATCACCTTCACTGAAACGACCGGCTAACATCTCCTCCGATAATTTGTTGACGATATATTTCTGAATGACACGCTTGAGCGGACGCGCCCCGAGTGTTGGGTCGTACCCGAGCTTGATAAGCCACTCTTTGGCATCATCATTCACTTCAAGTGTCATGTTCTTTTCTGCCAGCATTGTCTTGATGTGTCCCAGCTGGAGCTCGATAATCCTCTTGAGGTCGTCTTTGCTGAGCAGCTTGAACAGGATGATCTCATCAATGCGGTTAAGGAACTCAGGGCGAATGCTTTGCCGCAGCATCTCAAAAAGAGCAACCCGCAATTCTTGATACACTCGTTCCAGCTCACCATTAAACTTCAACTCGCCTGTTAGCCGCTCCTGAATGAGCTGTGAGCCGAGGTTCGACGTCATGATGATGATGGTGTTCTTGAAATTCACCGTCCGACCTTTGCTGTCGGTCAATCGACCTTCATCAAGCACTTGCAAGAGTAGATTGAACACTTCAGGATGCGCCTTCTCGATTTCATCGAGCAACACGACCGAGTACGGTTTCCTCCGAACGGCTTCCGTGAGTTGTCCCCCCTCCTCGTACCCGACATATCCGGGAGGCGCGCCGATGAGGCGAGAAACGGAGAATCGCTCCATGTACTCACTCATGTCGATCCGCACGAGGGCGTTCTCATCATTGAAGAGGAACTCGGCGAGCGCTCGTGCGAGCTCAGTCTTTCCAACACCCGTTGTGCCGAGGAAAATGAACGAACCGATCGGGCGCTTCTCATCTTGCAAGCCTGCGCGGCTGCGTCGTATCGCATCGCTGACGGCATGCACCGCCTCTTCCTGATCCACAATACGCTCGTGAAGTCGATCTTCAAGATGGAGCAATTTTGTTCGCTCACTCTCAAGCATTCGAGTCACGGGAATACCAGTCCATCGAGCAACGATCTCAGCAATATCCTCGGCATCAACTTCCTCTTTGAGCATCTTCTTGTCTTTTTGGATCGCCGTTAATTTCTGGCTGGCTTCTTTAAGGGTCTTCTCGATTGAGGTGATAACGCCGTAGCGCAACTCGGCGACCCTCGCGAGGTTACCCTCCCGCTCATTCCTCTCCGCCTCCGCTTTGGCGTTCTCCATTTCCTCTTTCATTTTCCTGATCGATTGGATCAAGTCTTTCTCATTCTGCCAATGAGCACGAAGGCCCGAGCGTTCCTGTCGGAGATCAGCGAGTTCATGATTGATGTTCTCCAACCGACCCTGTGAGGACTCATCTCGTTCTCGTTTCACGGCTTCTGTTTCAATCTCCAGTTGCCGGATGCGGCGTTCGACCTCATCGAGCTCCTCAGGCATCGAATCGATCTCGATCCGCAGCTTCGAGGCTGCCTCATCGACAAGGTCAATCGCCTTATCGGGCAGGAAGCGATCGCTGATATAGCGATGACTCAACTGTGCTGCCGCGACGATGGCGCCATCCGTAATGCGAACACCGTGGTGAACCTCATAGCGTTCCTTCAAGCCACGCAAGATGGAAATTGTATCTTCAACGGTGGGTTCCTCGATCATAACAGGCTGGAATCGGCGCTCGAGTGCGGGATCTTTTTCGATATACTTTCGATATTCATCGATCGTCGTCGCACCAATTGCTCGAAGATCACCCTTTGCGAGTGCCGGTTTGAGCATATTGGCAGCATCAACGGAACCCTGTGCCGCACCTGCTCCGACAAGCGTATGTAATTCATCGATGAAGAGGATGATTTCACCGTCCGAGTCGGTTACTTCTTTGAGGAGCGCTTTCAAACGTTCCTCAAACTGCCCGCGAAAGCTTGTGCCTGCAACGAGCGAGCCCATATCGAGCGCGATGATGCGTTTGGTCTTTAAATTTTCAGGAACATCGCCCTGCATGATGCGTTGCGCGATGCCTTCAGCTATTGCTGTCTTACCTACGCCCGGTTCACCGATGAGCACCGGATTATTTTTAGTACGACGCGAGAGAACCTGCAGCACGCGACGGATCTCTTCATCACGACCGATGACGGGATCGAGTTTTCCCCTCCGCGCGAGATCGATCAGATCACGACCGAAGCGCTGGAGCGATTGATACTTTTCTTCAGGGGTTTGGTCGGTAACACGCTGAGTGCCTCGAACATCCTTCAGGGCTTTATAGATGAGATCTTTCGTGATTCCCTGATCGGACAACAGCTTCGATGCCGATGATTTGCCAGACAAAAGGGCGAGTAACAGATGCTCGGTGCTGATATACTCGTCCTTTAAAGACTGAGCTTCCTTGAACGCAACATCAAACAGTTGTGCCAATGACTGACTAATATGTTGATTCCCGATAGAAGCACCGGAAACTTTCGGCAGCTTTCCCACCGCCTCGTTGATTTTGATCTTGATGTAATTGACATTCGCTCCGATCTTCTGGAGGACGGGCACGACAAGCCCTTCGCTGTCTTGCACTAATGCCGCCAGTAAATGTTCGGGCTCGATCGTCTGGTTGTTGTAACCCGCCGCGATCTCTTGCGCGTTCTGGACTGCTTCTTGTGATTTGATTGTGAATTTGTTGAAGTTCATATTATCCTCATTTCTACTCCACTCTGAAACAGAGACGTCTCATGTCAGTCAAAATTATCATTTATGTGCTTGAATTTTAGATGCTCGAAAAACAACTGAGCCGCACGCTGATTGGCTTAAAAGCTCCAATGCGACGGCGGCTCAAGTCTGTTGACCCTCTTCCCTGTCACTCCGTGACTTCCCCTCTCCCGATTCGAGAGAGGGGAACGAGGGGTGAGGGTAATTACGTTTTATCTTTGTCATCCACGACTTCGAACGATGCGTCCTCAACAGCTTTTCCATCCTTCTTCTGCTGACCGCTGCTCGCAGGCTCTGCCTGGCCGCCCGGTGGAGGCTGAGCTCCGGCTTGCTGTCCCTTATCGGCAGTTGCCTGCTGG
>JACOSX010000115.1 GCA_016178625.1 Ignavibacteria bacterium
GATGAAGGAGAGTACGATCAACGCGAAGATGCTGCCGAGCGAAATGTCGTTGATGATTTGTGTGCGCTACTGGACCGGTGACGGGGGTTCAATACGCTCCTTGAGCGTGAGCTGTCCGCTCTGGATGGCGATGATTACTGCAGACTTGCGCGCGTTCCGTTCGTTGTCGATGTTAATCGCTCCCGTCACTCCAGGGAAACTCCGCGTCGCTGCGATAGCGTCGCGGATCTTTGCTCCATCAGTGCTGCCGGCACGCTGGATGGCGTCGATCATGATGCGTCCGGCATCGTAGCCAAGTGCTGCCAGGGCATCGGGGGTTTCCTTGTGAGCCGCGCGGTACTTCGTCACAAAGTTTTGGATAACGGGGTTCGGGTCCGACGTGGCGTAGTGATTGCTGTAGTAGGTATTCTCCATGGCTGTGCCGCCGATCTCCAAAAGTTTTGCTGAATCCCAGCCGTCACCTCCGATAAACGGAATGGTGATGTGCAAATCTCGCGCTTGTTTCACGATGAGTGCCGCTTCCGTGTAGTAGCCGGGCACCATGATTGCGTCCGGATTCGCCGCTTTCAGAGCGGTGAGTTGAGCTTTAAAGTCGTTGTCTCCCTCACTATATGCTTGCTCAGCGACAATTTCACCACCGTACTCCTTGAACTTCGTCCCAAAGAATTGTGCGAGACCAACGCTGTAATCGTTTTTGACATCTTTCAGAATTGCGACGCGTTTGACTTTCAGAGAGTTGAAGGCAAATCTCGCGATAACTTCACCCTGGAACGGATCGAGGAAACAGACACGGAAAATGTAATCGCCTACTTGAGTCACTCTGGGATTAGTAGAGGATGGGCTGATCATCGGGACACCATTTGACTGGCAGATTGGTCCAGCAGCGAGGCTGCGCGACGAAGCAACTTCACCGATGATCCCTTTCACTTGATCTCTGTTGATCAGTTTCGTCACGGCGGACGCTGCTTCTTCTGGTTTCGATTGGTCATCTTCAGTCAGGAGCTTGAGTTTCTTTCCGAGAACTCCACCAGCAGCATTCGCTTCCTCGACTGCAAGCATCAGTCCGTTGTGGGTCGATGTGCCGAATGTGGCTGTCGTTCCCGTCAGTGATGAATATTCGCCTATCAGGATTTCATTATCTGCGTTTGATCTGCCGCCACATCCATTTGTGGCGACGACGATGAATAAGAGTAGACCACATGTTAACCCGGCAAATAATGCCGTGCGAGTGATTGCGAAGTTCTGCACTTCTTGTCTCCTTTTTAAAATTGAGATGGATAAACTGATCAATGCATTGTTTGAAATCAAATGGCTAAAATGCAATTGAGAAATTATTGATGTTTGCAACCTGCCAGTGGGTTTGATATCGGGTCAAGGACATTTGTTGTTGAATCAACAATTTGTGATTACGTTGGTGAGAAGAGTATACGAAAAAATCCTTTTTATTCAAAACTCGGTGCTGGCTCACTTTGAGAAATCACAGCGGTCACGGACCATTCCGTGACCGAATTCTGTGCTTGTGTCACGGTGTGGACCGTGACACCTGTGAAACTGAGCCACCACCCAAAACTCGATGAACAATGTGTTAAGTGAATGAGTTTGACAACTAACGGCTTGGCCTTGGGAGTGAGACAAGGCTACAATTTCCATCCTTATCGACTGCCTGGATGCCGAAAATGAAATCGTCCTTTGAAGGAAGATTGGCGATCATCGTATCTGGTGTGAAGACGGCGTTTTGCCACGTGGGTGAAGTGGTTTCTCTGTATCGGACCAGATAGCCTGCAACGGTTGGGTGAACAACCGGACGCCAATGAATTTCTGTTGAATAGTCAAGATTCTTCGTTACAATTTCCACTCCTTCTGGTTCCGGCGGTGCAAACGCGAGCGACGCCAGCGCGGCTGCATTGATACGTGTAATGTTCGCGCAATACTCGAAATCGACATCATCTGGCAAATCCCCAAACGACCGCCCCCCTTCTGTTCTAATGTTTTGGTGTTGCCTGTCAAAATTTTCTTTTGCCTCAGTAAATCGGACGGCGGCAAACCCACGTTCATGGAAAGGAAGATGATCCCCTCCTCGCAAAAAGCGGTCGCGGCGGTAAATTAATTTCACTCCAAAATGGTGAAAATATTTCTCGCCTATTTCTTTGATATAGCGGGCAAGTGACCGAGAAGCTCCATCATTTTCGTACCCGAGAGAATTCCGTTGTCGGAAGATCACACCTGTGTCGCGTGGACTATACGCTTCGGAGAAGAGCCGGACGTACGTGCTTTCAACTTCGCCAGTTCCCCCTCTAATGTTTCCCACGATATCATTGTTGAAGACACCCTTTATCGTCCACCCCTGTTGCCGCGCGATCTCAGCGCAGTATGTTGAGCCGAGGAGTCCTTGTTCCTCACCAGCGAACGCGATGAACATGATTGTTGCGTTGAACTCGTATTCGCTCATGACACGGGCAAGTTCTAAGACCAGTGCCGTTCCACTTCCATCGTCGTTCGCCCCTGGCGCAGCGCTGATTGAGTCAAGTACATTAGTTGCCCGCGAATCGTAATGCCCGCTGACAATAAAAATGCGGCTCGATGTGGATGAGTTGGAGTCCGTTGGTTTAAGTGTTGCAATAACGTTCACCACTCTCGTTGGGTGAGGTACACGCGTCGAGGGCTCAGAAGTGAATTCTTGATAACCGACTTGCATCCTTCCCTTACTCAACCGCGAGTACCGTTCGAATTCTGATTTGATCCAGCGACGAGCAGCACCAATTCCTTTCGAGGAGATAGTGGTGTCTGACAGCGTGTGACGCGTTTCAAACGAGGCGAGCTTTTCGATGCTTGCTCTGATGTTGGATGGTGAAATCTGGGAAATTATTTTTTCGACGAGAGGATTTTTCTGGAGGGGCTCTTGGGTGAAACAGAGTGAGAGGAGCGAAAA
>JACOSX010000112.1 GCA_016178625.1 Ignavibacteria bacterium
GTTCCGCTTGTTCGCTTCGCGAACGGCGCGGAACATCGGGAAGCACGTCAATGCGTGCAGGTCGAGCGTTCGCAACAGAAGCTCACGTTCGCCCGCACTGCCGTACTTCCCGCGCAACGAAGGATGACCACATATGGCTTTGCGCTAACCTGCCTGTCGGACACCATCGGAGCATTTGCAAATAGCATTACCAGAAGCACCATGCAGAAGATTTTCTTCATTGTATAGCGGAGTCACGCCAGATTATGTTCGTTCAGTTTCTTTTGATACATCGAGAGAACTTTATCAGAGAAATTACCGACATAAGCGCGTGATTCGTGTTCACTACATCTGAATATTCTCTCACGTGTTACATCGTCGTATTGGGGATATCTTTTTTTCCATATACGTTGCATCGTCTGCATGAGATAACGATCCAATTGGTGCACCCAGTTCCCTCTGAAGGCAAGTTCAAGCAGCTTTTGCAAGTATGAGCGCCTGCTAGTTCCTTCATGAGTCTTTAGGGCAAAACCCTTATAGTTAGGAAAGTACTTTCTGATCCAACTATTCGCGTTCATAAACCTCAGAAAGAGTTCATGGTTATACAGGGGTTTTAAGTGAGCAATCTCGGTCGCAGTATAGTAATTTCTATCATCGACAGTTAGTGTTTTAGCGTCGATGTAGTAATTCAAACAAAAATATTTTTTGCTGTTCAGTAGGAAAATCTTCTTGAAAAGAGTCAGGAGTGTTCTACAGATCCAGAGTCGGTTCTGTTCGGTGACAATGACGTAATCGATGTCACTCTTGGGATTCGCCACACCTTTTGAGAGATCGCCTGAGATAAAAATCCCCCTGACGAATGGACACCGTTTAATGATGTGTGCCATACAACGAGCAATCATGAACCGATGCCGTGCAAGTTTCTCGCGCCGCAGGCGGAGTGATGTCAACTCATTAGATTGATGTGGCAGATAGTAAAAACCGTTGCTTGAAGAGAGCGTTCCCCTCTTCGATAATGTGACCAACGCGTCCTCAAACGATGACCTCTTCAAGGAATTGCGAGGGAAAAGATAAAATAATTCCTTCGCAGTGAGAGGATGATCGAATATCTCATAATACAACAGTATCCGGACGATATGCTGTTTAAGCTCGACGTCTGTCATAGGGAGAATGAAATAATTTACTCATTTTTTGGTAGATTGCAAATGCTTCTGTAGGGAACGGGAGTTGAAGTTCAGGAAAGTAATACCTATATTTTCTCCACAAAAAGCGACTTGGATGAATAATGCCGCCGGACTATAAAAAGATTCTCACCTCCAACCGATCGAGAAAAATTTTCCTTTATCTCGGCGTTATTCTGCTTCTTTTTTTCCTGTGTAACGATCTTGTTATACCATGGTATGTCAATCATGGAGGAGTCCTTACAGTGCCCTCTGTTGTTGGAGTCAACTTCGATCTTGCCAAGCGTATCCTTGATTCCCTGGGTCTGGAAGGCAGACAAGCCGACGTACGCTTAGACCGGGAACATCCGGCGGGTGAAGTAATCATCCAAAACCCTATGGCGGGAGATAAAGTAAAGAAGGGTCGTCGGATATATTTAACCGTGAGTGGGGGCGAGCTCTTGGTCACCGTCCCGAATGTAAAAGGGAGGACACTCCGAGATGCAAGATTCGGATTAGAGCGAGAAGGGCTAAAGCTTGGTGCAGTGGAGTATCAGTCATCAGAAGAGTTTCCCACAAACACCATCATCGAGCAAAAAATTGCCCCCGGTACGAAAGTAAAGAAGGATGTCTATGTCTCAGTAATTGTCAGCCAGGGATCGGTCTCACAGAGCATTATCGTGCCTGATGTTACGGGAAAGACTCTGACACAAGCCGGAATTATTCTTTCTGGCTCGGGGTTAAGAAGTGGCAACGTTACGTATATTCCATCTGCAGATCTTCTCCCCAATACGGTGGTTGACCAGTATCCTCGAGGAGGTGAAAGGGTGATCAATGGTCAAGCTGTAGACCTTTTTGTCGTTCAAGGTGCTGAAAAGAAAAAAGAAATACTCGAAAACTAATCATCCGACTCTCCACAATTATGATTAAGATTGCTCCTTCCGTACTCTCCGCGGATTTCTCAAACCTCGAGCGCCAAATTCGTCTTGTTGAGAAGGGAGGTGCAGACTGGCTACACCTCGATGTTATGGATGGCCACTTTGTTCCTAATCTCACCTTTGGTCCGCTCATCGTGAAAGCAATTCGATCTATTACGAACCTTCCGCTTGATGTTCATCTGATGATAGAACATCCCGATCAGTATCTTGAGGATTTCAAGAAGGCGGGCAGTGATCGGTTGACGGTTCACGTTGAAACTTGTTCTCACCTTCATCGCACTGTTCAACGAATCAAGGAGCTTGGAATGAAAGCCGGGGTGACGCTAAACCCTGCGACGCCTGCGCTTACGGTTAAGGAGATTATTCCCTATGTTGATTTAGTTCTCGTGATGACCGTGAATCCCGGATTCGGTGGTCAGAAATTTATTTTTTCTATGTTGAAGAAAATCGAAGCAATTTCAGCACTCATTGCCAACGCTGACTCTCATGTCGAATTGGAAGTAGATGGTGGGGTGGACGAGAGCAATGCGTTCAAGCTCGTGCAAGCCGGAGCGACAGTTATCGTTGCGGGCAATTCGATCTTCTCAAAAAAGAATATTCCTCAAGCCATCCGAAATCTAAGGAAAGCTGCGCAACACATACCCAGTCTCTAACAGAAAAGGGGAGGAACCTCACTCAAAAAAGATCTTGACATTGTCCTCCCTATGTCTTATATTAGTAGGTATTCAATGGATAATACCTTATATATTTAGTATATACCTCATTAATAGCTTCCTAATTTAGGAACAACAACCTTGCTTGACGATATAGACATTCGATTACTGGATCTTCTTCAAAAGAATGGGAGGACGAAGAGAAACGATCTGGCAGAAGTGGTTGGGCTCTCACTCCCATCAGTAAGTGATCGCTTGCGTAAGCTTGAGGAGGGTGGACTCATCACCGGATACTTTGCCACAATTGATCCAAAGAAACTTGGGAAAGACATAACAGCATTCATTTTCGTTTCTGTTGACTCACCAAAACACTTTCATAGTTTTGTCGAGCATGCAAGTGCAACTGACGAGATTCTCGAATGCCATGCCATTACGGGAGAAGGTTCGCACTTACTCAAGGTTCGCACTGATAATACATTCACCCTTGAAAAACTTCTGGCGAAGGTTCAATCGTGGCAAGGTGTTCAAGGAACACGGACAAGTGTTGTGTTGTCAACGACCAAAGAGACAATGCGAATAAAGATTACTAATCACAAATAATTTATCATAATTAAGGAACAAGCACATGCCAGCGAAAACAGGAGCTCCAAACTCAAAGAGTGTGGAGAAACTTTTCAAAGTAATAAAAGATAACAACATCAAAATTGTTGATCTACGATTCTGTGATATGTTGGGTCAGTGGCAACATTTCTCGTTAACACGGACTGAATTCACCCCAGATGCATTCGTTGATGGTTTGGGATTTGATGGGTCGAGCATTCGAGGCTTTCAACGCATCCATGAGAGTGATATGTTGCTTCTTCCTGACCCTGAAGCGTTCTTCATCGAACCGTTTACTTCTATCCCGACAATTAGTATTATCTGCGATATTGAAGACCCTTTGACGAGGAAACCCTATTCGAGAGATTCCCGATTCATTGCTCTTAAAGCGGAGGAATATCTCAGATCCTTAGGGATTGCGGATGAATGTTATGTTGGTCCCGAGGCTGAGTTTTTTATTCTCGACAGCGTACGCTTCGATCAGTCACACCACTATGGTTTTTATTACTTAGACTCTGATGAGGGTTTCTGGAACAGTGGCAAGGATGGCAACGGCAATGGTTCCGCAAACCTGGGACACAAACCTCGTTTCAAAGAAGGGTATTTTCCGACTTCACCAATCGATAGTCTCCAGGATATTCGCTCCGAGATGGCTTTGACGATGGAGCAAATCGGCGTTCGAGTCGAAGTGCATCACCATGAAGTGGCAACCGCAGGTCAGACCGAAATCGATATGCGACGCGATTCTCTTCTGAAGATGGCTGACAATGTGATGAAGTATAAGTATGTTGTCAAGAATGTTGCTAAGAATCGCGGCAAGACAGTAACGTTCATGCCTAAGCCAATCTTTAACGACAACGGGTCGGGTATGCACGTTCACATGAGCCTTTGGAAGGGTGGAAAACCTCTCTTCTACGGAAGCAAGTACGCGCATCTCAGCGATATGGCATTACATTTTATCGGGGGAATTCTTCGGCATGCGCCTGCGCTGTGCGCGATAACAAATCCGACCACGAACTCGTATAAGCGCATGGTGCCCGGTTTTGAAGCCCCCGTGAACCTTGCCTATTCTCAGAGAAACCGCAGCGCTGCAGTACGAATTCCGATGTACTCGACCAATCCCAAATCCAAACGCATTGAATTCCGCTGTCCAGACCCCTCATGTAATCCTTACTTGGCATTCTCAGCTCTTCTCATGGCGGGAATTGACGGCATCAAGAATAAGATTGATCCGGGGAAGCCCCTTGATGTGGATATCTATGATCTCTCACCGAAAGAACTCAAAAAGGTGCCCACTGCCCCCGGTTCGCTTGATGAAGCACTCGCACATCTTGAGCGCGATCATGCGTTCCTCCTGAAGGGTGATGTGTTCACAGAGGATGTCATCGAAACGTGGATTGAATATAAGAAGGAAAAAGAGGTTAAACCCATGCAGCTCAGACCTCATCCGTATGAATTTTCGCTTTACTATGATGTATGATTGAATCATTTTCACTTTCAAAGCTCTGCTCGCCTTAGGTCGGGCAGAGCTTTTTTATTTTCCACTTGAGATTGGAGAAGAAGTTTGCTATTTTGTGCCCCATGAATTACACCACCCTCACCGAGTCCACCGAGAACCGCATCACGACGATTACATTGAACTGTTCTGATCGACGTAATGCTCTTGATGACGTGATGATCAAAGAAATCAGCGATGCCTTCGCTTCGGCTAACCGAAATAGCAGCTCGCGTATTGTTGTCCTCACGGGTGAAGGTAGTTCGTTTTGTGCGGGAATGGATCTTGCCTATTTGCAGAGGTGCACACAGTTGGGTCAAGCAGAGAATTTGGAAGACGCACGTAACCTTTCTCGCATGCTTCAATTGATCCATGGACTGAAGAAGCCTGTCATTGCAATGGTGAATGGTCCGGCTCTTGGTGGTGGCTGTGGACTGGCGTCGGCATGTGATTTTGTCTTTGCTGCAAAGGAAAAAGCAAGACTTGGCGCTCCCGAAGTAAGATTGGGGTTCCTTCCCGCTGTTATTCTTCTTTACCTTATCAAGAGGATGGGTGAGGGAGCTGCGCGGGAATTCGTCTTACGGGGTGATATTCTCGATGCGACTGCCGCGAAGGTTAAGGGACTCGTATCGGAGGTTGTGGAAGACAACGAGTTATCATCGACAGTCTACGCATTTGCGGAGACGCTAGCTCGAACGACAAGCTCCTCATCAATTACGCTGACTAAAGACCTGTTTGTGAGGTTCCATGAGATGAGCGAGAAAGATGCGCTTGAGTACGCGGCGAATTTGAATTCGCTCACACGAAAAACTGAAGACTTCAAAAAGGGTATTGATTCATTTCTTAAGAAGGAAACGTTGGAATGGTAACTGAAACTCCACACGCTCTACAGCGGCATATTCGAAATGTTCCGGACTTCCCAAAGAAGGGGATTGTCTTCAGAGATATTACAACGTTGCTGCAAGACAAAACGGCTTTCCATCAAGCGATCAATATATTCTATGATCGCTATAGGACCGAATCAATTGATAAGGTCGTGAGCATTGAATCACGAGGGTTTATCTTCGGCAGCGCGCTTGCGTGTCGACTGGATGCGGGGTTTGTTCCTGTCCGCAAACCGAAGAAACTTCCTTCGTCAACGTTGAGGGAAGAATATCAACTTGAATATGGAACCGACGCGCTTGAGATTCACACCGATGCAATCAACAAAGGGGAAAGAGTTCTGATTGTCGATGACTTGATTGCAACTGGAGGCACCGTGATTGCCGCATGCAATCTCGTGAGAAAATTAGGCGGAGAGATCATTGGCCTCGCCTTCCTCATCGAGCTGACATTCTTGAGAGGTCGCGATAAGCTAAAGGGATTTGATGTCTTCTCGATCATCAAATATGATTCAGAATAATTTCAGAGAAGAGTGAAGCAACACCGTACACCCGGTCTACTCCGATCGGGTTTTTTATTCTCGTCCATTGCTTCAAACGATATTTTATCGTAGATTATGCTCGAACAATCAGTTACACCGATGAAAACGATCATAGAACCATTTAAAATCAAGTCGGTCGAACCGGTCCGATTTACAACTGGTCGGGAACGTGAACGTATCCTTCGTGAGGCGGGATACAATCCTTTCTTGATTCGTGCAGACGATGTGTTAATTGATTTGTTGACTGATAGTGGCACGTCGGCGATGAGTGCAAAACAATGGGCGGGCATGATGGAGGGTGACGAATCGTACGCTGGGGCGAAGAGTTTTTTCCGATTCGAAAAAATTGCCAAAGAGCTGACAGGGTTTAAGTATATTATCCCAACCCATCAGGGAAGGGCGGCGGAGAAAATCCTTTTCACGCTTGTTGGCGGTCCACATAAGTGCATCCCTAATAACACACATTTTGATACGACGCGGGCAAACATTGAGTTCACAGGCGCTCAAGCCTTCGATTTTCTTAACCCACTCGGGAAAGATCCAGTCGCAATCGCCGACTTTAAAGGGAATATGGACATCACCGCCCTTGAGCGATTTATTCTTGAAAAGGGAAGAGAGAATGTACCGCTCATCATGTTGACGGTGACAAACAATGCAGGTGGAGGTCAACCAGTGTCGATGGAAAATATTCGTCACACAAAAGCTGTCGCTGTGAAATACAAAATCCCTTTTTTCCTCGACGCGTGCCGTTTTGCAGAGAATGCATTCTTCATCAAGAAACGAGAAAAAGGGTACGAACATAAATCAGTCAAAGAGATTGCCCAGGAGATGTTCTCTTACGTTGATGGTTGCACCATGAGCGCAAAAAAGGATGCGCTTGTCAACATGGGTGGATTCCTTGGTATGAATGATGATGAAACGGCAATCCGTGCACGGAATATCCTCGTTGTTACCGAGGGCTTTCCGACGTATGGTGGACTAGCAGGGCGCGATCTCGAAGCCATGGCGCAAGGACTTGAAGAAGTTCTGGATGAACACTATCTCACCTATAGAATCAGATCTGTCGAGTACTTAGGCGAAAAATTGTTGCAAGCAGGGGTCCCCATCCTTCAACCGCCGGGAGGGCACGCCATCTATCTTGATGCAAAGCGGTTTGCTCCTCATATCCCGTCAGAGCAATTCCCCGGTCAAGCGGTCGTGTGTGAGCTTTACAAAATGGGAGGAATCCGTTCTGTCGAGATCGGTAGTGTCATGTTTGGTCGGACGGATAAGATAACAGGGAAATTCATTCCACCTGCATTAGAACTTGTGCGCTTAGCAATCCCACGACGTGTGTACACTCAAAGCCACATCGATTACGTGATCGAAGCCGTGATTGAAGTGTATCAAAGGCGCCCTGAGCTGTGCGGATACCGGATTGTTTCGGAGGCACCTCTGCTCCGGCATTTTACCGCTCGCTTCGAACCATTCAATGCGTGATTCATGAGCATGCTTGATTGTCCTGTTTGTCACTATCAGAATCATCATCTTGCGATCAATTGTTCATCGTGTGGTAGTTTCCTGCAGGCGCGGGTAGAGAATCTCGATCTCTTCGCAACCGCTTGGAACATCCTCGAGCGACCGAGGAAGACGTTCCATACGATTGCGATCGCTAAACATAAAAATTATGTGGTGCCGCTTTCAATGCTCAGTGGAGTAGCTATCATCTACTCAATCTTCTGGATAACGAAGGCTGGCGATCATGCCGAGTCCCTTCTGAATATTCTTACTGCCAGCGTTGCTGTTGGTCCCCCCTTGGGAATTTTCACGCTCTTCACGTTAGGTGTTCTTATAGCAAGCCTGGGAAAAATTGTCCGATCGAAGGTGCGTCTTCGGGATGCATTTGCAATTGCCGTTTATGCGCTCATCCCTATTGATCTATCTATTTTTTTGATCCTTCCGATCAAGCTTCTCTCATTCGGTCAGTATTATTTTACGTCTAATCCTTCTCCCTATCTTCTCAAGCCGAATATTTATGTTGTCTTGTTAATACTTGATGGAACGTTCACGCTCTGGTCGATGGTTCTCTTATTTCTTGGAATACAAAAATTGTTAGATAGGGCATGGATAACGATTTTGGCAATCGGGTTAGGCGCATGTGGCATTCTCGTAGGGATGATCGTTACAGTGCTGCGATTGCTCTTTCCAAGTCTGGCGTAAGTGATGGATCGCGAATCCTTTGAGCTCATTGTTGAGCAAACGTTTGACCGCCTGCCCGAGCGTTTCAAACAGGCGATCGAAAATGTCGGCGTGGTAGTTGAGGATTTCCCCGACGAGGAGTTGGTTCGCAAACTTCGCTTGCCGTCCAAGTATCATTTGCTCGGTCTGTATCAGGGAATTCCGTTGCCCGCCCGAGGACCCTGGTATGGAACGACCCCGGTAGCTCCTGATAAGATTTCTCTCTACCAAAAAAATATTGAAGGCCGTTGCACCTCCGAGAAGGAAATCTGTGACAGGATCTATGAGGTTCTTCTCCACGAAATCGGGCATTATTTTGGGATGACCGAAAAAGAAATTCGAGATGCAGGATTTTGAAAATTTTTGTGTCGGGATATTGAAAAATTTTGTATATTGATCCATACACAGAAAGGTAGGTTCTATGGCTAAAGTAATTTTTACAATTTCATATGATGTCAACCCGGAAAAACGAGAGGATTACCTTGCGCTCACCCAGGCAATGAAAGAGCATTTTGCTCAAAGCAATGGGAAAGAATATTCAATCTATGAACATAAGGGGAAGAAGAACAGCTTTTCCGAGGTTTTTGTTTTCAAGAGCATGGAAGAGTATGATCAACTCGAAGACCAAGATGAGCGGATGGCGCAGCTTGTCCAGCAGCTTGAAACCCTTCTTGTGGATGGCAAAATGCGTTACACAACACTCATCGAACTCGAGTAAGCCACCTCCGCTATACATTCCATGAAGAAAACATCTGCGGATCCCATCGCTCAATTGATGCAAGAGCATAATGAGGCGTTGGTTCAGTTGAAGCTTCTCAACAAAGCTGTTCATGCCTTTTCACAGGATGGATATTCGACGAGACATTTCAACCAGATTAACGCTGCGTTACGGTTCATTGAGGAAGAAGTAAGCGTGCACAACTACAAAGAAGAGGCCGCGTTATTTCCTGTGCTCGAACGCTATGTCGAAGGCCCGACACGTGTCATGCGAAACGACCATAAGAAACTGAAGAAAGGTTTTAAACAGCTCACCGATGCGGTACAGGACATACAAAAGCATCGTGATAGTTTCTCTGCGATTAAGAGATTATCGACCGTTTCTAAAAGTGTCGTGCAATTGTTTGTGAATCATATCCATAAAGAAAATTATATTCTTTTTCCCCTCGTGCAACAGTTTTTGACGAAGGATGAATTGCGGGAAATTGCGAAGAAGATGTTGTAGCCTAGCAAGCTCCCCTGAAATCATCATACCTATGAAAAGCCCTCGTTTAATCAACTCATGAAGAAAGTACCAGCGATTCTCTTAGTGGAAGACGAAGCACAACAACGTGAAGTTCTTACGATGTTATTAGAGATGGAGGGGCTGAACGTAGTCAGTGTCGAATCTGCGGAGGAAGGATTGCGACAACTCAGTCTGCTTGATCTCGACATGATTGTTACGGATGTCAAACTCACGGGCATTGATGGATTTTCCTTCTTCTCCAAAGTGCGTGAGGATCCTAAATACAAATCACTCCCATTTATTTTCATCACGGGCTACAACGATCCGAAGGCAATTGAGACCGTGGAAGCCTTTAATGCAGCCGCGTACGTCACGAAGCCGTATAATCTGGAGGAGTTGTTGAAGACAGTAAAAAAGTACCTCCCTTCGACAGAGCCTGGAAGTTAAACGTCATATATTGTCATACGTAGAGATGTTGACAGGTGCAGGCATGTGAGGTTGACTTCACTGACGCGCTTCCAGCGTTGCTTGCAGAGTTATCTGAGCGGATCCGCGTTTAATAATGACGTCAATGTGATCTCCAGGTTTATGTTCTTCAAGGACATGCATATAGTCGTAGATATTCTTCACCTCCTTACCACTGAGTTTGATGATCACATCGTTGGCTTTTAAGCCAGCTTTCTCCGCAGCGCTTCCTGCACGAGTGCCTGAAATCTTCAAGCCTACTCCTTCATCGGCGTAATCAGGAATTACACCCAAGCTCACACGAAGATTCGTGCGATCGCCTACGGTATTCATCCCCGCGGAGGCTACAACTTTTGTGAATGCTGGCTTCACTGGGGCTGTCGAGACGTCCTTTGCAATCCGGGTTACCATCTCCACGACTTTTTGTTCACCAGTATAGTTGATCTTGTCCCATGTATCGGAGGGTCGATGATAATCATCGTGGAGGTTAGTGAAGAAAAACAATACCGGGATATCTTTCCCATAGAAGGACGAATGATCGCTCGGACCGAAACCGTCCGGTTTGAGTTTGAGACGCAAGGAATCGCGGTTTTCTTTCTTCACAAGTTCTTCCCACATCGATGACGTTCCCATTCCCTCGATGACCAGTGTGCTGTCTTTCATCCGACCGATCATGTCCATGTTGATCATTCCAATCGTTCGCTCAATGGGTACGAATGGGTGTTTGACGTAATAATCAGAACCGAACAGTCCAAGTTCTTCACCAGTGAACGCGATAAAGAGGATACTCCGCCGAACTGATTGTCGTTGCGAGGCAAGATATTGGGCAGTCTCGATAAGACCTGCGGTACCTGAAGCATTGTCATCTGCGCCATGATGAATAGCCACAGTGTCCGGTTTCAAGGATCCAGAACCCTGTCCTCCCAGACCAAGGTGATCCATGTGTGCGCCGATGACCAATGCCTGATCTTTGACGGTTGAATCTGTCCCTTCCAGAAATCCGACAACATTTGCGCTCTGGCTGTAGACTTTGATGATCTGTGTTCGTAGTGTCACCATTGTATTAGGGATTTCGAAGGAGGATGGTGTTTGCGTTGAATCAATGTGCTGCTGGATGTCGTACAGGTTTTTTCCCTGCGGACGGAGAAGAGAATCAATGTCAGACCAGCGCATGCAAATCGCGGCAATACCGGAGTTTGGAAAGTTGTACTGTTTAAGGAAGTCTTTTAACTCCGAGCCCTCTTTACCAGGAGGACCTGTGAGGAAGACGATAGCCGCCGCTCCCTTTTCACGGGCGGTGATCGATTTATCGATGAGGCTTGCGAAGCGAGCGAACGTATTGTTTCCGGGTCCCCCGGGAGAGTATCGTAATGCAATAACAATTTTGTTCTTAACGTGGATGCTCGCGTAGTCATCATAGGTGAGTGAGTCATGTGCTGAGATCCCGTATCCTACAAATGCTACAGGTGCTGTCACCAACGTATCTTCAGAGAAGGAGAGGGTCCGGTATTCTTCCTCAGACTTGTAACGACGTGTTATTTCTCCTGAATGTATACTCAGGCTGTTGCTTTCACCCACTCGTCTTGCGGCAATGAACGAGAAATTTTGAAAATAGCTCCCATGGTCACCTGCGGGGGTTAACCCGGCTCGCTCAAAGTATCCGGCAATATACGCGGCAGCAAGTTTGTTTCCTTCTTCTCCGGTTCTGCGACCACGAAGCTCATCTGAGGCGAGATACTTCACGTGGTCTCTAAGCTCCTGAGCGGTAATGTCAGTAGATAGATACTCGCTGACCTTCGGGGCGCACCCAATAAGGAGGAGGAGCATTATCACCGCATGGTGTAGTCTTGTCTTCATTGTGTTATTGTACGATCACTGGGAGGTATGGATGATGTGGAGTACTTCAACAACTTTGCCGGTCATACACGTGCTCATCATATCGGGAATCTCACGGACGACAAGCTCTGCGTGAAGCTTGTCATGAAAAAGGGAATTGAGATTATCACCCATCAGCTCGTATGACTCTCCGTCCGCGGCGATGAATTGCCAACATCCATGCTCGACGCCGGTATGTTGCATCGTGCCGGTAAGTGAAAATGTTCCGGGACCGTATTCCTTTGTTTCTTCAGAACCTGTACAACTATGTAATACGCAAGAGGCAAGGGAAACGAAGAAGAAGAGTGCTATCTTTGATCTAAAGGGCAAAGCTATGAACTGTCGGTTCAGTGAGTGAGGTTCACGTCGTTTCGTATGAAAGATCTTCCTTCCCATGGAGGCTTGAGTTAATCTTTCCACTCCGCGAGAAATATATTTGTCTCCCTCGGTTGTTTAGCATGACGATTGGATGCGAAGACAAGCCACTGTCCATCCTGACTAAACATGGGGAAGCCATCGAAGGTCTCGTTATAGGTGATCCGTTCGAGATGTGTGCCATCCGTTCTGATCATGTATAAATCAAAATTCATGGGGATACGCGATGTATCTGCCATATTCGAGGCAAAAATGATGTGCTGGCCATCGGGGTGCATGAACGGTGCGAAGTTTGCCGCGGCATTGTTCGTAAGCCGAGTTTTGTGCGATCCATCGGTATCCATCAACCAGATCTGAAGGTTCATCGGCTTGATCTTTTCTTCCGTCAGAAGTGCTTTATAGTCAGAGATCTCTCTTTCCGTTGTTGGATGGTATGCGCGGTATACTATTTTTTTTCCGTCAGGTGAGAAGAACGGTCCGCCATCATACCCAAGTTCATGTGTTAGTTGCCTGACATCGGAACCGTCGAGGTTCATCGAATAGATTTCAAGGTCACCACTTCGGATGGACGTAAATACAATCTTATCGCCGATAGGGGAAATGACTGCTTCAGCATCATAGCCCGGTGTGTCGGTCAACCGTTTCGTGATGGTACCGTTCGTGTCGGCGATGAAGATGTCATAGGAGGGATAAAGAGACCATACGTATCCTCGCTTCCGATCCGGTGAAGGTGGACATTGCTCGTTGCCAAGGTGTGTTGAGGCGTACAGAACATGTGCACCATCTGGAAGAAAGTACGAACATGTCGTGCGACCTTTACCAGTCGATACGAGTTTGACGTGGGAGCCGTCGAGATTCATCGTGTAGATCTGATCGCACTGGAAGCTATCCCGTTGCGATTGAAAGACAAGTTTCTTTCCGTCAAAGGAGAAATACGCTTCAGCATTCTGACCGCCAAATGTCAACTGGCGAATATTGCTCAAATGCTTCTCGCCTGGTAGACGAAGGCTGTCACGCGATTGCCCCGGCACGTCACACGTCAGAAGGAGCAGCGCAACGATTATTGCGTTGAGAACGCGTCGTATGTGTTTGCCGCCAGACAGAGATGTTATTGGAGATCTTTGAGCGCAGCTTGAAGTTTTTGAAACGAGTTCATATCTCGAACGCTATAGCTAAGATCGATGTATGCGATCTTACCTTGTTTGTCGATCACATAGACGGTTCGTTTGTTGTAACCTGCAGCCTCATTGAAACTACCGTATGTTTTCGCGACTTCATGCTTATGATCGGCAATAAGCTTGAAGGGGAGATTGTGGTGCTTTGCCCATTCGTGATGAGAATATTCGTAATCTCCACTGACGGCGAGGATCTCCGCGTTCAGTTTGGAAAGATCCGGAAAGTTATCGCGTAAGGTGCACACTTCCTTTGTGCATTCACCACTCCAGTCCGCGGGATAGAACGCAAGAATAATACTTTGTTTCCCAAAGAGACTTGAAAGCCTCAAGTCATACGAACCGATAGAATCTTTCGTGGCGTAGGGAAGGGAAAAATCTGGTGCTTCATCACCAACTTTCAAATTCTCGGTAACCTGTGGATACAGAAGTCCGCAGAAAGCAATGGTGAGTACAGCAAGTGATAAGATAGCTTTCATAGATAGCGATTCCTTCATAAATGGGTCTTGAACCTGTTGAGCGGCACATAAAGCTTTAACGCTCAAAACATAATGAAAGAATCTGTGAGAAACAACTTTATTACTTCTTTGGGGGAGGAGGAGGAAGAGCGCCAAGCTGGTGCATCAGGTTAAACATATCGAGGTAAACCCAGATATCCTTTATTTTTCCATCCTTGCAATGAAAAATCTTCACTCCATTGAGACGGATTTCTTTCCCTGTCGGCTGAATCCCCTTGAACAGCCCTTTGTGTGTTCCCTGAAATGAGAACCGTCCCATCACGCGGTCGCTCTCGGCGATTTCTTCCTCGGGGGTAAAGTGAACATCTGGAAAGGCTGTTCGGAACTGTGAAACGAACAGCTTAAAATTCTCGATTCCAGTAATTGCCTCTGAAGCTCCCGTGTCGTGATAAATGAAATTGCGGTTAAAGATTTTTGTCGCTACTTGGAGATTGCCATTATTCAACAACTCTCCAAAGTATCGACGGACGACGAGCTTATTAGCCTCTACCGACATTTGAATATCCTCCGTAACACAATTGAAAAAATGTATGCAATTTGTAGTTTGAATTCAAGTGAGACGGTCAAACATTTTTTATGGAATGCTTAACAGCGTGTTTGGAGGGTGTTCCGTTCGACGGAGTGATGTGAAATTGTTGTTCCTCCGTTGAACCCGTAAGCGCCAGGGTGGATGAAGATCCATTTGTGATGACTTGGGTGAGTTCATCAAAAAACCCTGTGCCCACGAACTCCTGATGTCTGACGGCTTTATAGCCGGAGATTTCACTGTTAAATTCGGTCTCCTGGAAGTCAGCGTATGCAGTCATTCCCCACTCTCGATATGCTTGAGCGAGCTTGAACATGGAATGGTTGAGGGCATGGAAGCCTGCAAGGGTTACAAATTGAAATCTGTAACCCATCGTAGCAAGCTCCTTTTGGAACTTCGCGATTGTGCAGGAATCCAGTTTCAGTTTCCAGTTGAACGATGGGGAGCAATTATACGCGAGAAACTTGCCCGGATATTCTGCGTGGATCGCAGTGGCGAAGCGATGCGCTTCCTCAAGGTTCGGTTCCGAAGTTTCACACCAGATCATGTCGGCATACGGTGCGTATGCAAGACCTCGAGAGATGGCAGCATTCAACCCACCACGCATGACATAAAATCCTTCCTGTGTCCGTTCACCTGTAAGAAATGTATGATCTCTTGGATCGATATCGCTGGTGATCAATTGAGCACTATTGGCATCCGTTCTCGCAATGAGGATTGTCGGAACATCGAGAATATCAGACGCCAATCGTGCAGCGACCAATTTTTGAATGAATTCCATTGTCGGCACCAACACCTTGCCACCCATGTGTCCGCATTTTTTTGCAGAAGCCAATTGATCCTCAAAGTGTACCCCGGCAGCACCTGCTTCAATCATCCCTTTCATCAATTCAAAGGCATTAAGACAGCCGCCGAAGCCGGCTTCGGCATCTGCGACGATCGGCGCAAACCAATCGATATCGGTTTTACCTTTTGCATGCTGAATCTGATCTGCGCGGATGAAAGCATTGTTGATTTTGCGGACAACCGTGGGCACACTATCGACAGGGTAAAGACTTTGATCGGGATACATCTGCCCCGCGTTGTTAGCATCTGCCGCGACTTGCCACCCACTGAGATAAATCGTTTTCAAACCTGCCTTCACCTGTTGGATAGCTTGATTCCCTGTCAGTGCACCTAACGCTGCCACATATGGTTCTGTATTCAGCAACTCCCAGAGTTTCCTGGCACCCATCGTTGCGAGAGTATTCTCGATGTGAACCGATCCACGGAGCCGGTAAACATCTTCGGGAGAATACGCTCGGATAATTCCTTTCCATCGTTCCTCTGTTTGCCATCGCTGGCCAAGTCCATTGTTTTGATGCATGATCTTCGCTCCTCAAGGTTTATTGTCTAAAGATATTCATAAGCGGGTAAGGTGAGAAATTCAACAAATTCTTCCTGAGTAACAATTCGATCAAAAAGTGTTGCCGCCAACTCAAATCTGCCTTCACGAAAGCGTAGATCCCCCACCATTGTGCGAATGTTTTCCAGCTCCTCTCGTATCGTTTGACGAACCGATTCAACAGTAATATGTTTCCCTTCCACCGTCGAAATATTATGATGAATCCACTGCCACACTTGTGCCCGAGAAATCTCAGCAGTCGCGGCGTCTTCCATCAGATTGTACAACGGGACTGCGCCCGCTCCTCTGAGCCACGCTTCGAGATATTGGATGCCGACATCAATATTCGTTCGAAGTCCTTGTTCTGTAACTGGTCCTTCAGGCACAGCAAGAAGATCGTTCGCTGAGATTACGACGTTCTCGCGTTGAATGTGTACCTGATTGCTTCCTTCCATCCGTTCATCAAATACCTCTTTCGCGACAGAGACCATCCCCGGGTGAGCGACCCATGTTCCATCGTGACCCTCATGGACTTCGCGCTCTTTATCTGCCCGCACTTTATGAAATGCCATCGTATTCGCTCCGTCATTATTTTTCACCGGAATCTGTGCTGCCATTCCTCCCATCGCGTGGGCGCCTCTCTTATGGCATGTCTGGATCAATAGTTTCACATAGGATGCGAGAAAGCCTTTGTCCATTGTGATGCTCGAACGATCAGACAAAACAAAAGAACGGTATTTATGGAATTTCTTGATGAAGCTGAAGATATAATCCCAGCGTCCACAGTTCAAACCCGCAGAATGCTCTCGTAGCTCATAGAGGATCTCATCCATTTCAAATGCGGCGAGAATTGTTTCAATAAGAACAGTCGCTTTGATGGTTCCGCGTGCATTGCCAAGCTCGTTTTCGGAGAAGGTGAACACATCGTTCCATAGACGCGCCTCGAAGTGGTTTTCTATCTTGGGAAGATAGAAATATGGTTGTGTGCCTTTCCTTAGAAGATCGAAGGTGTTGTGATAGAAAAATATCCCGAAGTCGAAGAGGCTTGCAGAGATTGGTATGCCATCGACATAGACATGTTTTTCATGTAGGTGCCACCCTCGAGGGCGCATCATCAGCACTGCGACTTTTTTATTCAGCTGATAGTTCTTACCATCGGGGCTGATGTATTGGATGGTTCCTCGAATAACGTTGCGAAGATTTAGTTGGCCGCGAAGAGTATTCTCCCATGTCGGGGATTGAGCATCTTCAAAATCTGCCATGTATACATTTGCCCCGGAGTTCAGTGCGTTAATGACCATTTTCGTGTCACCTGCCGGTCCGGTGATCTCCACCCGACGATCATGAAGTTCAGATGGAACCGATGCGATTGCCCAGGAAGAATTCCGAATATGTTTCGTCTCTGACAAGAACGAAGGTAATTTCCCATGATCGATTTCGATTTGCCTCTCAGCCCTTCGTCGCAATAATAGCTCACGTTGCCTGGAGAACTGTCGAGATATTTTCGCCACGAACCGCAAGGCATCGGCAGTCAAGAATTCAGAAAATTCCGGAGCGATTGTTTCGCGGACCTCGATTCCTTCCTCAACAAGAGACGGTATCATTGTGGAACGCGTTTCATTGTGCTCTTGGATTTGGTCGGCTGGTACTGTTCGGTCTAATTCATTGATGGCTAAATGCACTTCACTGTTCTCCCATTCATGGTACATGAAACAAACGATTTAATGGTATCGGTTGCTGATCAGGTGAAAATCCATTCTTTTCGGTTCGAGGTGAGACTCTCTCCGATTCCCAAAATTGATTTGGCTATGAGCAGTCTTGTGAGGAATATGGCAAATGGGAAGCAGGCAGGTTGTGACGAGGGATAAAACCGACGACTCTCAGTGAAGATTATCCAAAGATAATTGGGCAAATTGGGTACTCATGTCCATTTGGGAATGGCTGAAAGGTTTTTTATAATGACCAATTACTCACGAATGAGGATTCACATGTTATTATCAATCTGGTTCTGCTTTTTGTTCATACTGACATTGGATGTGCCGTTGTATGCCCAAATCCCTTCACCTCCGCAATCGACGAATGAAAAATACCTTGCGCAGTATTCACCGTATGAGATGACGTTTGACGCAAGCAAGTATTCGGTCAGAGACAAGACGCTCCTCAAGAAATTGGTGGAGGCATCAGAATATCTTGATACAGTTTACTGGCTGCAAACTTCCACCTACGGCAAGAATTTGCGTGATAGCTTGGCGAGACTCCAGGGAGATGAACAGACTGCCAAGCTTCGTACGCTTCTCGAGAGGAACGGCGGTCCTTTCGAGCTGCTCAATGAGTACGTACCGTTTATTGGAGACCGGAAATACTATGCTGGGGAGGAGTTCTATCCGCGTGGAATGACCGAACAACAATTTGACGCTTATGTGAAGGGTTTGTCGGAAGCTGATCGTACGGCATTCATGTCTCCCTACACAGTTATTCGCGAAGATGGGAGGGGAGGCTACAAAGCAGTCCCTTTTCACGATGAGTATAAGCCGTATATCGAAAAGATTGCCAAGCTCGTAGAGGAGTGCGCTTACCTGGCAGATAATGAGTCGTTTGCAAACTATCTTCGACTAAAAGCACAGGCATTGAGATCAGATCAATACTTTCAATCGGATGTTTCATGGATTGACATGCAAGGGAGTAAGTTCGATATCGTCTTTGGTCCCTATGAGACATACGCAGACGGGATCAAGGGGATCAAAGCAAAGTACGAAGCCAGTATAGAAGTGGTTGATCAAGAGGAATCGAAAAAACTGGAAATCTATACGAGTTATCTACAGGACATGGAAGAGAATTTGCCGATCCCTCCAGAATATAAATCAGAGGTCAAGGGACTGACTGCTAAATTTGTTATCGTTCGCGATATCATACGTAAGGGTGAAGCTGCCGTTGGCTATCAGGCAGTTGCGACGAATTTGCCCAATGATCCCGAAGTACATGCCAAGAAGGGGACAAAGAAGACATTCTGGAAAAACATGTTTACCGCGCGATTCAATACAATCATCAAGCCTGTAAGTCTACGGCTGATCGATCCACAACAGCAGCGATATCTCTCCGATGAAGGTTTTTTCCAGGTTGTCTTGATGCACGAAATCTGTCACGCAGTCGGTCCTCGCACAGTAAAGGTCGGACCGAATAAAGGGATGGCAGCAAACGCTTCCATTGGACCGAGCTACAGTCCGCTCGAGGAGGAAAAGGCAGACATTGCAGGATTGCATTCACTTGCACTCTTGCTCGATAAAGGTGTGATCGATAAAAAAAGAGAAAATGAATTTTATATTTCATACTTGGGCAGCCTGTTCCGGTCGATCCGCTTTGGTCTCAATGAAGCGCACGGAAAGGCGGCGGCTATTGAATTGAACTACCTGACAAAACAGGGTGCAGTTATCTTTAATCACGAGAAAAAGACGTGGTCAATTGACTTTAGCAAAATCAGAGATGGTGTCAAAGCTCTCGCATCTGAGCTCTTGATTTTAGAAGGCAATGGCGATGGGAAAAAGGTTCAAGAGTTCTTTGATCGTTGGACGTACATGACTCCCGAACTACAATCGAGTCTCGATGCTGTTAAAGATATCGCAATCGACGTCTTGCCACATTACTCGATTCAGTGGGAGTGAATGCTCGAATAGCCAATGTCTCATCAGAAACGTTTCAGAGATCTCTCCGAGTTACGGCAATTGTTGCCCCCAACAGATGGACCCGTACCTCAAGCGGGTCGGACCAAGCCCAACAGTGTCGAGCATGACGGAAAAGGAAAGAAGGTTCGTGTCTCTCTCGAAACGGTTGGAAGAAAGGGAAAGGCGGTCACGATCGTTTCGGGATTACAACATAATCCTTCGACGATGACCGAGATAGCGCGAATCCTCAAACAACATTGTGGAGCGGGGGGTACAGTGAAAGGAATGGAGATTGAGATCCAGGGTGACCAGCGAAATCGCGTCACAGAAATTTTGAGGCAGATGAATTACATCGTTACCTAAAATCTCTTCCAGATACACAATCAATCACCCGAGCCGTTACTTGTGTAGGGTGCCTTTGGCAAATCGAATGATTGACACTAACACAAAGATAGTGCCGAGGATCGCAACAATCGATGAACCAGCCGGGAAGTCAAAGTGAAGGGCAAACATCAATCCCCCAAAGCCACCGAGAACACTAATGACCATCGCGATGAGAACGACTGACCAGTTAGACTTGGCGAGCATGATCGCCGAAACTGAGGGGATGATCAGGTAGGAGAACACCGGAATTACTCCTCCGGCACGAACAGCAAGTACAATGGAGAGGCCGATCGAGAGGTAGAATAAGAAATTCCACAAGTTAAACACGCCCACCTTCTCATTCTCGCGCTGCTCAAACATTTCCGTAAGATGGAAGAATTTCTTATGAAAGATCGCCTGAACGATTCCGATGATCCCAAATACAATTGCCATGTGGAGAATCTGATCGGGAGCGACGGTGAAGAGGCTTCCGAAGAGCACTTCAGAGATATCAGATTCGCCATGAGGAGTCTTTGCGATGAAGAGCACTGTTGCCGCTGACGCCACCGCATAAATGATTCCGATGATTGCCTCCTGCTTCAGCCGCTTGTCTGTGATGTTGATGAACGAGAGCAGGAACGCGCCACCCATCGTGAAGATGATCGAAACGAGCGTCGCGTCCTTCTCGATGAATCCGGCAAAGGCGACGCCGAGCATCGATATCTGTCCGAGGGCAAGATCAACGAACACGATTCCCCGCCCAACGACGTGGACACCGAGATAGGAAAGCAGCAGTCCCATGATGATGCTCACCTTGAGCGCGTTGAAAATGAAATCTTGCGTAAACATGTCAAGCATGGATCAATCTCCTAAAAGTATTTGCCTGAAACTTATTTGAACGCTTCAACCAATTTATTGACATTGTAATCAAAAAGGTCAAAAAATGTTTTGATATGTTCCTCTGCACCCACAGATGTTGCAAGAACGACGACCTTCGCGCCAGTTTGTCGTGCAACGAGGTCGGCAGATTCCGTTGTGAAGTACGGCGAAGAGATGATGACCTTGATATTCTCTCGCTTGATCTCTCCAATGACCTTCACCAGTTGATTCGGTGATGGGGGGATGCCTGGCTTCGGTTCGAGAAAATCAACGATTTTAAGTCCGAAGCGTTCCTCGAAGTATGGCCACTCGTTGTGATACGCGATGATCTTGGAACCTTTGTACGGTGCCATCCTTGTAATCCATTCTTTGGTCTTCGTATCGATCCTATCGTTGAAGGTCTTAAGATTTGTCTGAAAATAATTTTGGTTATCCGGTGATGCCTTCACCAATCCTTGAAAAATATTTTCAGCAATTTGTTTTCCACGTACCGGGTCGATCCAGAAATGTGGATTTCCGTAGATATGGATATCGCCTTCCGCACGATTCACACTGGATGGAACCTGCAGCAGTGGAACGTTCGTCGAGGCGTCGATGTATCCTTCACTTCCTTTTTGAATCTTCGCGTTGCGAGCACTGTTGAGAAGCGGTGGCACCCATCCGGTTTCCAAATCTAAACCGACCGTAACAAACAGATCTGCCTTCGCAAGCTTGAGGATGTAACTCGGTTTTGGGTCGACGAAGTGTGGGTTTTGGTAGCCAGTCGCGATAGCGAATACGTCAACTTTGTCGCCGCCAATTTCCTCTGTAATGCTTTTGAGGTCCGGGAGCGTGGTAACAACCTTGATCTTTGAATCTGCATACAGGGAAAATACTGAAACAATCAGAAGAATTATTATGAGTGAAAAATAATGTTTCATATAGTGTCCTTTGAATGATACCGTTTAATACGCGTGGGCGCCGTGAGACCCAATGACGAAGATCCACCGAAGCATCGCTTGGTAATACTGATCCTGGAAATTGCTTGTTGTTGTTTTTCCTTCTAACTCGATTTTCTGGAATTCGGTCGCGTACCAGCCGAGCGCTGCCGAATACGCCCGTTCGACAAGAGCTGATGAAAAGGGAAAGTTTGAGTAGTCGAATCGCCCTGTTAAGAACCACCGTTTCTCAAGCTGATAAGTGATGAAAGAATATATTCCCCAGGAATTGACTACAGCATCTTCGGCATATTTTGCTTTACTGAAATAGGCTTCCGACTGCCATACAAACGATTGATATGTGTTGTATTGAAGCGGTTTCCATTTATAGGTCAGATCAACTGCCCCCATCGTTGTTGAGAATGATGAATCATTTGCTCCCACCATCCCTGACAAACCCAACTCGAGCGTTGCGTTTTCAGTGAGGTCCCAGAAATTCTTGAGGTGTCCAAAGTAAAGATATTTGCTTATCGGACTACGGGTGAAACTTGGATTATCTAGAGGTCCATTTGTGACTTCAAGAGTCAATTCCTGGTAGAAGTCGAATGGGTTAGGCACAAGCCAGCTCAGAGATAATCCTTCGTCCTTTACTCCATCCTCACCAAAAAAGTTTACAAAAGCATTTGGCAAGTCGATGAAGGGTAATGCATGGGGGTGAACAGGATTGATGCGTCCAAGGCTCATGCGAAATTTTCCAGCCTTGAGCTGAAGATTTGCCGGAAGGTCGATTGTTGTCAAGTATGCCTCTTCAATGTCCGCTTCAAACTTTCCAGAAGAAGCATCTCTTGCGACGGAGAGAAAAAAATCGGCCCTCGCATAGGGATCAACGAACGACTGGAATGAGAATTCCGCTTCATTAAAGAATAGATCGAAATTCCTGTCAGCCATGTTTCGATAACTCCCCTGGAAATCACCGATCGCACTCATATTTGGATTGGTCGACGCAGAACTGCGTGCTTGTGGGGGCGGAGACACTTGTTGTTGAGTTTGCTGTGTTTGCAGCTCAATCCGCTTCAACAACAGAGAATCGACCGCCGTGCTGTCCATCTGTGAATATACTAAGCAAGCAGAAAACCATGTAATGGTAATTACTGTTTTGAGTCTGTTCATTGGAAGATCTATATCTTATTGTTAGGGGTGCCGATAGTCTATCGGCACGTGAACTAAACAAGAGTATAGACAGGTGGAGGAGCGCGATCCGAGAAGGGAGACCAGTCAGAGAATTTGAGAATTATCTGAGGAAAACTTGAGGTAAGCTTCTTGAAGTAGGTAGCTGAATGAGAAACAAATGGATGCTCAAAGAAAACCTGTGCTGAATTAATCCTTAAGCAAAGAGCGCAATAGAGCGGATGACTTGAGAGAGATTGTTTCCCCTGAGCGCAAACAACATTCGATGAGTGTGCGAGAATTGGCAGATCATGTGAGTGCACCGCAGGGAGGATCAAAAATGTTCCGCAGTAACACCCGAGAAGACAAATGCTGAAGACTATTTTGAGAGATTTGGCTAACCTCATAGACTGCCAAGAAGTTAGTCAATTTTGTAATCAACTGCAACTCAGTATCGCATGCCGGATCAGCTTGGGACAGCGCCGAGGGTGGGGTAATCGGCTGTCCGTATCATGCATTGGTTGACAATCACTCCTCAAAATGATATATTTCTGACGATTGGAGAGGGCATGATGACATTGAAAGACAGAACTGCATTGATCACCGGTGGAACGGGAGCCCTCGGTCATATCGTCGCGGAGCGATTTCTCAGAGAGGGGGCAAACGTAGCGACGTCTTACCTCTTCGAAGATGAATTGAAACGACTCACGGAAAGCTTTAGGAAAAGTGTTTTTATTGTACGCGCTGATGTAACGCACGATGAAGATGTTATCGCCCTCTTTCACCAACTTACAAACAAATTCGGAAGAGTTGATATCCTCATCAATCTGGTTGGCGGATTTCTCCCTAGTTGCAAGGTGAAGGATGTGAAGACGAAGGATTGGGATCATATGCTGAACATCAATCTCCGATCGATGTTCCTTTGTTCTCGGCAGTTTCTTCAGAGTTTGAATAACGCACCGTATGGTCGTATCATATCTATGGCTGCAATGCCTGCCTTGAAGCCCTCTGCAGGCCGCGGACCCTATGCCGTTTCGAAAGCAGGAGTTATTATGTTGACGCAGGTTCTTGCAGAAGAGCTCAAAGGAACAGGTGTCACTGTGAACGCGATCGCCCCAAGTATTCTGAAGACGCAGGCAAATGTCGAATCGATGTCGAAAGAAGATACATCTAAATGGGTATCTCCAGAAGACGTCGCAGAGATGATGCTTCTCTTGTGCTCGGAGAATGGTCAATCAATCAACGGCGTGTGTCTTCCAATGTTCGGAGGAGTATGAAAGAGTATAGACGATGGCAATGATTGATAAGATTTCGGAAGACCTAAAAGCAGCAATGAAATCAGGGGATGTTCTTCGTCGCGAGACGTTGCGTACCCTTCGAGCCGCCTTTCTGGAGAAGCAGGTGGAAAAACGCCCATCTGGTGGAATGACAAATGAGGATGAAACAGCGGTTCTCCTCTCGGCTTCTAAGAAGCGAAAGGAGTCGATTGAGATATTCCGACAGAACGGGCGATCCGACTTAGCAGATCAAGAGGCAAGTGAGCTTGCGATCATTCAAGAATATCTACCCAAACAACTATCATCGGTTGAGATTGAAGAGGTTGTGAGAAACATTGTCATCTCCACCGGGGCTGCATCTCAGAAAGATTTTGGGAAGGTCATGTCTGCTTCGATGAAGGAATTAAAGGGCAAGGCTGACGGGAATTTGATTCAAGATATCGTTAAGAAATTTTTGGGAGATAAGCGGTGAATACAGCAGATATTTCAATCCTTCTCGGTATACTGTTTTTTGTTGTCCTGGGATTTCGGGATGGTTTTCTTAAGAAGTTGTTTACTGCTCTCGGATTCCTGGGTGGGCTGATTATCGCGACAAAATTTATGTCCGACCTTGGAGCGGTTTTTTCCAGTTGGCTGAATTTCTCACCTGATTCGGCGCTTGTGATGGCGTTCTTCACCATCTTCATGTTTGCCATCATCACCGTGAATTTATTCTATCGGTGGTTTGGTCAAACAGGTTCTGAAACATTGAAAGTATGGTCGCGCATCGCCGGAGGATTGCTCGGTGGCTTTCAGGGTGCCATCGCAGTTAGCCTGATCCTGATTATGCTTGATGTGTTTGATGTTCCAGAGGATGGAACAAAAAGGGAATCAATGCTCTACGAAGATTCTGTTAAGATTGCACCTGCCATCTTTGATTACACAACCGACTGGATGCCATCGTCTAAAAAGTTTTTTGAGGAAGTCGGAGACAAAATAGAGAAGTACAAGAATATCCGTTAGACGACCGTGCATGCGAGAGTTCCTTAATTCGTTCCAGAAGCTTGAGTTTGATAAGGTAAAAAAATACATCCAGCGGTATGCCCTCTCTGATCTAGGTAGAGAGCTGATTGAGCGGCTGCTCCCGTCCTCTGATCTTAACCTCGTCGAAGAAAATCTCCGCCTTGTTTCGGAGATGAAATCTCTCCTCGAAGGAGATGATCCTCTTCCTCTTGAAAACATTTTTGATGTACGATCGAGTCTACATCGGTCGACAATTGAAAATTACATTTTATCATCAGATGAGCTACACAAGATTGAACTTCTCCTGAAGACATCGAGAGTAATCCAGATCTATTTTGCTCGAAGGGCGCAGACATATCCATCTTTATTTTCAAGATCTAGAGGGATTTATATTGAAAAAGTCATTGAGTATAATATTGGTCAAGCGATCGATGATGAGGGACGAGTTAAAGATTCAGCGAGCAAAGAACTTTCCATCATTAGGAAACAGATCGTCAGGAACAATGATCATCTCAAATACAATCTTGAATCTATTTTGAAGAACATTTCCGGAAAAGACTGGGTTCAGGAAGAGATCATTACTACTCGCGAAGGCAGGATGGTTATTCCTGTGAAGGTAGAACATAAAAATCGCGTCCCCGGATTTATCCATAGTGCTTCTGCCAGTGGGGCAACCGTTTTTATCGAGCCAACAGAAACTTTGGAACTTAATAATGAAATCCAAACGCTTCACTTTCAGGAGCAGCGTGAAATCGAGAGAATTCTCAGGAATTTGACGGAACAAGTTCGAGACAGTAAAGAGAAGATTGTTCAAGATGTGCGGATTCTTGGTGAACTTGATTTCATTCAAGCCAAGGCGAAGTACTCTGTCGAAGTGTTAGGCATTCAGCCGAGAATAAACGAAGAAGGATCTTTAAAACTCGTGAACGCTCTTCACCCGATTTTGCTTCAACGACACGATAGAAAAAATATAGTGCCATTGCATTTGGAGATATCTGATAATGTGAATACACTGATTATTACGGGTCCTAATGCTGGGGGAAAAAGCGTCGCAATGAAAACGGTTGGTTTATTATCGCTTCTCTCGCAATCAGGTTGCCATATCCCGGTGTCTCCGGAAACGGAACTTATGATGTTTTCTGATATCTTCGTCGATATGGGCGATGAGCAGTCAATTGAAGATGACCTGAGTAGTTTCAGTTCACATTTAAGAAACTTGAAACAAGTTATAGAGAATGCAAATGAGAGAAGCCTTGTGTTAATAGATGAGATCGGCTCAGGAACAGATCCAACAGAAGGGGCATCGCTGGCAGCTGCAATTCTTGAACGACTGACGGATATCGGTTCAATAAATATTGTCACAACACATCATGGAGCACTAAAGACATTTGCTTTCGAACATTCACACATACAAAATGGTGCAATGGAATTCGACCAGCACACTTTACAACCAACGTATCGTTTTCGCTCAGGGATTCCGGGAAGCAGCTACGCAATCGAAATGGCTGAGCGAATGGAGATTCCTAAAGATATTATCCAGCGTTCTCGTACTCTTAAAGGGACCGATGCCAACAAGCTTGAAAATTTGATTATTGATCTGGAGCGCCACTCACAGGAACTCAAGAACAATTTGGAAAAAGTTGATCAGGATAGAAATCACCTCAATAGCTTGAATGAGTTTTATGAAAGGAAGGTAAACGCCTTAGAAACAGAGTTAAAAGCCATGAAGCTTCGGGCAATAGAAGAAGCTCGATCGATTATTGGCAAGGCAAACGCGATTATTGAAAAGTCGGTTCAAGAAATTAAGGAAAGTACGGCGGACCGGGAGGTCATTAAGCGAGCCAAGGAAGAAGTAAAGAAGCTTGAGGAAGAGTTTTCTGTTGTCAGCAAGGAACTAAGTGCCCCTCATATCTCCACCGATTTTAATGTTGGAGACCATGTAAGACTACGCCAAAGTAATACTTCAGGTGAGATTGAATCAAAATTGGATATTGATCACTACCTCGTACTAATGGGGGAATTGAAAGTCAAAGTTCATAGGGACGACCTTGAGTATAGTGCTGAGAATCACCAAGTGAGAAAGGCGGAGCACATTTTTCATGCCGCGGTAGAGGACATAAAGCGGGAAATTGATTTGAGAGGGATGTACGGTGATGAGGCAATCAGTGCAATTGATAAGTTCCTCGATGATGCTGTGCTTGCTGGTCTTCATCGCGTGGACTTGATCCATGGAAAAGGCACCGGCGCGTTGAGAAGAAAGATTAATGAGTATCTGAAAAAAAATTCATCTATTAAATCCTTTAGATTAGGTGAGTGGAACGAAGGAGGAACAGGAGTTACAGTTGTTGAACTCTTATAATTCATGAAAAGGAAAATCAATAAAATTCTGATCGCCAACAGAGGCGAGATTGCTGTCAGAGTGATCAAAACATGCAACGAATTGGGCATCAAGACAGTAGCTGTCTATTCAGAGGTCGACAGGAATGCACTTCATGTAAAGCGGGCGGATGAATCGTATCTCTTGGGTTCTGCTCCGGCAACAGAAAGCTATCTCGATAAAGAAAAGATATTACGCTGTGCCAAAGCCTCTGGGGTAGACGCCATCCATCCTGGCTACGGGTTTCTATCGGAGAACCCAGATTTTGTGGAGATGGTAGAGAAGCAGGGAATTGTTTTTATAGGACCTGGGGTTGAAGCGATGCGAGCAATGGGTGACAAGACCACAGCACGTCACTTAGCGAAAACGCTTGGCGTCCCAATCGTTCCTGGTACTGCAGAAGCTGTTACGTCATCGGATCAGGCTATGGTACTCGCTGAAGAGATCACGTATCCCATTCTTCTCAAGGCTGCGGGTGGCGGAGGTGGTAAAGGGATGCGAATTGTGCGATCGGAAGCTGAGCTGGATTCAGCGCTTAAAGCGAGCCAATCTGAGGCTGCTTCATCCTTTGCGGATGATAGAGTGTACATTGAAAAATATCTCGACGATCCTCGCCATATAGAAATTCAAATTCTCGCTGACTCACATGGCAATGTTGTTCACCTCGGGGAGCGAGAGTGTTCTATCCAGCGAAGGCACCAGAAAATAGTTGAAGAGTCCCCGTCAACTATTGTTGATCAAAATCTTAGAAGAAAGTTAACTGAAGCGGCGATTAAGCTTGTGAGTGCATCTGGGTATCGAGGTGCTGGTACGGTCGAGTTCATGGTCTGCGGAGACAAGACCTTCTATTTTTTGGAAATGAATGCGCGACTCCAGGTAGAACATCCAGTAACCGAAATGCGGGTGGGAATTGATTTAGTTCGGGAGCAGATTATGATAGCACGGGGGGAGCGTCTTACATATACGCAGGAGGATATACAGTTCCAAGGTCATTCAATCGAGTGTCGCATATATGCCGAAGACCCGATGAACAATTTTTATCCTTCCATCGGAGAGATAGTTTTATTACGATCACCTTCGGGTTTTGGGGTCCGTGAAGAGAGCGGACTTGAGGAGGGATGTGAGGTTACCACTTATTATGATCCATTAATAGCAAAACTCATTGTGTGGGGTAGAACAAGAGAGGAAACAATCAACCGAATGCTGAACGCGTTGTCGAGCTATAGAATTTACGGCATACGAACAAATCTCCCCTTATGCTCGTGGATAATCGATCATGAGGAGTTTCGACGCGGAAACATCGACACGAATTTCTTGACCAAGCATTGGTCGCCGAAGTCATCGCCAAAGCCTCCAGAAGAAATTCGAACGGCAGCGGTTATCATTGCTGCCTTACGAGAACAGTCCCTCCAGAAACCTTACGCTTCAAGGAACCATGTGGCTTCAAAGAGTAAGTGGAGGAATAAGTTGCTCGAAGGATTGAGGTAAGCTCCCGTGAAGTCACTGAGTTTTATCGTCGATGATGAAGCATTTGAGGTTAAAGACCTTTTGTTTGATAAAATAATTATTAATCGCCGTGAGTATGAGTATAAGATCCATTGCGTGTCGAATGGGAAAAATGTTTATCAACTGATTGTGGATGATCGGCTATTCGATTTTTTCGTTAAAGCAAATTCAGATACTCAATATGATATTTGGATTAACCAAGATATTCTTACAGTAACAGTTCAAGATCTTAGGGCGCAAATTATTTTCCATTTGAACGAGCTTATTCCAAGAGGAACCCATCCTTCATACTGCACAGCTCCTATGCCGGGGTTAGTGACAACAATCAATGTGCATCCTGGTGATCTCGTGGAGCCCGGGAAGCCTCTCCTTATTTTGGAGGCAATGAAGATGGAGAATGAGATTCGGGCTGCAATTCGGGGCAGAGTTAAAAGTGTTGAGGTAAAAAATCGTACATCAGTTGAGAAGGATCAAATCCTGATGATCATTGAACCAATCCATAACAAAGAAAATGATTAAAACAATCTCTGAAGCATTTGAGCCAAAAGTAGATATTGAGCTTGCACTGAAGCATGGTCTAATAGAAGAAGAGTACGAGAAGATCCTTTCCATCCTCGGTAGAGTTCCAACCTACACGGAACTCGGAATTTACAGTGTCATGTGGAGCGAACATTGTAGCTATAAGAATTCTATTGCGGAGTTGAAAAAATTGCCTCGGAGTGGAGAGAGACTCTTAGTAAAGGCAGGGGAGGAGAATGCAGGTCTCGTCGATATTGGCAATGGTTATGCGATTGCATTCAAGATCGAGAGCCATAATCACCCCTCAGCTGTTGAACCTTACCAGGGTGCCGCTACAGGGGTGGGTGGAATTATGCGAGACATCTTCACTATGGGAGCACGACCCATTGCAGCGTTAAACTCACTTCGTTTTGGAGACCTTGCTAACCCAAGGACGCGTTACTTGCTCAAAGGTGTTGTCAAAGGAATCGGAGACTATGGAAATAGTTTTGGCGTACCTACAATTGCCGGAGATGTTTATTTCGACGAATGTTATAGCGAGAATCCACTTGTCAATGCAATGGCGGTCGGCATCGTCAAGCACGATGAGATCGCTCGTGCGATAGCCAAAGGTCCCGGCAACATCGTGATGATCGTTGGGTCATCAACAGGCAGAGATGGCATCCATGGGGCGACCTTCGCTTCGGAGGAAATTTCGGATGAGTCAGAGAGTAAGCGACCTTCTGTTCAAGTTGGAGATCCATTCACAGAAAAATTATTACTCGAAGCAACACTTGAAGTAATTCGGGCCGGCTATGTTGTTGGCATACAAGATCTGGGCGCTGCTGGAATCACTTGTTCAGCTTCTGAAATGAGTGCGAAGGGAAGCTGCGAAATGGAAATCGAATTAGATCGCGTGCCGATTCGTGAAAAAGAGATGACGGGGTACGAGATTATGTTGTCGGAATCCCAGGAACGAATGTTGCTGATCGTTCTACCCAGCCACGAACAGGACGTCAGACAAGTTTTTGAAAAATGGGATCTTCGATGTCAGACGATTGGCAAGCTGAAAGAGGGTAATGCCCTTCGAGTTAATTACAAAGGTGAACGAATTGCCGAAGTCCCAGCTCAGAGCTTGGTTCTTGGGGGAGATGCTCCGGTCTATTACCGTGAGAGCAAAGAGCCAGAGTACATACAGCATCTGAGAAAATTTGATCCCAACTCCTTGCCGGAGCCTACTGATTACAATGAATCTCTTCTCAAACTTCTTGAGTCTCCAAACATCTGTTCTAGACGATGGATCATTTCTCAGTACGATACGATGGTCCGCACTAACACGATAATTGATGTCATTGGTGATGCGGCAGTTATTCGACTTAAAGAATTCGAAAAGGCACTAGCGGTAAAGACTGACTGTAATGCTCGGTACGTATTTTTGAACCCATATAAAGGTGCTCAAATTGCTGTTGCTGAGAGCGCGAGAAATGTTGTTTGTGTTGGCGCTAGACCATTGGCGATCACGAACTGCTTGAACTTCGGAAATCCGTACAAACCCGATATCTACTGGCAGTTTAAGGAGTCGGTTCGTGGAATTGCTGATGCCTGCAATGTGTTAAACACTCCGGTTACCAGTGGAAATGTCAGCTTCTACAATGAAAGTCCAGATGGATCAATTTATCCGACCCCAATCATCGGCATGTTGGGTGAGATCAATGACGTCTCGAAAGTCATCTCGGCAGATTTCAAGAACAAAGGAGATATAGTTCTTTTACTCGGGCAAACCATAGGTGATATCGGTGGCTCGGAATACCTTAAGGTCATCCACGGAAAGGTTTGTGGTGATGCACCTTCCATCGATTTATATATAGAGAAACGGCTCCATGAAGCCTGTCTTGAGATGATAAATCTTAGTATAGTTAAATCAGCTCACGACTTGAGCGAAGGAGGATTAGCTGTGGCATTAGCTGAGTGTAGTCTTTTTGCATTTGCAAAAGGGAAATCACTCGGTGCATCTATTAGCATACCGCGTCCAATGCGAACAGACTTCGCTTTGTTTTCAGAAGATCAGTCAAGAATTTTGGTTACAGCTTCTGAGACAAACCTCCCTAAGATTAAAGAAATCTCGCAACGGCATCAGGTTACTGTGAGAATGCTTGGGGAAGTAATTCAGGATCGCATTGAGGTTAGGGAAAAAATCAATCTATCAGTTAGGGAAGCATCTATCGCATATTATGGAAGCCTGGAGAGGAAGGTGGGAGTTTCTTCATGAGCGACTGAAAAAAACCCGAAGTTTGCAATGAAAGTGAGTTTACATAATATACATTATTAGAAATCATAATCTTTTGTATGATTTTCTATATTCCTTTCTTATCGTCGCTTTCCCTCATTTTAAAATATACGAGTAGAATTGTTACTATAAGCATGAACGTTATCACCACAAACAAAGTGATACGAGTGCCGATGTCAGGTATGCCAGCAAATGTATTTGCATGTTGGCTGAGTGTGTCTCTCATAGCTTCCTCAGGTTAAATAGGCTAAGCTTATAGCAATAATCACATAAAATATCGCAACGACACCTATCCATGTAAAACCGGAGCTATACTGTTCCATCCTCGCCTTTCGATCAATCATTGGTGTCATCAATAGGAATGCGCCCGCAATTCCTACACAAACATTCACAATTGTTTCACTATTAACTCCCAAGATAGCGGCAGGTACTATCCTGAGGGTTTGATACAAGGTTAAGAAATACCATTCAGGTTTAATCCCGACCGGTGCTGATGCAAATGGATCAGCCTTCGGCCCGATTTGGACGGGAAAGATAAGACATAACCCGAACAGGAGTATGAGTGCGGCGATCCAGGCAATGGCATCTCTAAAGAGATAGTTTGGGAAGAACGGGATCGGTTCTCTTAGGGAACGGATGCCGATGGGTATACTTGTTCCATGAACTTGATTTAAAATCAGATGAAATAATACAACCGCTAATGTTATCAACGGCAGAATGACTACATGTAATGCAAATAATCTCTTAAGACTTTCCTCATCAATGAATTCTCCACCACGCAAGAGACGAACAATAAATTCCCCCAGGACCGGAATGCTACGAGGAATCTCTGTGCCAATCTGTGTTGCGAAATACGCTGTTGTATCCCAAGGAAGTAGATAGCCTGTAAATCCAAAGCCTAGCACAAGAAACAGCAAGAATACGCCGCTTACCCACATCAACTCGCGAGGTTTGCGGTATGCTTTCATAAAGTAAGTGCTGAAGAGATGAAGGATCACGGTTGCTATCATTAGATTAGCTGACCAACTGTGCAGAGACCGTACAAGCCAACCGAAGGAAACCTGATTAACAATCACTCGGACACTTTCATTCGCGGTGTTAGGTGTAGGACTATAATACAAGAGCAACAAGATTCCCGTTACGATTTGAACGATAAAGAAGAAGAGGGCGAGCCCACCGAACAAATACCAAAATGAATACTTATGTCGCGGGACCAACTTCTTCGCGAGCAAATCGATAAGGGGCTTTAACCGCAATCTATCTTCAATCCAAACGCGAGAAGATTCTCTAAAATGAAGCCACGATGGTCGAATTATCATCTTTTTGGCAGGACTAGCTTCAAATTCGTGATATGATTATGTCACCTTCTTTGATATCAACCTTGAAGGGCTGCAATGGTCTCGGAGCTGGTCCTGAGATGTTCCTCCCTTCAAGGTCAAATTCACTCCCATGGCAGTTGCAGTGGAATACCTTTCGATCTGATTGATATTGAACGATGCAACCAAGATGAGTACAAACGGCAGAAAGCGCCCGAACTTGTCCCTGCTCCGACTTCAACAATGCTATTGCTTGCTTGTTGAACTTAACAATTTTGGCGCTTCCGACAAGAAGGTCTGCTTCTTTTGCAACATGCATACTTTCCAATATTCGATCTCGAATCTTTGAAGGTAGTGCGTACTCAACCATACCATACAACACTGGAAGTACTGAAATAGAAATCCAACCAGTCAGTGCTTGAGATAAAAAATTTCTTCTTGATATTTCCTTATCTTGTGCTGTCATATTCTTTTGGTGCAACGAATTCAATTGATTAAAAGGTGAATGCTAACCTTACAGTAGGAGACCCGGCATGATCATGCTGAACAGTAAACTTTCCGCGAAATACAAACTTGACTGGTCCAATCAGGCTGACGTCCGAGAAACCGGTAGAATCCCTTTGGAATTTGACGATAAGAACCTGATTGCTACGAGTTTTTACATTGACAGGTGAAGTAAAACCTTTGACTAATGCCGAGGCAATCGCACTTGCCACCGCACCTGTTCCGCACGCGAGTGTTTCAGCCTCCACACCTCGTTCGTACGTTCTCATTGAGATTTCATTTTCTCTGATAATCTCGATGAAATCAACATTCGTACCTAAGGGAGCAAACTTTTCGTGGTTGCGAATTGTTCTCCCGAGTGCCTCTATTCCCTCTTCCGCTACCTTTGATTGGAGTATCGCTGGCAGATCGCAAACAAAGATGACAGCATGGGGAGATCCAGTATCTATCAAACGCAACGGGATTGACTTGCCACATATTTGGATGGTTATCTCTGATTCGTGGAATATCGGCTGCTTCATTTTCAACTGTATGTCTTTTCCGATTTGCTGTGCACCATAGAGATGATTCAATGCCTCGAAGCGAACGTCCACCCTATGATCTTTAGACATAACGTAAGCAGCTGCGCAACGTCCTCCATTGCCACACATCCCCCCATAGGTACCATCAGCATTGTAATAAAGCATCTTGAACTCTGCTCTTGAGCTCTTCTCGATCACAAGAAGACCGTCTGCTCCGATGCCGAACCGCCGATCGCATAACTGTGGTGCCAACAGTGTCCAGTCGAGCATGAATGATGAGGACATATTGTCGATGAGAATAAAGTCATTCCCTGCACCGGTAACCTTTAGGAAATCTATATCGTGATTGTTTAAGCTCACACTTCAAAGAAGATTATATTATTTATAGAAAAAAGCAAGTTCGGAAAGTTTCACAACGTGTAGTATTTACTAATTGCTCGCCTAAGGAGCAAGGCTGCGAGATTGGACAAGGAAGGAGAGTTTCCGAACTCGATGCTGTTCTGAGATAGTTGGTTGTGGAGATGCGGGGAATCGAACCCCGGTCCGAAGAGAAGAGCACCAGAATGCCTACATCTTTAGTTTGCTCTTAAAACTTCATCTGCAGAATCTGGAGCAAACGCGGTTCAACAGATTATCTCAGAGAGAATTCACTTCAACACCCTGAGCAAATGTTGAAGCTATCCCGACTTAGTCGACACCCTTCTATGGCCCGGCGGGCGAAACCATAGAGGATGGGTTGCTTTAATTAAGCAGCCAGTGCGTAGTTGTAATCTGCACTTATAGTTTTCCGCTTTATTATCGTGCAACTCGGAGAGCACGAGATGCCATTCTGACCATCCTCATCCCCGTCGAAACCATATCATCCCCTTGACTAGAATATACTGGAGAAAAATCACTTAAGCAAATTTATATCAACATAACTGTTCATTCTTATTCAAATATCTAAGTCCTATCGTAATCGGATTAATTTTTTCTTGAGATACTGAAAAGCCTCTTCGGGGGTGTCAGCAAATCTAAAAAGTCTGAGATCATTCTTCGAGATTGTCTTATGTTTTACCATTGCATCGAAATTGAGAATTTCCTTCCAGTACTTGCTCCCGTACAAGATAATCGGCATATATTTCTTCACTTTTTTTGTCTGAATGAGCGTTAGCACTTCCATCAACTCATCCAGTGTTCCAAATCCGCCAGGAAACATTATGAGTGCTTTCGCTAGGTAAACAAACCAGAACTTTCGCATGAAGAAGTAATGGAACTCAAAGCTGAGGTTCTTTGAGATGTATGGATTTGAATACTGTTCCAATGGTAGGCTTATATTTAATCCTATCGACTTCCCTCCTGCCGATATTGCTCCTTTGTTCGCTGCTTCCATGATCCCAGGACCACCCCCCGAGCATATAACGAAGTGTTTTTCCCTGTCAAATTTCTTTGACCACTTTGTCAAGATAGATGTCAGCTTCACTGCGTCTTCGTAGTAACCTGACATCTCAAACTCCATCCGAGCATCTTTGAGTTTTCGTTTAAGGATACCAGAAGGATTTTTTTGTTTAGATAGAGTTAACTCGATTTTCCGAAGCCTTTTCTTGGCTATACTTCTCGGAAGGATTCGAGCAGATCCAAATATAACAATGGTGTCTCTTATACCCTCTCGGCGAAATCGGTTCATGGGCTCCAAGAATTCTGAAAGGATCCGGAGCGTTCTTGCTTGAGGGCTGTTTAGAAATTTAAGATTGTTATATGCTTTTGGCGGGTGAAATCGTTTGACGGGCATGTACATAAAAGTAATTATTGAATTGAGCTCCCACCATCTACCGCGATGACCTGACCAGTGATGTAGTCAGCAGTGCGGGCGAGGAAAAGAACAGTATCAATGATGTCGGATGGTTTGCCATATCTTTGTAGCAATATCTTCTCTGTTCGAATGTGCTTGACAGATCGATTCTCTTCTCCACTGAGAATAATCGTACCAGGTGCAATTGCGTTCACGAGGATATGCGGAGCAAGCGACTTTGCCATAATTCTTGTCAACATGATGACGCCTGCTTTTGAGATGCTATACGGGAGGTGAAAGCTCCATGGTTGAATTCCACCAAGTGAAGCGATGTTGATGATTCGTCCCCTTTTTTGCTTAAGCATCTGTGGTGCAACAATTTGTGAACACAAGAATGTTCCTTTCAGGTTGATATCAATTGTTGTATCCCAGATATGTTCTGTGGTTTTATTCCACGGACTTTTAATGAAGATAGCTGAGTTATTAATTAGTAAATCAATTCTACCAAATCTCGAGAGAGTTTCCTCCACGAGTCGGTGAACTTGTGACTTCTTGGAAATATCTGCTTTGATGGCGATGCTGTCTCTTCCGATGGCGTGAATTGACCGCACCGTGAGTTCAGCTTCTTTCCTGGATACATGGTAATTGATAGCTACGTCGTATCCATTCTTGGCAAGGGCGAGTGCAATTTGTCTACCCAGCCTACGCCCACCCCCGGTTACTAAGGCAACAGATTGTTTGGTCTTCAATAGCCAGCGTTAAGCTTCGTGTTTGAATGAAGTAATAGTTAATTTATTCAAGTGTTGTCGATAGAAATATGAGCACCGGATTTGAATGGGAGGTTGCAAATTTTTGCTCCATGGCGCTCCATCTGTCCTTGAGACTCAAGTTCCACTCTTTCCCCGACTTGCCCCTCTTTCAGATAACCCAAGGCAATCCCTGCGTCCATCCGCTGGGAATAAGTATGTGAGGTTGTCCAGCCTACTTCAAATCCTCCAGAAAAGAGAGTGCCTGGAGTGAGATCACTGATATCCTTCCTATCGAACACAAATCCTGAAAGCTTTCTTTGGGTTTTCTTGTACGTATCCAACCTCGCGATCACTTCTTGTCCGATATAACAACCTTTTGTAAAACTTATGAGAGGCTGAAGACCTGCTTCGAGCGGGTTTACCTGCTCAGTGATTTCTCTGCCGGATTTCGGGATTCCTTCTTCAATTCTTACCATCTCAACAGTCTGAGGGTTGAGAGACGGGAGGATTCTGGTCAGGAGTTCAGAAATCTTTTCAGCATCACCTGATCCCAGCATAACATTAAACGAGGGAAGGGTCCACATTGGGTCCCGATAGACATAAGCATTACTCTCCCCTATTTCGGCTTTTGTGATACTCCATCTGTCGGTTAAAATGTTTCCGTTCGTGAGATATGATATAATAGATTCTGCCTGAACTCCCATGACTGTAAATATTGAAGTCCCAATAGTTACATCTAGAATTTCAAGTTCTTCCATGATTATAAACTTGTCCAACCACTCTTTTACAGCGACAGCATTGTTGCCACCAGTGAGGAGAGTTAGGAAATCACCATGGTTGCATACTGTAATGACATCAATAATTCGACCCTTTTCTGTCGTTAGCACTGTTTGAACGATGCGGTGCGGTTGCAAGGTTTTGATATCATTCGTAGACAGACGGTGCAATAAATCAAGGGAGTCTTTTCCCCTAAGCTCTAGGATGCCGATTTTTTTGGTGTAGAATCCTGCTCCGGATTGAATCCACTCATATTCCTGTTCAATGAGTGCTCTCGGTTGTGTTAGATCTGATGAGGCAATATGGTTTACAAAAGCTTCCATTTCGTAGGTAGTCACTCAAGCAGAAATCTAAACAAAACCATAACGATATTCAAGGAAGGAATAGTTGAGGAAATGAAGTGCGCCCACCAGGACTCGAACCTGGAACCCGCTGATTAAGAGTCAGCTGCTCTACCAATTGAGCCATGGGCGCAACAAAAAGAAACTCAGGTGATAGATGAACCTACTTGCCCTGTTGCTGTGGAGTCGCCGCAGGTTGACTGCTGGGTGGGAGAGCACTCGGACGTGCAGCGGGAGTTGCTCCCTTTTGGATAATACTATCAGAGCCAGCTTTCTTTCCCGGTAAGAAGAAGATATTTGTTATAAGGCATAAACCTATAAAGATTGTTGCCAGAATTGTAGTCGCACGGCTGAGGAAATCGGCAGTCCGACGAACCCCAAATACCGTTCCCATTGAACTTCCTCCGAGCGATCCCGCTAATCCCCCTCCCTTACTGGATTGCATGAGGACGACAATCATGAGCAAAATACTCACAATAATTTCAATTGCTAATAAGACTCCAAACATGGGTTTCCTGCGAAAGTGATTAGTTATGAGCGGTTAAAAGATACAAAAAATTTCCTCCAACTTCAAGGTTGGACTAAAGGATTCTCCAGCTCGAATCGTGTGACTTTTTTATTGAGGTCGAATCCCTGAATGTCATCTCCATTGATATCGAAATTGTTTTCAAACCCCAACCAATTCCAATCCTTGAGGATGCTGAGTCTCTCATCGAACGTCATCTCATTGAAGTCCATGATCGTTGTTTGGAATCGCGGAAATTGGTCATACTTGGTTGCATCCACGACCGAAAAAATCCGACGATGTAAGATCATATTAGTGAAACGAGCTGTCTTTGTCTCGTCTCTCAAAGAAAGTTTGATTCCGCCTCTGTGTACTTTGATACTCTTTGGTTTAATGAATTCGCCTTCGTCGTAAATGACAATTCGTGCCTCTTTAGCTATTAGCGATGCCTTGAGGAGAAAGTCACAAACAAGATATGCGTTGAATTCATTTCCCGCTACTCGTGTAAAACCACTTGCGAGACATTGATCAAAGTACCCCCCTTTTTGTGCGATGATAAGTCCTTCAGACTCAAGCCGATTAATTGTCTCGTTGTCCGATAATCCTTGTTGTTCAAGCTCGATTCGGCGCTGAATGATCCTCTGGCGGATTGCATCTGCATCGTTCGAGTGCTGGCCTATATTGGGGAACACCGCGAACATCTTGAACGCCAATCTTCCCGCTGTCCAGATGAATTCTGAATTGTACCAGTGTTGCAGCCGCAGAATTTCTTCCCATTCAGCGTCTCTGATCTTATTTATTCCATCGTCAATGATCTTGTAGTACAATTTTCGAGCCATGGTCAATACCCCATCTTACGTAAATATTGTTCTGATAAACCTCGTCCGTCATTGTGTGCAGTCGGTTGCGCAATAATCATCCGCTCGATGTATTTTCCTATGATGTCGAATTCCACATTCACATCACTGCCGACTGCATACGATGTAAAGATTGTGTGGTCCATCGTGTGTGGTATGATAGATATGGTGATCGAACAATTTTCAACGGCGGCAACCGTGAGACTCACCCCATCGATCGCTATCGAACCTACCGGAACAATGTATTTTGAAAATTGCTCGGGGATTCTCACCGTGAACATCCAACTATTGTCTCTGGCTTGTATGGCAGTGATCTTCCCAACAGCGTCGACATGACCAAGGACAATGTGCCCGCCTAAGCGGTCGTTTACCCTCATTGGTAATTCAACATTGACTTTATCACCGGCTTTCAATGAGGGGAACGTTGTTTTCCCCAGGGTCTCCTCGACAGCCTCCACTGCAAAAGAAGAGGAATTTTTGGAAATCACGGTTTGGCACACGCCGTTGATTGAAACGCTATCATTAACCTTCAGCTCTGACAGTGCGCCCGGAGCCGAGATTTGGAGACGAAGACCACCTTTCGTGCGTTCAACGTGAGAGATTTTTCCGACTTCTTCAACGATTCCAGTGAACATGATATTAATAGATACTGCTTATTTCTTATTTATGCAAATATGCTTCAATGAGGAGATCATCCCCTAACCTCATCACGGGATTTTGTGAAAAATAAAGTTGATGTGAGGAAAGCGAACCCTCGAAGTGAGGAAAAGGGCTCAAGCCTTCTCCGAGAATCTTTGGTGCGATAAATACGATCACTTTGTCAACCAATCGCGCATCCAGAAACGCGCTGAATGTTCTCGCACCTCCTTCCACAAGAAGTGATGCGATCCCTCTTGATCCAAGGAGTTTTAGAACCTTCTTCAGCGGAAGTGAACCATTGACCTGACCAGGTAGCACAACAATCTCAGCTCCGTTTTTTTTGAGCGTTTTCATTTTCTTTTGGTGCTTCTTTGCCCCATGGGTCGAGGTAATGACAATTGTACGAACGTGTGAAGGTGCCGCGACCTTTGCATGGGGATCGATTGATAATTGTCCGTCAAGAATAACACGGACTGGGTTTCGTCCGCGGACGTCTCGCACAGTGAGCAGAGGATTATCTTGTGCAACTGTTCCAGCGCCAACGAGCACGGCATCAGATGTTGCGCGTAAGCGATGAACCAATGTTCTCGAAGCCGGGTTTGTAATCCAGTGTGAATTACCTCGCACATTGGCAATCTTGCCATCAAGAGTTTGAGCGACTTTCAGAGTGACAAACGGAGATCCTGTGACAATGTATTTTGTAAACGCTTCGTTGAGTTTCTCACACTCCTTGCTGAGCACGCCAACATCGACCGAAATTCCTGAACGACGAAGCTGGCGAATTCCCTTTCCTGCGACAAGAGGATTTGGGTCTTTCATCCCGACCACGACCCTCGAGATCCCCGATGAGATTATCAAATCGGTGCAGGGTGGTGTCTTCCCATAGATATTGCATGGTTCTAAATTAACATACAGTGTCGCGCCTCTGGTGGAGACGGTTGATGACCGTAGCGCACTCACTTCAGCATGTGGTCCGCCAAATCGGTTATGGTAACCGCGTCCGATAATCTTCTTGCGTTGTGTGAGGATCGCTCCAACGAGGGGATTAGGGCTGACATTTCCCCTCCCCTTTTCCGCGAGGGTGAGACATTCCATCATGAAGACAGCATCTATCTCCGATCGCTTCGTCATTCTTAGGATATCTCTAAGTAAATCTTCTGACTGATATTCACGCCGAGGAGCTTCGCAGCATTGGCTTGTTTTACGGAAACCTCGAGGAGTCCAGAACTGCCCCGAATCATGAAAGGTTCGTCTATATCGGCATTTGCATATGTAGGAAAGTATCTCTTGACCAACCGATGTCCGATCTTGAGCTTCAGACTACGAGGGAGACGCTCTGGAATTAGGATATTTGTAATCATGTTACCAAAGTGATCCACGTGTACAATCACTCCTTCGTATTCGCTCCCCTGGTGTGGGTTGATCGTGATGAAATGCTCGGCGCCAAACTGTGGAGTGTACTTTGCTCCAACTGATTTCACTGGTTTCCCCCCCGCTAACCATGCTGCAACTGGCGCGAAAATGTCACGGCCGTGAAACGTTGAAGAAACCTGTTGCTGGAATAATTTCTTGTTGGTGACTTGATAGACCTTCGGCTTACGCAGAATGCCCAAGATATATTTCAGAATTCCGTTGTCGGGAGCGAGGAAGCAGTAATCGTTGCCTTCGACGCAAATGATCTTTCTCAGACTGCCCACTCCAGGATCAACAACACATACAAAAATAGCATGTTCGGGAAAATACTTATATACGGTCCAAAGAAGAAACGCTGCTTGCCTGACGTTATGGGGTTCAATGGAGTGGGAGATATCAACAATGGTGATTGCCGGATTGATTGAGAGAATCGTTCCTTTCATTGCGGCGACATACCCATCACTCATTCCAAAGTCGGTGAGCAACGCTATGAGCGGTTGTCTCTTCATACTCAGTATTCTGCACTCGGAAGAACTTTCGCTTTCTTATTTTAGGACAATTTCTTTGCCCTTCGCTGCTGAACGATAGATCGCATCCACAACCTTCATTCGGTGAACCGCTTCGTCTCCCGTAGAAATCACTGGGTGAAGTTCTCGAACTGCCCCGACGAAATGTCTCAATTCATTTTCGTAGCTCTTCTTGAATAGATTGAAAGGAGTTTCAGTCTTTGCAGGTGTGACATTAACAAGATTGCCATGAAGCTGTTTATGAATTCGAAGGGGGTTGATCATCGCGCTCCCGTCTGACCCGAAGAAATCACAATAGAAGAAATCTTCGGCGGACTGAAATGACCAGCTAGTCTCCAACATCATGGAGGTTCCATATTTCATCTCAAGAAACACGATACATGAGTCTTCCACACTCTTTGTCTTGTGCATATACATCTTCGAGTTCACACGAGCCACCGGCGGAAATGCCATCATCCAGAGAATCAGATCAAGCATAACGATCCCGAGATCGAGAAAGACTCCTCCGCCCGACTTGTCCTTGTGGGTGATCCAGGGATTATCGTTCGATAATTTTTTCAGCCAGCCGGCTTTCACGTAGAAAATCTTACCGAGTTCCCCCTTTTCCAAGAAACTCTTTAAGATCAGGGTATCAGGCCTGAAGCGGTTATTCATCCCAACCATGAGCTTTCGTTTGTGGTGTTTTGCTGCTTCAGCCATCTGGACTGCTTCGTCGTACCGACGAGCGATCGGTTTCTCGACAAAGACATCCTTCCCTGCCTCGAGCGAAGCCATCGTAATTGGCAAATGTGCATCTGTGCTTGTGCATACATCGATTGCTTCGAGATCTTCCTTGGCAAGCATCTGCTGATAATCGGTATAGACACGATGGACGTTGAATCGTTCGGCAATCATGCGCGCGCGCGATTTATCCTTGTCGCAGACAGCGACAACCTCAACATCTTCGAACTTGGAGAGGAGTGGCAGATGGAACACCTGTGAGACCCACCCGAGACCGACGATTCCTATACGGAGTTTATTCATGCGTGTGGAAAGGGATGCGTTAGGCTATTGTTTCAATGGAATGTGGTTGTGGCTTCTCACGGAAAAAATTCTTGACGACACTTGCGATTCCAGGTGCATCAAGCTTCAGCATTGCGTATAATTCGCCGGGTGTACCATGCTCGATGAAATCGCCCGGCACACCGTGAACTTTCACGTGAGTATCATGGATCTTCTTCGAGGCGATCGCTTCCAAGACTGCGCTCCCGAAGCCTCCATCAACGACGTGATCCTCTACGGTCAGCAAGTAGGAAAACCGCTTACAGAGGTCCTCGATCAGCTCGGCATCGATCGGTTTGACGAATCTCATATTCACCACTTCCGCATCGATACCATCTTTCAAAAGAAGATCGGCAGCTTTCAGCGACGGGTAGACCATATTTCCGATTGCGAGAATGGCAACATCCTTGCCAGGACGTACGATCTCTCCTTTGCCAATCTCCAACATATCAAACGAAGATTTGAGCGAGACACCCAATCCATTTCCTCTCGGGTAGCGTAACGCGATCGGACCCCCTTTATACTGCACGGCAGTGTATAGCATATCTCGCAATTCACTTTCATCCTTCGGCGACATTACAATCATATTTTGGATGCACCGCAGATACGCGAGGTCGAGAACTCCATGATGAGTCGGACCATCGGCACCAACTATGCCGGCACGGTCAAGGCAGAACACAACATGAAGGTGTTGGATCGAGACATCATGGATGATTTGATCGAATGCTCGCTGCAGAAACGTTGAATAGATGGCTGCGATCGGGATATACCCTTGCGTTGCAAGACCGGCAGCAAAAGTTACAGCGTGTTGTTCCGCGATACCGACATCGAAGAACCGTTCCGGAATTTCCTTCTGTAATTGATCGAGACCAGTGCCATCAGGCATTGCAGCCGTTATTCCAACCACGGTTGGATTCTGTTTCGCAATCTCAACAACAGCTTTCCCGAACACTTTCGTATACGCTGGAGCAGTATCCGGCTTCTTCGGAGAAATGCCTGTCACCTTATCGAATGGAGTGACCCCATGGAGGGCTTGAACATCATTCTCAGCGGGTTTGTATCCCTTCCCTTTGCGTGTTATCGTGTGAACAAGGATAGGGCCCGGTAAATCTTTAATGTCTTTGAAGATCTTGACGAGCTGAGTAATATTGTGCCCGTTGATTGGTCCGAAGTACCGGAAGCCGAGCGCTTCGAACAGCATTCCGGGAGTAACCACAACTTTAATTCCTTCTTCAACTCGTGCCGCTATCCTGCGAATGCGATCACCAATGCTCTCAAGTTTCCCTGTCAGATCCCAAACGTTCGCTTTGAATTTATTGTAGGATGGATTCGCGATGAGTTCCGTGAAATAATTTGACAGAGCCCACATATTCGGCGCAATCGACATATTGTTATCATTGAGCACGACAATCAGGTTTCTCTTTTGAAGGCCAGCATTATTCATCGCCTCATACGCCATACCACCGGTCATTGCACCGTCTCCAACAATGGCGACAACCCTGAATTTGTCGCCCGCGAGGTCTCTCGCGACTGCCATTCCAAGTGCTGCCGACATCGCAGTGCTTGCATGACCTGCCCCGAATGTGTCATACGGGCTCTCAGAACGCTTCAAGAACCCGCTGATACCTCCTAACTGGCGTATTGTATGAAACGTGTCTCTGCGCCCGGTTAATACCTTATGGGGATAGGCTTGATGCCCGACGTCCCACACGAGCTTGTCCTCTGGAGTATTGAAGACATAATGGAGCGCAACCGCAAGTTCTACTGCGCCCAGACCTGCACCAAGATGTCCGCCCACTTTGGAGACGGTGTCGATGAGAAATTCTCGTACCTCCGAACAAACAACTTTTAATTCGGGGATGCTGTGCTTTCGCAGATCTGCTGGTGAATCAATATTGGACAAATACTTGTAGGGCACGTTGAATTCTTTGGTGTTATTCTTCCGTATTGTCAATCAAACGGAAATTACCATTGATATCTTTACTTAAGCGTTTCAATTTCAACTCTGCCTGGGTGAGTTGCTCGAGGCAAGCTTTTGAGAGATGTACACCTTCTTCATACATTTTCATAACCTCGTCGAGGGAAACCTCACCACGTTCCAGCGTTTCTATGATCTCCTCGAGTCGCTTTAATGAGCGCTCAAAATTTCCCCCACTTTGCTTTCCATCAGATTTCTTCGGACTCATACCAGTCAATGCCTGACCTCACCTATGTGCGCGTACGACTCGTATTCTTCATTTGATTTCTGCGGGAACGATTCCATCATGGAACTTTATGCCCACATGATCGGATTGAGATAGCACCTTTGCGCGGCTGACCACCTTTCCGTTACGCGTGACCATTGCATATCCTCGCTCGAGCGTTAACTCCGGATTAACCGATGCGACTCGCTTTTGGAGAGAACCAACATGCTCCTGAAGCAACCGAAAGTGATGTGCCACGGATTGAGAGAGCGTGTGTTTAACCTCATCTAAGCGCTGTGAATATTGCCGAACAAGGTCGAGTGGTCGATTGAACGTGTGACTGCGGAGCAATGCCTTGATTCTTTCCTTTTCCAAAGAGATTTTGTTGCTGGCGATCTGATGAGCATTATACCAAAAATTGCGTACAATTTCAACAATCTCGCTTCGGTCAACGACGACTAACTCCGCTGCCGCCGAGGGAGTAGGGGCGCGAAGATCGGCGACAAAATCCGCGATCGTGAAATCAATCTCGTGACCCACCGCGCTGATGACAGGAATCTTCGATCCATAGATTGCACGAGCAACCACCTCTTCGTTGAACGCCCATAGGTCTTCTAACGAACCTCCTCCCCGCCCGACAATCATCACGTCGATTTTTCCATAGCGGTTGAAGTCTCGGATTGCGGTGGCAATTTCTTCTGCGGCACCAACACCTTGGACCTTGACCGGACAGAGGATCAATTCAACTGCGGGAAAACGGCGTGAGATGATGTTGACGATGTCTTTAATCGCGGCTCCTGTCGATGATGTGACGATCCCAATTCTCCTTGGGTATGGAGGGAGCGGTTTCTTACGTTCCACATCGAATAAACCCTCTCCCGCCAGTCGCTGTTTGAGTCGCTCGAATGCCAATTGAAGTTCACCGATACCGAGAGGACGTAGTTGAACGACATCGATCTGATACACACCGCGAACCTCATAGACGGTGATATTACCCCGAGCAATAACGTTCATTCCATCTTGTGGAGTGAAAAATAAATTGCCAACTCTACTCCGCCACATGACTGCTTGGAGTTGGGCATGCTCATCTTTGAGCGTAAAGTATAAATGCCCAGAAGAGTGCAGCTTACAATTTGATATTTCACCTTGTACAGCGAGGTTGGAAAAACGTGCTTCAAGGACTCCTTTGATCGTCCTTGTCAATTCCGTGACGGAAAGTACGGTAAGGTTGTTAGCCATGTGGAAAAAATATATTCAAATATTCACCGTAAATCAAATTCCTGACCTGTCATAAGAAAACCTGATGGTGTGGGTAAACGAACCAATAAGTTCAACCGGGAAATAAAAAAGCCGCAGACGGTCGACTGCGGCTTCTGGTTGATAGGTGGGTTGACCCTTAGATTAGATAGAAACGGCTGGACCCCTCTCGTTTGACGTAGGTTGGTTTGGAGTTATATTTCCCAACCAGAGCTATACGAGAGATTTTATTCCCTTCGGGTTTAATACCCCGAAGCTTGCTTCGTTCTTTTTGGCCTCGTCATGCTGAAATGCTTTTGTTCAGCATCCAAGCGTTGCCAATCAGCGTAGCCCTGCGTTTAGATTCCGAACAGAAACATTTCGGAA
>JACOSX010000113.1 GCA_016178625.1 Ignavibacteria bacterium
CGATAGAAGTACACGCCGGATGGCAGGTTCGCCGCATTGAACTCGATCTGCTGAGACCCATCGTCCATCAACTGCCGATCGAAGATCGACGCAACCTCCTGCCCAAGTGTGTTGTAGATCTTCAACGTGACAATACTCTGCTCTGGCAAATAGAACTCGATCACTGTCGTCGGATTGAACGGGTTCGGGTAATTCTGATACAGCGTGTATTGTTCGGGGATCGCATTCATCTCTGAATACGAGGGGACATATGTCCTGAACGCCGCACGAGGATCAAGGCGCAAGAATGAGACATCCGCTAAAGCCTTCACATCGGTGAACTTCAATCCTGTCGCGAAGCTCACCGTATCGAGCGGACCGGAGAAGGCACAATTGATTTCTCTGACCTTCGCATACAGCGTTTCGGGATCCATGGATGTGAACGCTGATGGTGTAGCATAACATCCGGTGATAGCTCCAGTATCTTTGTATGACGACATGAAGCTGTCCAATCTCGCTGCAACTTCTCGCAACGATAACCCATTCATTGGATTTGCACCGCCTGTGCCCTCATCGAAGACGAGGTTGCCGAATCCACCCGGTATGTAACCAAGATCGCTTCCAATAATATTTTCCCTGAAGGCAATCGCCTCGGCAAAGAGTTTATTGTTGTGCTGCGTAGGTGTCAAATACTTTTGTTGTTTCTTGATTGAACGTAAAGAGCTGAACTTGTCAATACATCGCGCATCACCGATGTGCATTCCATGTTTGTCGATCAGCGATTTAATGACGTCCTTGTATGTCAGGTGAACGACCGAATGTGGACCTCCAAGCCCAACCCGCAAGCCATTACCAATACCTTGCAGGAAGTTGATCGTGTTCGGCATCGGGAGGCGAGGGATATTCGTGATGGTCTGCCTGCCACCCAGATGAGTTGAATCATTGTATGTCCAGGCAAACCTCTCCGCAAACTGATCTTTTACCTTCTTTGTAAAGCCGCAGATCATCGCGGGTCCGCCCGATGGAATATAGGTGGAGAACGTGATCTCGATGACCTTGAACTTGTCGCCAATCGGAGTGATCGTCCCCGGCGGATCCACCGTGAGTGTGCCGGGTAGGTAAGGTGTTACGAAACGGACTTTCACTTTAAACGCCGAATCTGGCGCGTCATTGTAGAGACTATCCCAAAACTGCACTGTGTAGGGTTTGAGAGGTATCGGCTTATGTTTTCCTTTCTTATCAACACCAAGCGCGAGGCTCTCGGGCTTGAACGTGCGGAACGAAAGACTGAACGTGCTATCCTGTATATTGCCGAAGTCAACATCCGATCTGTTCTCCTCAAGTCCGAGAGTGATGAAATACGGATTGAGGGATGGTGGTTGTGTCTGTCTCCAGTTGTTGCGGAAGACTTCGCTTACCGTGTAGGTCCCGGGCCAAATCCCAGTCATCGAATAATTTCCATCTGGGTCTGTCGTAACAGATTGACTTAATGTTGCTCCATAATACGTCGTACCGTTGAGATCGAATCTCCATCCCGGCAATCCAGTTTCACCACCATCTTTTGCGCCGTTTCCGTTGAGGTCGTTATACTTCATGCCGCTAACCGTCCCAGGGAGGAACTCGAAGTTACCGAAGTCAATACTATCTTGAGTGTCACCGGAATTGAGAGGGAGAATGTAGAAGGAATCGGGGTACGACTGCCACCAACCTCGCTGCGGAATCTCTAACACTTTGTATGTGTCGGCTGGTAAACTCAAGAATGTGTAGTACCCGCTGCTGTCGGTTGTCCGCTGTCTGTAGTTGTGGAAGTTTGGCGTGCCGTTTTTTCTCATCAATTGAATCTTGAAACCGGAGACGCCGAGCTCGTCGTTATCTTTCGCGCGATTCCTGTTGCGGTCGTTGAATTTCTGGCCTATAATTGCGTTCGTGAGAGGTGAATAATAATTGCCAAAGTCCCTTAAGCTATCGATGGTGCTGAGATCGGGAATATCAATCGTGTACGATTCGCTGGGCGGATACGATTGTATCCAACCAGACTTTTGAACTTCGTGAACCACGTACCGACCCGGCGTAAAGACGTAGAGCTCATATTCGCCGAGTGAATCTGTGCGATCAAAGTCAATCTCATTGCCGTCTGTATCCGCAAGGATGATCTTCCATTCCGGCAGCAGTGTATCGCCGCCATCAAAGATATCGTTCTTGTTGAGATCATGAAACTTTTTTCCCCTGATGAAGCTTGCATGGATATAGTTTCCGAAGTGAATGCTGTCGACCAGCGTATCGGGTGTTGTGAGGTTGACTGTCCATGTTCCGGAGAGTGGATAGGTTTGCGTCCAGTTGGGCTGGAACGTCTCGGACACAGTGTACGTTCCGAGAGGGAGTGGCAGGGAGTAGCGGCCCCGGTAGTTCGTTTTCGTCGTCAAGGCAATTGGTCCGGTTGCGGTGATCAACCAGTTTTTTACACCACGCTCGCCGATGTCCTTCTGACTGTTGTTGTTGACGTCAAAGAATTTCTTTCCGGTCACGATACCGCTCTGATCGAAGATAACGACATCATCGACGAACCAACCGGGGAAGTCGTTGAACTTTTCGTCGCCAGTATCAAAAAAGAAACGTAACATGATAGTTTGACCGGCATACGGGCTGAGGTCAAGGAATGCAATTTGCCAGCCGTGGTTGTCTCCCGATGGCGCTGAGCCGTAGCCACCGCGTAAGTGTGTCCAGTTTGTTCCTCCGTCGGTGCTGACATCGACAATGCAATAATCCCACCCGAGCTCAGTCATATAGTTTTCTGTGAATAGGAGTCTCAATGGTGCGACAGCACTTGTCAAATCAATCGAAGGAGACTTGAGTGCATTATTGATTCGCGTACCGTTGACGTAGTTGGACTGATTTTCAACGCCGGCCCACCAACTGTGTGTGGGCGAGCCTGCATTCAATGTGCTTTGGTGCCATAGGTCTGAACCAGTATAGGCCTCGGTAGCCCACCCGTTTATGCCGCTTTCCATATTATCATAAAAGAAGATCGTGGATGACGTCTTCATCTCTCGATTGATCTTGATGCCCACCTCCGCCGGGGCTTTGCTGAGTCCCCTGAGCTTGAGATTAGCCGCCTCATTAGCGACGCGGTGATGGTACTCGCGTAGTTGCTGAGCTGCATTCATCGCGCGCTCTTGCAGCGACTGCGTTCGTTGTCGCTGTGGAGCTTCTGCCCGTACTGAAGACGGATGGAATCCCAACGAGAGAATAACCGTTGCAACGATTACGTGAACGAACATCCGGAACATGCCTCCGATGCGTTGTGTTGTGTCGAACGATTTCATCTGATCCCCCTTTTTGAATGGTGATGGAAGTATGTTGATCTTCCCTAGATCGAGAATGCGAGGAACGTAAAGATATGGCCTGACAATGAAAGTATACGAACATCTCACAATATTGTCAAGAGATTTTTCGTGCTCTGTCTCGCTATGTCTGACAGGATAGTGCGATGAAAGTTTAACTGTTCAAGCGAGAAAAAGACCGACGTGTAATCCTCTGATACGCAAGAGGTTAACGGTGTTCACACTCGATTCGTAGTGAGCATGCCGGTCCCTCAGTTTCAAGAACATCCCCTGGAATGAGACTCATTATCCGACCGGAGCGTTGTAAGCCGAAAGCACGTTAATGGATCACCATCTCGCTCAAAATATTTTGGGCGTTGGAAAATTTGTCCAGTAGGAAAAGGACGTACCGTGTATCCACATTGATCGAGCGGTTGAGCGGTGCCTGAAACAGGTAATCGCCAACGACAGCTTCCCAGTTGCCGTCGAACGCTACGCCGATAAGCTCGCCTTTGCCATTGATAACCGGACTGCCTGAGTTACCGCCCGTGATATCCAGGTTCCCGATGAACGCAACAGGAACATCATGGAGAAGTGGATCAGCATACCTCCCGAAATCTTTCTTCTCCCACAACTCGTGGAGTTTCTGTGGGACGATGAACGGATCTTCGCCCGTTTCTTTTTCCATCACGCCGCCGAGCATCGTTTCAAAATTGTAATGAACGGCATCGCGCGGAACATACGACTTGATTTCTCCGTAGGTTAACCTAAGCGTCCGGGTTGCGTCGGGATAGAGATCTGGACCCTTCCATTCCATGTAAGCTGCGAGCAATTTTCCCCGAAGCATTCCGATCTTTCCGTTGAATGCTGCCGTTTGCGTTTGTACTTGTGCATTGTCTTTATCGAGGCTGATCGCCAGCTTGATGAAATCATCATCACGGATATCATCTGAGGACTTCGTTATGAGCCTCTCGCAGTCCTCCTTGGATGTGATTTTCGAGTGCTTGTAGAGGTCATTGACGTACTCCTTCACCACCTTTTCACGCTGCTCTCCGATCCGGGGACCGGTGATGCGCTGCACGGCATCGATGTGTTGGTCGTAGGGGAGATCAGCCGCTTTCAGGATGAGAGCGGTAAGAAGTTCTTTGTCAACATTGGCATCGACGTCCTTGAACGCGGATGTGAGGAACTCTTTCATGTCACTCACGCTCTTATCGCTCGGTTTCACCTCGCCCGTCGAATCTTTTGCGAATGAATTCGCAAACCTCATGAACCGTGTGGCGACGCCAAGAAGATCCGAGCCGCCAATGAGCTGTCCCATGACGATCTGTTTCTTGTTGAAACTTTTCAGGTTCTCGTACGTCGAGACAATATCCTTCATGATGCTACCGTACTTTTGCTGGAGCTCAGGTTTTGACTGGAGAAACTCCTGAAACTTCTTCTCGTTGTCCAGCCGTTGACTGATGATGTTCGAGCGCTTCATTCCTTCGAGCGTCCCCTCGTAGTTCTTGTAGGTGTTTGCCATACCACGCCACTTCGAGGCGTACTTGATTTCAACGGCACGATCTTTCTTGCCGGCAGCTTCGATGATATCCATTCGCGTCCTGAAAAATTCCCTCACGAGGGGAAGAGTTTCATCTTTGGAAAGTTGGATCTCTGCGGATGTCCTGTAGCGGAATGTTCGTCCCGGAAATCCTAAGATCATCGCGAAGGAATTCTCAGTCACTCCCTGCGCTGAGACCGGCAGGAATGCCCTCGGTTTGTATGGCACGTTGTCTTTGGAATATTTCCCAGCCTTGCCGTCCGGAGCGACGTAGGCGCGCATAAACCCGAAGTCGCCCGTATGCCGTGGCCAGTACCAGTTGTCTACTTCGCCTCCGTAGTTGCCAATTGACGAAGGCGGGGCGTAGACGAGCCGGATATCTCTGACGACATCGTAACAGTAGAGGAAATATTTCACGCCGTTGTACGTTTCCGATACCGTGCATTCCATATCTGCACCGGTCTTCGCTTTGTTCTGAATATCGGCGATGTTCGCCTGGATCTTCTCCTGCCGCGAGCTCGCCGACATCGTATCGCTTACGCCATTCAAAACATCGCTCGTGACGTCTTTTATCGACGTTACCATCCGAGCAGTATATGTTGGAACGGAGATCTCTTCGGCTTTGCTCTTCGCATAAAATCCGTTTTTGAGGTAATCCTCTTCCACCGTGCTGACCGATTGGATCGCGCCGAACGCAATGTGGTGGTTTGTGATGATGAGCCCCTCCGCGGAAACAAACGACCCCGTGCCCCCAGGTAACAGCACGATTGCATCTTTGATGCTGGTGCCGGTCGTGCTGTAGATTTGTTCCGGTGAGAGCATCAGACCGTGCTTCCGCATTTCAGAGAAGGGAAGCTTCTCTAACTGCGTCATCAGCCACATTCCCTCATCGGGAAACGTGAGTGCGGCAAAGAGGAAAAATAAAGCAACGACAAGGAATAGTTGAATGAGATATTTGTTCATCGACGACTCCGGGTTAATGTGTGAAATGGTGTAGCATTGATTGCGCTAAGATGTTGCTGATATGGTAAGAACTCACAGCGGTGAATTTGACGCCATAATATGCAGAAAAAAGTGGAGAAGTTCAATGTTCGCAAAGTAATGGAGAGTTAACAGAAGGTTGAGTGCATTCAGTTACGCGAAAGTGTCAAGATGCGTCATTTCAGTTTGCCCATCTGGAAGGTCACGAACAGTGCAACGTACGAGCGTTCGGAATTGAGATTGCCGGAGACACTTAATCCGACGCCGAGGATGGGAAATATAGGTTTGATAACCTGCAGATCACCGGCGAGTCCGAAAGTATTTGATTTGATCTCTTCGTAGCGATCTTCACTGAAGAAGCCCGATCCTCGTCCCAGGTACCGACCACGCCTGACAATTTTTACATAGCTGATGCCGATGCTAACTCCACCGTTCGGGTGATCGCTGGAAAACGGCCAACCGCACATAAATGCAATATCTCCCACAGATTCTGCTGGCGTTGGGCCGAGAATTGTGATTTCCGAAACCCCTAAGACGCGCGCAGAGATCCACAATTTGTCTCGCTGATATGAAAGGTGCACGTCGCCACCCCATCCCGGCCCACCAATTCCTCCGCCGAAGCTCACCCAGCCAAACTCATGGGATTTTTGCATCGTGCTATCCTGCGCGACCGTCCATTCCACGGTGGCAAGAAGAACAATGGCCAAAAAAGCGGAGCGAAGCATATGTGATTGATACGTCATAACTTCCGATTGACTACGTGATGGTTGCGGCTACTTGAGTTCTACAGCAACGCCCATCCCGAGGACATAATCAATACTCCGCTTAAAATTATCATCTAACGGCAACCGAAGCTGAAGTTGCGGATGAACAATACCGAGGTGTAAAGCAGTCGACGCTAAAAATTGTGACACGTTCGTGTTATAACTGCTACTGAGATCTAAGAGTTCTCGAAATGAAAGTCCGAGTGCAATCGTCACCTTGGTTCCATCAAAACCAGCACTGATGGCAGGGGAAAGAGCAACGATACCTCCTCCTCCGCGCGTCGGCAACCAGAGCGAGGGTCCAAACCGCACTCGCAAGAATGGCCCCTGAGGATCGCGCACTCGAACATTGATTGCCCCACCAACTGTGAAGGCGTGTGCAAGAAATGCTTCCCATCGATCAATGTCGCTTGCGATGGCAACAGCCTCAGTATAGTAGCTCTTATCTGAAGCTAATGGAAACCGCGCCCCAATTTCACCAAACACTATCGATTCCGGTTTACCGATCTCCGTTCCGATATACGGGTTGCCTATTGTATTGTCGCTTGTCGTTTGGGCGATGGGTACAAGAGATCCATTCAGATACATGTAGTATGAGTCTTCATAACTGGCGACCGCATAAGGAATTTCAATCACGACCATATTCTCAGGTGATGTTCGGAATCGTCCCGTGAGAAAGAAGGCGCCTCCTGAATATCCGGATCTCTTGAACTTCGGGATCAGAGCCTCAAGACAAAGAGAAGTCCGGTCAAATCGCTGACTGAAGGGAGTCTGAGCTGTGCCGTCACGATGAAACAGCAGAGCACAACCGAGAGCGATGAGTAGCTTTACATGATAGATAGAGCGATTCATGCATTCACCCTGATGATTGTTTCATGATATGGGTCATTTGGTGGAGAACAATCTGCCAGTGTCCGGATTTCTTCACGTAGACGTGAGTATAGAGGAATTGTGTCGACCCGGTCTTGCCCTGCGACTTGACTCGCAGTGTTGCCTTTCCCGTTACGACTATTGCGTCGCCATAAGCATGCGCGGTGACATTCTCGATATCAAACGTTTCCGTTACAACACCCGGAGGTGGATGGATGTCGGCGATTTCCTGACCCTTGGTTCTGGTCGTGCCATTGCTGGCAATAACGACGATGTCCTTTGCGAAGAGGCGTTGAAGCGTTGCCGAATCATCTCGTGCAACAGCCTGCGCCCACGTGTGGTCTAATGCAATGACTTCTTGTTCTGCTGTCTTCTGTTGATATGCATGAGCGACAGGAAGTCCCACGAACAGAATGATCGGGATGATGATGCTATGCATCAGCGTGAACATGTGATGATACCTCTGAAGTTGGTGGTGGAAAATAACGCGTGCTGAACCAGTGCCGTGTCAATGTTGTTCTTTCCTTGGTCCACTGCTCTGCATGGGAACACTTTGTGAGAATAGAACTTCTGTCAATACGTTCCGCCGCAGAACGTCGAAACGAGACAAAGTTAATCGCTGCTGAAGGAGAACGAATACCCACTGCCGCTACCGCCAAAGCGTGGGTTGACAACGTTGTTAAAGATTGACCCGAACGAATAGCTGACGCCGAACGACGCGAAATACTCGTATTGAGTTTCAAGCTGGCGGCGTTGCAGCAGAATTTCTTGTTCGCTTGCGGTTCCCTTCGATAGGGAGAGTTGGTCGTGAATCTTATTAACGTTCCCGAACACGTTCAGTGACAATCCTTCGATGAGGCGTAGCGAAAAGCCTCCTGAGAGTCCAATATTATACTTGTTGAAATCTTGGAAATAGTGTGAGCCCGATAGACTCATATTGACCGACCCCCACGGCTCTTTGACGTTTAAGTTTGCTGAAAGGATTTCACTTACGAGACCTTCGGAAAGTTTACCGTAGATTGTCTCTTCGTAGTAAGACCGGTGCTCATATCCTACCTTGTACAGCAAACGCAATTGACGACGTGTCGACTCAGAATAAGGAAAGATATTATATTCGACGGCGGGGGCGATGGTGACGGAGAGTTTCGTGTTGCTGAACGTGGATGAAAACCCTGACCCAAATCCACCAACCGACCAGTGATCAGTTACACTGAAGACGAGAAGACTGTTCAAACCTTGACTACGAGAAACACTTTTGATCGTTGTTGTGTCGTCGATTTTGAAATTATTCTCATTGTAACTTGCGTTGGTCGACAGGTTGATCTTCATATCGGGTGTTGTTCGGTTTGCGGAGATAGACCCGAACATGTTCTCAAAGTCCGAACTCTGTTGACCATTGATAAAGCTATTGACGCTGAGACTGAAGACCCAATAATTCCATTGATCGACTACAGCGGTCGATTGTGATGGGGCGGAGTACGAGACCGAAAGTTGTTCTGCGAGCGGAGTTTTCATTGAGTAGCGGACCAGACCAAGCTTCAGCGTTCGCACAAGTGCCCCGCGGATTGTTTCGTCTGTATCGGCTTTTTTCGTTGTGAATGTCAATGTATCGCTTGCCCCTTCAAACTGTTCCTTTCCGATGAACGTCTCAGTGTATTCTGTTCCGCCGCTGCCAGTTCGCTGTGTCGTCACGAGGATGTGTACTTGTGCTTCTTTCGGGTCTCTCACGTAATTGACAAAGGCAATTTCGTTTCGGATGTAATCCCGGTCGCAGAAGTCGCAGTCGATAAACACTTTGACGGCTTTGTTCTTAAGTTCGTTCACCGAATCTGGCTCTGTTTGTGCCCACACAGTAACAGTGTGTAACAGAATAGGGAGGATGAGAAGAATAACACGTCGATTGATGACCTTCATAGGTTTTCCTCTATTGTGCTCATTGGAATGTAACGATGTATGTGCGTCTGTGACTGACAGATGCAGGTTAGACCTTGCAAATCTATGGCTGGTTGACCGTTAAGTTTATAATCTTAGGGGTACTGTTCACATTCCGACGCTCTGCGTCGAAACGTGTTGTTGATCTGCCCAACACGCGGAGACTCCCCACGGGATTCCTTCGGCAGATCCCTTAGGGACAATCCGACGAACCTCACCTGTCAGAATGCTTCGTTGTCTCGCTTGCAGCGGGACTCCTCGCAAGGATTCGGAAGAGATTTTTACATTGGCCTGACGGAGTTTGAGTTGTCGCCGTGTCATCTCAAACAATAACTGCTCCTCCGACGGCATCGATAACGAAACCGCAGGCAGTGCCACTTGACCGACGTGTTGAGTTCACGCCCCGCCGGTTGTTGGATCAATTATTGCCTTTACCTCGGACACTTTATTGGCAGGGAATCCACCCTGTCGAGCGTGTTCTCGTACCATTTGCTCGTTCGGCGCGATATAGACACAATAGATCTTATCATCGACCACATAGCTTTGAAGCCATTGGATCTTTGAGCCCATCTTGTCCAACACGCCGCACGACTTTTGCGAGATGCCTTTGAGCTCTTGGGAAGAAAATTTCCCGGCTCCCGGTATTTCCCGTTCAATGACATACTTTGGCATGAGAATTCTCCTTTCTGAGTTTAACTTGTGCCGATTAGTTCGGCGGTTGTGGTACGCGACGGCCTGCGCTTCACGCCGTCAGATGCACATCGAACACGACAGAATATTCGTCAGTCTTGACCTGCGATAACGTTAGGATCCGTTGCATGGCTTCCGGTCGCGATGCCCAAGGATCTGTTTCAATATACGGATCGTCCTTAAAATACAGTTGAGAAATTAATTCTCTATGGCCCTTCCCGCTCACTCGCAAGTGAATATGGCGTGGACGATATGTATCGCCATTCAAATATCGCCCGGGGAAGTTTGTTCTAAAAGCATAGATGCCCGTTTGATCAACCTTCCACCTTGCTCTGTAATTATAGGCGGGACTATCGTTATCATAGTCACCTTTTTCGTCGGCATGCCAGATTTCAATAATGGCACCGGCAAGTGGTGTCCGACAGTCTTTTCCAACAATGGTTCCGGATACATTCAAAATTGGAAGGTTGACCCCCGGAGGGATTACGTCGCTTCGGAAGGGTGCATGTGCTCGATAAACCGGTCCGAGAATATCAGCCGTTGTTTTGCACGGGTCTACGACGAGCTCCTTGTCCGTTTCACCATAACTTAACGGTGGAATAACACTTACGCACACAGCGTACATCGCTGAGTGCTTCAAGAATTCTCTTCTCGGCATCCTGCTCATGGCACAAGTTTCCCTTCCATTGTTCACTCCTCACCTTTCGCCGAAGGCGTCGAGACTGTGTAAAAACTCCGGGCATATTTTTGTATATTAAGCAAACAATTCATGTGCTATCATACACTCGACTGATAAACAATGGAACACATCACTGGCGCACCCCGTGAACAGATTACCC
>JACOSX010000116.1 GCA_016178625.1 Ignavibacteria bacterium
GCCAATGGTAACCCAGACTCTACCTCTTGGACAACTTCTATCTTCAATTCCTTTGTAAATCGCCGTCGACCCATAACCACGATTCTCCTTTCCGCCCAACTTAACCATTCTTACCGTCCGGCGCAAAGGGGTCAGTTCACGCGAGACCGTCTTGTACCCCCCTCGTCCGCCCACAGATTGTCAATACCTATGGCTAGTGTCAAAACGATGAACAGGATTGCAATGGGTTGCTTCATAGAACCCTCCGAGTTGTTTGATGAGTGGATTAGATAGTGCTATTTCATAATCAACATTGATTTTATGGTATGAAGGCGATCTGTTTTCAATTCGTAATAATAGACGCCACTGCAGTGGTAGCTACCCTCGAAGTGAACCGCATATGCATTCGGATCGAGCACTTCATCGACAAGATTCTCTATCCGTCGTCCTAAAATATCAAAAACTGTTAGCTGCACTTTTGAGCGCATTGGAAGAGTAAACCTGATCAAAGTGGATGCATTGAACGGATTGGGATAATTCTGCTCGAGGGTGAAGCGAATTGGTAATTCTCTATGTTGTTCTTCGACAACATCTATCATGCTAAAATCAATTAGCCGCACCCCGTACTTGTGTATTTGGAGTTTAATGACAGCTGTAGGATCACAGAGTTGCGGAGCGACGAGCGTTACTGAACGCTGGCGAAACATATTGATGCGGGTAGGAAGTGCACAATGTGTTGGATCCTCGAGAAACATGCTATCACACCGGGATTGCAAGTACATAGAATCGGGCCACGTGAAAGTGAAGTTCGCAGAGACACTATCAAAGTTTTGGAATCTAACGGTAAAAGTATCCGTCAGCGCGCCGTCTGTAGGGAGGGGATGAATGTCGTACGGTATCAACGCATCGGGACCATCATATGGATTGTGGACACGCAGAGAAACCCAGTATGCAGCAAACTCAAACGCGGGAGGAGGTAAATACCACCAACTCTCTGTGATGGTACTGCAGTACCAGTAATCGCCTCCGAACGTCAAAAAGCAAATTGTGTCAGCGCCGAAGGTGGCATCGGGATGATTGCCAAAGAACAACGTGAGCGTGTCGCGCGGGCTGGCATCATCTTGCACCCCGACCCAGAGCATTGAGCCGTAAGAATTAGTCTGGGCAAATGGATGCTCACCGAGTATTACCAAGAAAATAATTAGACTGGCTGCATGACGCATGGTTGATTCTTGGCAATTACTTTAGCAACATCATCGTGCGGGTCTGTGTGAACGATTCAGTCTTTATTCTATACAGATAAATACCAGAGGAATGTGCAGCAAGGTCAGCTTGGAAAGAGTAGGTCCCGACATCTTGAACACCCTCGTGGAGAGTCATCACCTTGCGTCCGAGTAGATCATAGATGGAAAGTTCAACATTTGCTCGCGTCGGAAGAGAATACTGGATAACTGTCTTGGGATTAAAGGGGTTGGGGAAGTTCTGCTTCAGTTCGAAGTGCTGAGGTAGATTAACCTCACCTCTCACGCCGGTGATAATTCCTACCCGCCCATTTCTTCCCGTATGAATTGCGTGAATGCCCCCTGGTGTTGAAAAGCCCGTGGTCCAATAAGTAATGAGAATTCCACCATTGTTATCTCCAAAAAATCGGGCGATGGGGGAAACGTTTTGCGGGTCATTTACATAGATGATAGGCGAGCCCCACAAGCTGCTTCCAGCGGAATCATATCGTTGTGCTAATCCGTTCTCATTGGCTAGTACAATACCCCCTTGTCCATCGGAAAAAATGAAACCACCAACAGTATCAATTCCTGGAAAGGTTGAGTTAGATTGCATACCGCTATTGCTGAAATGAACAACTGTGTCTCCACATCCGGTTACAAAAGAAATGTTTCCCCTTTTATCCAGTGCAATTATTGAATTCCGAAAAGGTGATGGTGGTTGACAACCAGGCAAGAGAAAGTATTCCTTCCACAATATGGTCCCATCATTTGAAACCTTTGCTAAGGTGTTTGTGCCGCCGTAGCCAAGGCTGAACAGTATGCTATCTCGTAAGCCAACATTAGCAAAGTATCCAAGCCAGAGGGAGTCCGTGGGTGAGATACTTGTACTATCAAGGATTCTTGTCATGTATTGTTCTCGATTCAGAGAATCAACTTTCCAGTAATCGATGTACACAAATCTTCCCACGCGCGTAGTACTTCGATAAAACATTTTCATTTGAGTACCCCCGAGAGAATCCAAGACTCTCTCCCACAGCTTGTTACCACCTGCGTCATAACGAACTACTCTCAGGTTGGATCTGTTGGGAGCATCTTGATAGTTGTAGCCAGCCTCCACCCAAGCAGAAATGATGCCGCCACTTCCATCGGTGACAGAGCTAAAGAATTTGTGTCCTGTTAATGTCGGTGAGACTAAGATACCGCCGGTACTCCACTTCACAAGACCGTTACTGTCGACACGTTGCATGTAGACCGCATCATTGAAGTACCCAAACTCGTACGGGATAGCATTCCGGTGGTCCTGCCAGATGAGAATCGCACCGCCGTTCGCATCACTGATGACCTCCGCACATGGAGTATCTGTTGAATCGTTGTGATGTGCCAATACCGGCTGCGACCATATTTTATTTCCGTACGGGTCGAGCTTCTGAACGTAGATGTAATTTGAAAGGATTCCTGCGATGATTGAGCTTCCATCGTCTGCGACAATGGCATTGGAACAAAGGCCCGGACAAACGTAGAGTGCACTTTCAGCATATGTGGAGGTGGACCATTGGGCGCTGAGGCTAGCAGTGAACTGACCCCTTTGCGCCGGACGGTAAGAATGGTTAAGTTGGGCGGAAAGGAGAATCGTGGTTATGGGTCGACGGCGATTTACAAAGGAATTGAAGATAGAAGTTGTCCAAGAGGTAGAGTCTGGGTTACCATTGGC
>JACOSX010000124.1 GCA_016178625.1 Ignavibacteria bacterium
GTCCAAAGGGAATACCGTTGATCCTTTTATGATCTTGGAAAAATACGGTGCCGATACCACCCGCTGGTATCTTGTTGCGACAAGTCCTCCATGGCGTTCGACGCTGTTCGATGAGGAGGGTCTGACTGAAGTCCAGCGCAAGTTTCTCAGTACGCTCTTGAACACGTACGCATTTTTCAGTCTGTATGCGAACATCGACAAATTCACGTATCGTGAAGAACACATCCCCATCGGGAAACGGCAGGAGATTGACAAGTGGATCCTCTCGGAGCTGAATTCCCTTATCAGAACCTACGAAACTGCGATGGATGCGTACGACGTCACCAAAGCAGCGCGTGCTGTGAGCCACTTCACCATCGATCAATTATCAAATTGGTATGTTCGAAGAAATCGGCGGCGGTTCTGGGCGAAGACCCCCGACGGGTCTATCAACCCATCGGGTCGTTCTACGAATCTACGATTCGATAGAATCGTAGATAGACGACTCATCGAGAACAATGAACAAGGGGCAGATAAACTTGCGGCGTATCAGACACTGTATGAATGTCTCATCGTCATTACGAAATTGATGGCGCCCTTTGCACCGTTCCTGGCGGAAGAATTGTACTCGGCTTTAAATTCGGTCACGCAGAGAGAGAACACAGAATCTGTCCACCTGGCGTTGATCCCTACAGTGGACGAGGCAGCGATCGACTCTGAACTTGAGGCAAGGATGGAGAAAGCGCAGCGGATTGTTTCGCTTGTCCGCGCAATTCGGAACAAGTCCAGTATCAAAGTGCGCCAGCCGCTAAAGCGGGTTATTGTACCGATCAGGAGTGACCGTGATCGTGCCGCTATCGCACAAATGGAAGATGTCATCCTGGACGAGATTAATGTGAAGAAGATTGAGTTCGTGAGCGATGACTCGGGAATCGTACACAAAAGTATCAAGCCTAATTTCAAGGTGCTTGGGCCAAAGTATGGAAAGTCGGTGCAAGCGGTCGCGGCAGCGATCAGAAGCTTCGGGGTTCAGGAAATCAAAGAACTAGAAACACACGGTCAATTGAAGATACATGTAAATGACACTATCGTTCTAAAGGAGGATGTTGAAATCCTTCATGAAGACATCAAAGGATGGATCGTCGAATCCGATAACGAATTGACCGTCGCTTTGGACACCGAGTTAACGGATGAATTAGTCAACGAAGGGTTTGCCCGCGAATTTGTGAACCGCGTGCAGAATATGAGAAAAGACGCCGGGTTCGACGTCACCGACCGGATCCGCATCTCGTATCAAGGAAAAGAACGAGTGACGAAAGCATTGCGATCGCTTGGTCCCTACGTCAAGAACGAAACGTTGGCAGTGGAATTGAATGAAACATCTTCCACGGGTGGGTACTCTGCTGAGTGGGATATTAATGGGGAAGCCTGTGCGATCAGTATCGAGCGCGTAAAAAACAACGGCGCGGGACGATAAACTGTGGAACAAGCGCATGGGAACAATTTGTTGAATCATTGACAGGAAGGCCTGATCATGGCAAAATCGAAGAAAATATCGGCTGCTGCCGAAAAAACTCTTAAGCTCTTGAAAGAGAAAAATAAAATCCGCAGGTCTATAAATCTGAGGGTGAAACCTCCGGTGCACAAGAAGATGGCGAAGCAAGAGGCTTCAAAAGCGCCCGCGAAGAAACAGGTCTACAACAAACAGGACCTCGAGCACTTTAAGGAGATCATCCTCGAGAAGAAGAAAGAGATCTTGGAGGAATTGTCACTTCTCCGTGATTCAATGATGGATTCACAGACCGGTGAGTATGCGAGCGAGAACTCGATGTATTCCACACACATGGAGCAAGGCACCGATGCTATGGAGCGCGAAAAGACATTCTTGTTTGCCTCGCGTGAAGGAAAGTTCTTAAACTATCTGGAAGATGCGCTGGTGCGCATCGAGAAGGGTGAATACGGACGTTGTGTTACGTGTGGTAAACTCATCGAAAAAGAACGACTGGAAGCTGTCCCGCACTCGCAGCAGTGCCTGCATTGTAAGCTTCACGGCCAAAAATAACTTACCTCGAAAGTGATAGAACCATCGTGCGCATTCTCAATCTAAGTCTGTTTGTTATCGTTGCCGATCAGCTCTCGAAGCTCTGGATCAAGGGAGCAAGTATCCCTGCACTGGGCATTACCATCGAAGGACTTCAGCTGGGGAGCAGTAGACCAATTATCGGAGATTTTCTTCGCCTGACATACATCGAAAATCCCGGGATGGCATTCGGCATCGATATTGGCGGCAAGTTGTTTTTCTCCATCTTCTCCATCCTCGCGAGCATCGGTATCTTGATCTATTTGTATAAAGCTCGGAATGAAAATGTGGCATTCCGCATCTCTCTGGCACTCATCCTCGGTGGAGCTGTTGGTAACCTGATCGACCGTGTTTTCTATGGCGTGCTTTTTAATGAAGGTCCGTTGTTCTATGGCAGGGTCGTCGACTTCATCGATGCGGATTTCTTTAATATCAATTTTCTTGGCTACCATTTATCCCGATGGCCCGTCTTTAACGTTGCCGACGCGTCAGTAACGTGCGGGGTGCTTCTTATGCTCTTCGCTCATCGGAAGTCACGCAAGGAAGAAAGTGCGTTGACTGAGGCGGAGAAGCTTTCCAGCTCTCTCGGAAATACAGGCGCAAGCATCATGGGCGCGCCGGCAATCTCACCCGAAGCGTCTCATTCCTCCCCTGGAAGTGAACCCCCGCAATCGTGAGGACTATGGTGTCCCGCGAGTTTGAGATTCGTGTTCCACCCGGAAAGATCCGCGAACGATTGGACGTCTTTCTCACTCATCACGTTGAGAATGCCACGAGAACAAAAGTCCAACAGGCAATAGAGCAAGGTTGCGTCCTCGTCGATGGTAAAACAGTCAGGTCGAGCTACAAGATATCTCCGGGTGAGCTTATTCACATCACGCTTCCAAAACCAGCCGCGCCGGATGTCATTGCGGAGAATATTCCCTTAGAAATCCTTTTTGAAGACGAACATCTTCTAATCGTTAACAAACCTGCAGGCATGGTGACGCATCCCGCGTACTCGAACTACACGGGCACACTCGTCAATGCTCTCCTCTATCATTGTAACAACCGTCTGTCGGGTTTCAACGATCCGAAACGACCGGGAATCGTGCATCGGCTCGATAAAGACACGTCGGGTTTGATGGTCGTAGCCAAAGACGATCCAACACATGCATTCCTCGCCCAACAATTTTCACGACGAACGATCGACCGGGAATACTGGGCGATTGTATGGGGGCGATTCACAGAACGTGGAACGACATCGGGCATCATCGAGGCAGCGCTCGGGCGAAGCAAGTCCGACCGGAAAAAGATTTCTGTAAGCGAGTCAGGGAAATCTGCCGTCACTGAATATGAAGTGTTGGAAGAATTCGATTATCTATCGCTTGTCCGATTAAGATTGCGCACGGGGCGGACGCATCAGATCAGGGTACACCTCCATCACATCGGGCACCCCGTGTTCGGTGATCCCACGTACGGGGGTCGTCGCATTGCATGGGGCGGGGCTGAGAAGAAAAAGAAAGAAGAAGTGCATCATCTTTTGAAACTGATCAGCCGGCAGGCGCTTCATGCCAAGACCATCGGCTTTATTCATCCGGGGACAAGACAAAAGCTTACATTTGATTCGCAGTTGCCGGAGGATATGAGTGAGGTCTTGGATCTGTTGCGAAAACAGTAAGACAGACCTATTGGAACATCCTACCGTTTGTAAGTAAACCTCGCAACGTACTTCGTCCTCGGAATGAAGTAACTTTTCTCTTGTTGACACTCCATCGGATACGCGAGTTGATCGAACATTACTTCAATCCGTTCATTGATGCTGTCGTTGCCGATCACTGAAAATGATACTGGTACGGTGAGATCCGAGTCAGGATATGAATACCACTCGATGATGTTGTCGGATCCCTCCGAGTGGAACCGAAACGGTGTGTCAAAGGATCGGGGTTCTTTTCCATCGTTTGTATAATGGATCGCAATGGAGTATGGCCTCCGGATCGCTCGGAGGTTGAGCATAAGGTCATAGTGTGTCGTGTCGCCGAATTGGTGTTTCACTTCCCGACGAGATACCGTAAGCCATGTCGTATCGAATCCATCGGAAGGAATGACCGGCGCTATCATCGACCTGACATTCAGTGACGTATCTCGCCCACCATGTTGAATGTGAATGCCGGATAAGAATTCAGAGCTTCGCAGCATCACCTCTCTCGTATGATCCGTCATGTCATACTGTTGATTGATGCGCACTTCACGGTACCAGAGCGCATTATAGACAGGTACACCGAGAAGATAGATTGACAAGCTGATGAACATTACCGTTAACACACCAAGAGACTTCCGGGATCGGAAGATCCTCGTGAAGCCGGCGATAGCAGATGAATCTCTTGCCAACGCAGCGTAAGCGAAAAGAAATGGAAGGACATACATCGCACAGAGCAAGACAGGTATTCCATTGAACAGCATCCACCTACCTATTGTTGATGTGTTCGCCATTGCAATCGATCGGAAGACCAGCTCATCCCACTCAGAAAAAATCATCCGCATCATCCACCATGGTGAAAGCGCGAAGAAGACGATCTTCAGGGCTGGTGTACGCATCAGCATCGAGAGACTGATGAACAGCATGGCGACGGCGGGCTCGACGGCTAACTTGGTATTGTATAACCCCAGAAGAATCAAGAACACTGTGAGGCTGATTGTTGCTCGCTTGAACAGAGCATAGGGGCAGTTCGACAACCGCAGCGTTCGAGTCAATTGCAGAACAAACCACCCGCCGATCAACATCGCGATGCCTCCGAGAACAATGAACCCGTCGATGGCGGTGAACCAGGGATGCCGCATACCGCGAATCAATCCGATCAGATCGGAAGAGAACCACCCGCAGGCAACAATGATTAGAGAAAAAAGAAACATCTTCCCTGTTGACCACCGAATTCGGCGTGGTGAATCAAGTGGCTCGCGTCGCTTCCTGACAACGATGAACGCACTGATCGCACAGCCAAATGTCACGATGATGAATGTCCATAGTCCCCAGATGGGAATGAAGAGGGGAGTTTTTCCAACAAGATAGAGCCAGTAGCGTTCGGTCTCGCGACGTGGAACGCCTCTATCGAACCGCTCAATGAGCTTCAGAACGAGATCGCCGGAACGTTTCAACCCTGCCGGCTCGAAATTTTCAAAATTGTCTCGCGGTGTATGGATTGGCTTGCTGACATCGGTAGAAAAATCGATCGCCGGGATCCCTACGTCCAAGAACGATTGGTGGTCGGAACCTGATCCTAATTCGCTTGCATAATTCAATGAGAAGAAATGTGTGGGATAGCGAAGATGATCGTATCCGAGCTTGTAAAATTCTTCGATGGCAGCGCTGACAAGCCAGCGTGGCGCGCTTCGGAGGTGTGTATCGGGATCGAGTTCGATGATGCCGAGACCGTTCGCCATGTCGACCTGCAGCATAAACACAACGCTATCGATCTCGGCGAAGGTATTGACGAAGTGCTTCGATCCTTTGAGTCCCTGTTCCTCACCACCAAAACAGCAAAACACAATAGTCGATTGCAATTGACGTTTGCCGAGGACATGAGCAGCCTCCATCACCGTTGCGGAACCCGATCCGTCATCATCCGCTCCTGGTATCTCCGGTCCTGCCGAATCAATGTGCCCACCAATGACGATGATGCGTTTGGTCGCGCCTCGTTTGATACCGATGGCAATCCCGCTGTTCGTATTCACTGTTGATGTGTGATCCATCGTCATGATGTACGCGCTGTCGCATCCATACTCCTTGAACCGCTCGACTGCAAATTGCAGTGCTCGGTGTTCGGCAGGGGAGCCCATCGGACGGGGTCCGATATCGACACTAAGGTGTTTGAGAATTTGGAGAGCATTCTCTTGTGAAAATTCTGTTTGGGATGAAGCGAGACTCGCAAAGACGAAGCTGAACAGTAATAATGAACAACCCTTCATTGAAGGTTCTTTCCAAAGAACTCTACCAATTTTTTTTCGTACACTTTGCCTGCTACGTTCCACGTGTCATGGTGCATAGCGTTCTCGATCGGGAAGAGCTCCTTTGGCACATTCGCTTGTTCATAGAGCATGATCGAATACTGGTATTTAATGAGCTGGTCGTTCGACGCGTAAATGAAAAGAAGCGGAATATGGATATCCCTCACGGCATCGAGTGGCGAAACATCGTTCGCCTTGAAGTTTGCCATCAGCTCCGACCGCTTGATGACAAGGTTGCGGAGATAATGAAACGGCAATTGGATTAACCGCTTCTGATAATCATCGAAGATAGACCGGAGTGTTGCGAATGAATTTTCGGCGATAACTGCGGCAATGCGCTTGTCGATCGACGCTGCTTGCAGGGCAACAGCCGCCCCCATCGATGTTCCAAATAAGCCGATCTTGCCCAGCACGAGATCGGCTCGGGAAGTGAGGTAATCGATGATTCTCGTGACGTCATGTTTTTCGAAGTATCCATAGGTGCAGAATGTTCCGTCGCTGTTGCCGTGCCGCCGAGCGTCATACAGAAAGATGTTGAAGGAGTTATCGTGCATGAGTTTTGCGAAGCGGATGCCGTCGATCTTCGCGTCAGCGACGCCGTGGAGGTAGATCACGGTCCCGCGCGTTGGAGGAGATGCTTTGATGAGCCAGCAATTGAGCTTCACTCCTCCATCTGTAATGACGTCGATCTCTTCACACGGGAGATCGACTTCAGAAGGCAATACCGGTTGTCCCAACTTACGGTAGAATTCTGCTGTACGTTTGCGCGGCTGAAGTAAAATTGTCGGACCGACGATGAAAAGAATGATCGTCACCCCGAGAATAAACAGGATGAGTGTTGCACTAAGTGCGAAGAACAGCGTCATGTGGTTTTCTTACGTGGCTAAGGGCTTCTTATAACACGGATTGTATCGATTGATAGGTAATTTTATCAATATAGGAAGTGAGGGTTTCGGATGCAACAATAGTTTGTACGCGAATTGCCCTATAAAAAAGGTAACCGAAGGGCGTTGAAAACTGATTCGTTGCCTCATAATATAGGTAACCCAAATACCACGAGGTTACCGGTGACGAAACAGTCAAAAAAAGAATATCTCAACGACATGCGACAGCGCTATAGGGCAGCCGCCAAACACGAACAAACCAAGCTGCTTGATGAGATCGTGAAGGTCTGCAGCTTCAACCGAAAATATCTA
>JACOSX010000123.1 GCA_016178625.1 Ignavibacteria bacterium
CCGGTTGAGTTCGAAGATAAATTTCATTCACACAGAGCAGCCTAACTGCCTGTCCGGTTTAATGGGGTCACTCCACTGGAAGTTTAAGACAAAGCAACTAAAAGCTGAGAGAGATAAATAGAAAAAGCCATCGGGGATCAGGGTCTACCATCCGGATTCAGTCAGAATGATGTACATATAAGGTGGTACAAGCCGACTGACTTAGTTTTCGTATCAAACTCTGAAAAGCAAATGTGTATGTTGAATGATGGACGACTTGAAATCTATTGCCGAGGTCCGAAGTGCTTTAGCGAAGGATTTAAGAATACGTTGACCCATGGTTCAAGATGCGATGAAATTTTATGGTAGGTATTCTATCTTTGGAAGATCGCATATCCCATGTCTCACATCTCGTATCAACTTCATGCCCATTATAACCTGCAAAATCATCGAAGTGTGTATCTTCAAATTTGAAGATGATCGCCCGTGGTACTTGCTGCTCCACCGCGCAAAAAACGAGAAGATCTATCCGGATATATGGCAGTTCGTCAGCGGTTCGATCGAAGGGGACGAGAAAGCCACGGATGCTGCTTACAGAGAGCTTCAAGAAGAGACGGGTTTGAAGCCTAAGGCGTTCTGGGTCGTACCATTTGTAAACTCATTTTATGATCCGGGGTGGGATGCAGTCAACCTGAGCCCCCTGTTCGCGGCACAGGTACCTCCGGGCGATGAGCCAACACTGTCTCATGAGCACGACGAGTGTGGTTGGTATCTCTTTGAGGATGCGGTTCGGAAGCTGGTCTGGCCCGGTCAGCGAGAGGGAATTCGGATCGTGCATGACTATATCGTCAAAGGGGAGAAAGCAGCCAAACTTACCCGAATTCGGTAGTCGGTTCTTCAGAAAAAAATCTTCTGTACAGTCAACCTTTTCCTCTCTTCCTAAGTCTAATGGTTGTACAAAATATATCCTACAACCTATTTGAGGAGAGTCATATCATGATATCGAAATTATCTGGCATGATCATTCTCGCGATGGCTGCAAGTCTATGTATGTCGCAATCGCGAACGAATACTCACACCAATACACACACGTACACATTCTTCAGTTCCAATAAACAGGGATGGCTTGGTGTTGAGGTGGAAGATGTCACCAAACGGCTGAGGGAACGAAATAATCTTCCCAAGGATATTTCAGGGGCGTACGTTAAAAGTGTTATTGAAGACAGTCCGGCGGAAAAAGCAGGAGTTATCGAGGGAGATGTGATTGTGAAATTCAACGATACCTCGATTGATGACAGTGATGATCTTATTCGAGCGGTGAATCGCGCGAAGCCGAACAATGAGGTGAAGGTAGATATTATTCGGAAGGGTGAGAAGAAAACTCTGATGGCGACACTTGGGAAATCTCCCCGTATGAAGAACTTTTCGTTCAAGTTTGGCGATCAATTTCCTCATGGGTTGTCTATACCACCCGGCGACCCTTTTCATTTCGGGTTCTTCCCGAGTGAGGAACTTTATGGATTAAAACTCGAGAAACTGACGAAGCAACTCGGTGAGTTTTTTGAGGTTCCGGGTGATAAAGGACTCCTTGTGACTCAGGTAAGGAAGGGCAGTGATGGTGAGAAAGCGGGTTTCAAAGCAGGAGATGTCATCACGAAGGTCGGTGAGAAAACTATCCACAATCTCGACGATGTTCGCGAGGAACTCTTTGATGGTAAAAACGGCGATGTGAATGTTGGAATCATCCGCAAAGGGAAGGCGTTGACGCTTACGATGTCTGTGAAGGGTGATGATGACGATGAAGAAGAAGATGATGACTATTCTATGATCTCTCCTGTTTCCCCAGATCCTTTGTGTATAGAAACGAAAGCTTCTCATTCTACCTGTGAACACACTGAGGGTTCAACTTATGCGATTGCACCCATAGAATATTTACAGACAAAATTGTTGGAAGGCGTTCAATCTCTTATGCGCTTACTCAAGGAGAAACTGTTGGAATCCTGATCGAATCATATCTCATCAAAGACAGTATCCACCTGCTTTGTATCTAAATAGTCAAGATCAGGACGTTGGAGGTTCATCCTTTCAGATATCCTTCCTTGGTGAATCCTCGGAGTTGATCTTATCGAGAAATTTATTATATTCTCCCATCCAAAGAATACCCCTAATTTCGAGGTCGAATCATTGTTCCATTCTCCACTATTCCGCATGAAAACCATCGCCACATACGGTGTGATCTTTTGCCTTTTACTCGTTCCTATCCAACTTTTCGGTCAGCGTACTGATACAACACAGAGTCGGCCGTATGAAACGGTTGCTGCTCAAATTGTCTCCGACGGATTATCCTCGGGAAAGGCATTTAAGTTGTTGCAGGAACTGACAGGAAAAATCGGCGCGCGGCTAAGCGGTTCTCCGCAGGCATCCCGCGCCGTTGAGTGGGGAAAGAAAACAATGGAAGAGTTAGGTTTCCAGAATGTTCATCTTGAATCGTTCATGGTACCTCACTGGGTCAGAGGCACGGTCGAATCAGCAACAATCATACGCTCATCTTCAGAGCGGATTGCGGTGAACGTGTGTGCGTTGGGTGGCAGTATCGGAACCCCAGAAGCTGGCATCACAGCCGAAGTCGTGGAAGTGAAATCGTTTGATGAACTTCACGCCCTCGGAGACAAAGCGAAAGGGAAAATCATTTTTTTCAATCGCCCCTTAGATAAGACGAAGTTTAACACCTTCGAAGCTTACGGAGGTGCCGTTGATCAGCGCGGACAGGGTGCAGTTGAAGCAGCCAAGGTAGGAGGAGTTGCCGCGCTTGTTCGGTCGATGACGACCCGTCTTGACGATGTTCCTCATACAGGCGCCATGCGGTATAACGATTCGATTCCGAAAGTCCCAGCCGCGGCAATTAGCACAATCGGAGCGAATGTCCTGGATAGTATACTCTCACACGCAAAGAGAGTCGAACTCAACTTGAAACTGGGTTGTCAGAGTCTGCCCGACGTAGAATCAGCTAATGTTGTAGGCGAACTCACTGGCACCGAGAAACCGAACGAAGTCATCGTCATTGGTGGTCATCTCGATAGTTGGGATAAAGGACAGGGCGCTCACGATGATGGTGCAGGCAGTGTCCAATCCCTCGAAACACTACGACTCCTGAAAGACCTCGGGCTGAAACCGAAACGAACTATTCGAGCTGTTCTGTTCATGAACGAAGAGAACGGTCTACGCGGAGGGAAGGCATACGCCGAAAAAGAACGGCCCGGAGAGAGACACATTGCTGCCATTGAAACGGATGCAGGTGGATTTTCACCAAGAGGATTTGGTGTCCAGGCAGATTCTCTGGCAATTCCAAAAGTTGCACAATGGTCGTATCTCTTTCGTCGAATCGACGCTGATCGTATCGAGAGAGGTGGTGGTGGTGCAGACATCTCCGAACTCGGAAAAAAAGGTGTGCCTGCCATTGGCTTAAGAGTGGACGGTCAGAAGTATTTCGATTACCATCACTCTGATAATGACACGATCGACAAGGTCAACGAGCGGGAGCTCGAGCTTGGGGCAACAGCACTTGCCATTCTCTCCTACGTCCTCGCCCAAGAGGGCATCTAAGGCGAATATCTTCTACCATGGTGTTGTGAAGTTAGTTGCAATTGCCATTCAACCATTAGTGAGTAGAATTAGTCATGAAACATTTTCAGTTACCTTTTCCGTCGCTCGTAGTCCTCATCCTAGGTTGGCAGCTTTTTGCCACAGAGGCGCTTGCCCAGTGGTCGCATGGTCCAAATGTGAACAACCCCATCAGCACTGCAACTGACCATCAATCGTTTCCCGCCATCGCAAGTGATGGTGCAGGGGGAGCAATTATCGCATGGGGAGACCGTCGCGCAGTATATGCCAACGCCATTTATGCGCAGAGCGTGAATGCTGAAGGTGTTGTACGGTGGGCAACTGATGGCGTTCCAATCTCTACGGAACCAACTTCACAGGTTCCTATTATTGTGAGTGATGGAACAGGAGGAGCGATAATCGCATGGGTTCAAACACCCGAAAACTATGACATCTATGCACAGCGAGTAAACAGTGTTGGTGAAGTGCAATGGACAGCCAATGGCATTCCGATTTGCCTAGCGTTTAACGGTTCACAACTTCCTGCCATTGTCAGTGATGGTGCTGGGGGAGCAATTATCACATGGGAGGACATTCGCGACGGAACAGATTATAACATCTATGCACAAAGAATCGATTCCGCAGGTGTGGTACAGTGGACCACCAATGGTGTTCCGATTTCGGCAGCGCGCAGGTACCAAAACTTCCCCACCATCGCGAGTGATGACGCCGGGGGAGCAATTATCACATGGCAGGATCTCCGGGATACAACCGGCATCACGGGGGCAGACATCTACGCGCAGCGGGTTAACGCTGCAGGTGTGGTGCAATGGACAGCCGATGGGGTTCCAATTTCGACAGCGACATTCACTCAAGGGTTTCCCAAAATCGCGAGTGATGGCGTTGGAGGAGCTCTCGTCACATGGTCTGACTATCGCAACGGCGCAGACTTGGACGTTTACGCGCAGCGCGTGAATGCAGCAGGCGTAGTACAGTGGACTGCCAATGGCGTTGCGATATGCAAAGAACCAAACAATCAATTTCCCATTATCGTGGGGGATGGTGCAGGAGGAGCCATAATCGCATGGACAGACTATCGTGGCTCCGGTGCAAGTCCTCAAGTTTATGCACAGCGGGTGAATGATGCAGGTGTTGTCCAGTGGATGATCAACGGCGTAGCGATCTCGACGGCCCTCAATTCAGGATCTTGCGACATGATAAGCGATGGAGCTGGAGGAGCAATTATCGCATGGCAAGATTCACGGAACGGCGGCGACACCTTGTTTACCGACATCTATTCGCAGAAGGTGAATGCATCGGGTGCGGTGCAGTGGATTGCCAATGGGGTTTCAATCTCGACCGCACTGCATAGTCAGTTCTTTCCAAAAATGGTGAATAATAGTGCAGGAGGTGCGATAATCACATGGAATGACTTACGCAATGACCCGAACTATGAAGACATCTACGCGCAGCAGATTGATAGTTCGGGAAATCTGGGGGGACCAGTAACAGAAGTAAAAAACCGAACCGTTGCGCCGATTGAGTTCGCCCTACAGCAGAACTATCCCAATCCGTTTAATCCAGCGACGACCATTTCCTTTAATCTTCCATCGAAATCGTTTGTATCACTGAAAGTATTTAATGCTTTGGGAGAAGAAGTGTCTGTTCTCCTCTCGGAAGTGTTGCCTGCTGGAACGTATGCACCGCAATGGAATGCTGAAAATTTGGCAAGTGGGGTCTACTTCTATCGATTGCAGGCCGGTAACCTTGTCGAAACGAGAAACCTGCTTTTGCTCAGGTGACGGGCAACTGCAACTAACGGAAACGCAAGCACGTCACTCTCTCATCAAGTAAAGGCTTTGTTGGTTCTCATGTTTGCTCATTAATAGTGTTCGTTCATCGGCTCGCACATTCTGCCAGAAAAGAAAAAGCATAGTGCTCGCCGTGCGTGCTTGCTAAACGTTATGTGTACAAAATGATCATTTCCATTATCATCGTTAACCATTCAAGGAGGTCTTTATGAATAAGATCGGCGTATTGTTTCTTCTCATTATTCTTCTTAGCCTTCTCTCAGTCGGACAGGAGTCACGTGAGAAAATCGATTCTGCAGCCATCGCTCAGATCAAAGACGAAGGGATGAACCGCTCACAGGTCATGGAGATTCTAAGTTATCTAAGTGACGTTTACGGACCCCGTGTAACTGGTTCTCCGGGTTTCAAACAAGCTGCCGAGTGGGCGCGGTTGAAACTTGCGTCGTGGGATCTGCAGAATGTTCATCTCGAAGGGTGGGGACCATTTGGGCGCGGCTGGTCGCTGAAACGGTATTCCGCCAACGTCATCGGACGGCAGGTGTTTCCGTTGATCTCTTATCCAAAAGTATGGTCACCCGGCACGGGTGGAACAGTTACGGGGGACATCGTTCACTTCGATGCAAAAACGGATAGCGCGATCGAAACCTATCGAGGAAAGCTCAAGGGCAAGTTCGTTTTGTTGAATGATCCACGCGATATCAAAGCCCACTTCGAACCGGAGGCATCTCGTGAAGCTGATTCGACACTATTGCAGCTCGCTAACGCCGATTTCCCGCAGGGTCGGCAACGGAGATTCGAGATGTCGGCAGATCAAAAGGCAAGAGCGTTAGTTGATTTTCACAAAATGGAACTTTGTCAGAAAGAAGGCGCCACAGGCATTCTCACGATCAGCCGCGGCGATGGCGGCAATATCTTTGTGCAACAGGCATCGGTTCCCCAGCATCCGGATACACCCGCTGTTCGCCGGGTGAACGTATACGATCCAAAAGCTCCTAAAATCCTACCACAGGTTGCCGTCGGTGCCGAGCATTACAATCGTCTTGTCCGCATGTTGCAGAAAGGTGAACATCCCAGGTTGGAACTGAACCTTGACGTAAATTTCTTCAAGGAAGATTCCAGTTATAATATCATTGCAGAATTGCCGGGCACTGATTTGAAAGATGAGGTCGTGATGATCGGGGCACACTTCGATTCATGGCAGGGAGGAACCGGCGCAACTGATAACGGGACGGGGTCTTCTGTGTGCATGGAAGCGATGAGGATACTCAAGACGCTTAACCTCAAACCCCGGCGAACGATCCGAATGGGATTGTGGGGTGGAGAGGAACAAGGGTTGCTGGGATCGAAGGCCTACGTCACCAAGCATTTTGGGGAGAAAGAAGGAGGCTTCTTCGAACGCGGTGGGAAGGTAACGCTCAAGCCGGAGGCTGAAAAGTTTTCAGCATACTTTAACAACGATAATGGCAGTGGGAAAGTCCGCGGCGTATATATGCAAGGGAACGAAGCAGTACGCCCGATTTTTCGTGCGTGGCTGAGACCATTTGCCGACATGGGTGCCTCTACGCTGACGTTGGAAAATACCGGAGGTACAGATCATCAGTCGTTTGATGCTCTTGGATTACCGGGGTTCCAGTTCATTCAGGACGAATTGGAGTATGGTTCGCGCACGCACCACTCCACGATGGATGTGTACGATCGTGTGCAGCCGGAGGATCTCAAACAAGCTTCAGTGATCATGGCGGTATTCGCGTACAACGCTGCGATGCGCGATGAAAAGTTTCCTCACAAACCAATGCCGGCGCCTCAGGCTGCCCAAGGCAGTCATTAATTTCGAGGATATTGGTTAGAGGTTTGAAGTTCTAAACTTGATAGAGAGTTGAACACAAAGCTACAGAACGCAAACCTCTAACCGAGGTGATGTGGTTGCACTTCGTCCCCTCTTTTTGTACATTTATTCGTAATCATTTCCATTTTCACTCTTCGGGGAACCTCAATGAGTTTACTTGTCGTCGGTTCGGTTGGCATCGACACAATTGAAACACCGTTCGGACGTGTCACTGATGTGCTTGGTGGTTCCTCAACCTATATTGCCATCGCTGCCAGTTACTTTGTCACGCCGATCAAACTTGTGGGAGTGGTGGGGGGTGATTTCCCTAAGGAGTACTTCGACTTTCTTGAAAGCCGCGACATCGATCTTGAGGGACTTCAAGTTATCAAGAGCGGCAAGACGTTTCGCTGGGGGGGTCGGTATCTTTACGATCTGAACACCCGCGACACGCTCTTCACCGATTTGAATGTCTTTGAGCATTTCAATCCCGTTATCCCTGAATCCTACCGAAAGACAACGTATGTATGTTTAGGAAACATTGATCCAGTCTTGCAGCGGAGGGTCCTCGAGCAAATCGAACGACCGAGGCTTGTCGTCGGCGACACGATGAACTTTTGGATCAAAGGTAAGAACGCCGAGCTACGAGAGACATTGAAACTCATGGATGTCCTGGTCATCAACGAGGCGGAAGCGCGGCAACTTACGAACGAACCGAACTTGATTAAGGCGGCAAGGACCATCATGATGTTGGGTCCGCGAGTTGTCATCATCAAAAAAGGTGAGCATGGCGCTTTGCTCGTCACGGAATCAACGATCTTCGTGGCTCCCGCATATCCGCTCGAAAATATCAACGACCCAACCGGCGCGGGCGATGCCTTCGCCGGCGGTTTCATCGGATGGATTGCGAAGATGGACGATTTTTCCGATGAGAGCCTGAAGCGAGCCGTCATCCACGGCAGCACGCTCGCATCGTTCTGCGTTGAACGTTTCAGTCTTGAACGATTCAAAGACTTGACATATCTTGAAATTCTTGATCGCTTCCGTGAATTCCGGGAACTCTCGAAATTCGATGAAGCCATCACGGTATGATGATTGACCATGACGGTGATTGAATGGTGCGGAGATTCTGTTCGGCTGATTGACCAATCGAAACTTCCCTCCGAAGAATCGTATATCCAAACTGGTGACTACAGAGTACTTGTGGATGCCATCCGCAGTCTGAAAGTACGCGGTGCTCCGCTGATCGGCATTGCAGCAGCGTACGGAGTTGCCCTCGCCGCTGCCAAGTTCGATGGCGAAGAGTACTACTCATTCCGAGATCACTGCGCAACCGCGATCCGGGAGTTGGCGTCAACGAGGCCAACTGCGGTGAATTTGTTCTGGTCGCTTGAGCGTATGAGAAATGTGCTGGAGAGGGGGACGACAATCGAATCTGTTCGCAAGGCGCTTGTCTCTGAGGCGTTGCGCATCCATCATGAAGATCGGGAAATGTGTCGCCGCATCGGCGAATATGGCGCGTCGCTTGTTCCTCAGCGCTCAACGATACTCACGCATTGTAACACAGGTGCACTTGCAACCGGAGGTGATGGAACGGCGCAAAGTATTATCACAACAGCTCACAAGATGGGGAAAACGGTTAACGTCTTCGCAGATGAAACGCGCCCGCTCTTACAGGGTGCTCGACTCACTGCATGGGAGCTTATGAAGGCAGGGCTCGATGTTACACTGATCACCGATAGCATGGCGGCATCGCTCATGAAACAGAAAAGGATTGATCTCGTCGTCGTTGGCGCAGACCGTATCGCATCCAACGGCGACGTGGCAAACAAGATCGGCACGTATAACATCGCTGTCATTGCACGTCATCACGGAGTTCCGTTTTATGTCGCAGCTCCCAGTTCGACGATCGACATAACGATTGCTTCCGGCGATCAGATCCCAATTGAGGAACGCAGCGCGCAGGAAGTCACGGAAGGCTTCGGACGACGAACTGCACCTGTCGGTGTCCGTGTCTACTCCCCTGCCTTTGATGTCACTCCAGCATCGTTGGTCACTGCAATTGTCAGCGAGCGGGGTGTCCATACTCCTCCATACGATTTCAAAAAGACAATTTCTGATCACGATTGAGGTCACCACGTAATGAGCACGATTGTTAAGACTGACGCCGTTGTGTTGAGGGGGATGAAGTACCGCGAGACAAGCAAGATCATCACATTTTATACTCGTCAGTTCGGTAAGGTCAGCGGCATTGTGAAAGGCGCACGCCAGGCGAAAAACAAGTATGGGTCCGCTCTCGAGCCGATGTCATATGTTTCTGTTGTGTTTTATAGAAGGGAGGGGAGGGAGATTCACATTATCTCTCAGTGTGATCTTATGAAACCATTCCGCCGGCTCTCTGATGATCTGGCGAAGATGGCTGTGGGGATGGCAATCGTCGAACTGGTCAACATTGTGGCGCATGAGGAAGAGGAGAACGTTCCGCTGTTTACACTGATGGTTGATTGTCTTGATGCCGTCAATGATGCAACAAAAAACCCATCGCACGTGTTATATTATTTCGAACTTCACTTGGTTAAAATTCTTGGCTTCCAGCCCCGGTTCAATAGGTGTATTTCCTGCGAAGGGACCTTACGTCAAGAGAGAGGTGAAGAAAACATTTACATATATCACATCGGCAAAGGGGGACCTCTCTGTCCGAAATGTTCTGAAGTGTCCGGACAGAAACTGAAGATGAGAAAACACGTTCTCGAGTTCCTAAGAAACATTTTAAGTGTAGAAAGTGTTGAGGATGTGTTAAACCTAGAGATGGACAAGCCTTCTCACGAGGAAATAGAACAATTTCTGTGGGGGTTTCTTCGGTTTCATGTGTCGGGCATCCGCGCGTTAAAATCGAATAAAGTGTTTTCACAGATACTGGTTCCCGCTTAAGAAAAATTAATGTAATATTTTTCGGAATTCGAAGGCAGTCATGCAGACGGGGGTGAAACAATAATAATCAAAAAAAGTATAAAGGACTACAGAAAACCAATTTTTTAAGGAGAATGATATGTCTAAGAAATCTATTCTTGCTTCTATATTTCTAATCTTCATCGGCATTGTATTCGGGGTTGTGCTGGTGTCGAACTTCAAAGGGGGCGTAACACCAGGGTTCGCGGGCGATCCGCAGGTTAAACTCGGAGCCCCAAGCCAGATCAAAAACAACGGTGGTGATTATAAGGGACTGAGCAAAGCATTTATTGATGTCAGCAAAGCCGTAACGCCCACAGTCGTTACGATCACGGTGACGACGAAAGTCAAGCCGAAGTCAAATGACCTGAATGAATTTTTCCATTTCTTCGGGCCAGACGGAAAGTTTCCGGAGCCGGAACCTCAGCAAGGTGCTGGATCGGGAGTTGTTATCAGTCCGGATGGGTATATCCTTACGAACAATCATGTCGTTGATGACGCTAGTGAAAACGGTATCGAGGTTATCCAAAATGACAAACACCGGATGAAGGCAAAAATCATCGGAACAGATCCTACAACCGATCTTGCCGTTATTAAAGTTGAAGAAACGAATATTCCTACAGCGGCATTCGGCAACTCCGATAACCTGGAAGTTGGGGAGTGGGTAGTGGCAATTGGCAACCCGCTTGGCTTACAATCGACTGTGACAGCCGGAATTATCAGCGCGATCGGTCGAGGTAACATTGGGGTCATCCGCGATACCTATGGTATCGAGAACTTTATCCAAACGGATGCGGCAATCAATCCGGGTAACAGCGGTGGGCCTTTAGTGAACTTGAATGGCGAGGTCATCGGTATCAACGCTGCGATCGCGACGACCAACGCTCGCTACCAAGGTTACGGATTCGCGATTCCTATCAATCTCGCGCGCTCGGTGGCGGAGGACCTTATCAAGAGTGGAAAGGTACGGCGCGGATATATCGGCGTGAGAATTCAGGCTGTCGATGAGGCGATGGCGAAGGCGCTTGGCATGGAAAATGCCCAGGGGGTCATCATCCAGAATATTGAGAAGGATGGCGCGGCAGAATCGGCAGGTCTCAAAGAGAGCGATGTGATTATCTCAGTCGATGGAAAAGAAGTCAATGCCGCAAACGAATTGCAGTCGTACATTGCTCGCAAACATCCGGGCGATCAAGTGACTCTTAAGATTTATCGGGATGGCAAGCCGATGACGAAGATTGTAACCCTTCGCTCACGAAAAGAGGAGACAGTTACGGCGAAGGATGAGAGTGACAACGAATCTGAAGAACGAAATTCTGGGCGTGAGTCAACGGCGAAATCGCTAACCTTCGACAATATCGGCTTGAGCGTTCGCCCCTTGACATCAGCAGAAAAGAAAGAAAACTCGGTGGAGAATGGCGTCATTGTCAGCGATTCGAAAAGGTTCGGCGAGGCATTCAATCATGGAATCGCAAGTGGCGACATCATCCTCGAAGCGGATAAGAAAGAGTTGAGTTCGCCGAAGGATCTTAAATCGATCATCGATAAACACAAATCGGGAGATGCTGTCCTGCTACGAGTGAAACGAAACACCGGAATTGCCTACGTGGCAGTGCAGATACCAAAGTAACTCGAGGTGGTTTCAAATCGAAAGCCTCGTCTATCAACGATAGATGGGGCTTTCGTGTTTAGAGGGTTGACTTGATCCCGCTCTCTTGAGGTCATGGGACGACGTTATTCGATAAATGAAGTACACGCCAAGGTATCCGGCAAGCAGCAGCAACTGTACTTCGATAAACAGCACAAAGAAATTCTCCATGGTTCTTTAGATTGGGAGGGAATGAATACGGGTAATTCTCCTGAAATAGAGAATACCACCCAGTATAGGAAAAAATTCTTCAACTATTAACCAACCCGGTTGTGTCAATCCATCCTTCCTTTCCGATTGTTTTTCCTCCTGGATTTTCTTCTGGGATGGAAACTGGACCAAAAACCGAGATGAGCAAGCGGGATGCAATTGTTTGCATCTCATCCCACAAATCCGTAGATTCTTGCCAATCGAATTCTCACGTTTATCATTTTACAGACGGGAGTACTTCCCCATGAAACGCTTGCAGAGAATATTTTTGCTGGTGATTACTATGAGTGCGATAAGCCTTGCACAAATTAAAATTAACTTTGAACAATATAAACTGAACAATGGTCTCACGGTCATTCTTCATGAAGATCACTCCGCCCCCGTGTCGGCTGTTGTGGCGATGTATCACGTGGGCTCGAAGAATGAAAAGGAAAAGCGCACTGGCTTTGCTCATCTCTTCGAACATATGATGTTTCAGGGATCCGAACATGTAGGAGATGATCAACACTTTAAGCTCCTGCAGGAAGTCGGCGCTAACCTGAACGGCTTTACAACAGAAGACGGCACGACATACTATGAAGTTGTCCCCAGCAACCACCTTGAGCTCGCCCTCTACCTCGAATCGGACCGCATGGGATTCTTGCTTCCCGCAATGACTCAGGCGAAACTCGATAACCAGCGCGACGTCGTGAAGAATGAACGCCGACAGAATGTCGATAATCGCCCGTACGGCACGGCTGATGAAAAAATTGCCAAGGCAATGTTTCCACCATCGCATCCATATAGTTGGCCCGTGATCGGGTATATGGAAGACCTGAGCGCGGCTTCGCTGGAAGATGTGAAGGAATTCTTTCGCACCTATTACGCTCCAAACAATGCGTGTTTAGTTGTCGCTGGTGACTTCAACCCTGCTGAAACGAAACAGATGGTTGAAAAATATTATGCAACCATTCCGCGAGGAGGAGATTTTGAGCGACCGAAACTGGTGCCGGTTTCGCTAACGGAAGAGAAACGTATGACCTTCGAGGATAAGGTTCAATTGCCTCGCCTGTATCTATCGTGGCATAGCCCCGAGAATAACACCCGTGAGGATGCAGTTCTCAC
>JACOSX010000121.1 GCA_016178625.1 Ignavibacteria bacterium
CGGGTGCATGTCTTCGATGTGAAGTGTGGTAATGATAAGATCGAAGCGCTTCTCTTCCTTGGCGAGAGAGATTGCCTCTGCACCGTTTGAGACCCGTGTTAACTCGGGCGAGTGGGTGAGGTTGAGTCCTTGATATTCATTGCGGATAAGCTCGTACAGTCTTCCATCTTCTTCAAAGAGATAGGAATCGTACAGACTTGAGACAAGCAAGACGTCGCGTATTCGCAAACGCATCAGGTTTTGAAAGCCCGGGAAGCGTGTGCCGTAGCTGTGTTCACGCACTACTGCGTCAGTTGATTTCATTGTACTACTTCAACCTACCTCATCAAGAGTTCGCAGGTAACGTACCATAACCCGGAGGAATTTTCTCCTCTTTACATGGGAAGATGTCCCGATGCAATTCGTCGGGACAGAGGGGTCGACATCGACAAAGCCAACTCCTCGACACAATCTGACTATTCTCTGGTTGGTCTGATTGCTTCGTCGTTCGTTTTACGACTCACTCCTCTCAATGACTATTGAACTTTACACCAAACCCTGATCCATCATCGCATCGGCTACTTTGAGGAAACCGGCGATGTTCGCGCCGTTTACGTAATTTCCCGGAGTGCCGAAACGCTCTGACGTCTCGAAGCAAGCCTTGTGGATATTTTTCATGATCTGATGTAAACGGCTATCTACTTCTTCACGCGACCACGACATCCGCATGCTGTTCTGCGCCATTTCGAGTCCTGATGTCGCTACGCCTCCAGCGTTCGCCGCCTTACCCGGTCCGTAGAGAATCTTGGCATCCAAGAATGCCTTGACGCCTTCGATTGTAGTCGGCATATTCGCACCCTCTGCCACGCAGTAGATACCGTTCGCCAAAAGATTCTTCGCGTCCTTGCCGTTGATCTCGTTCTGTGTTGCACTCGGGAACGCACACTGCGCTTTGTGATTCCATAACGGATTGTAATCGAGTTCCGGGTCAAACGGCGTAAACACTACGCCTTTGAAATTATCGGTGTATTCTTTGATCCTGCCGCGATGGACATTTTTCAAGTCCATGATGAACTTCAGCTTCTTCTCATCAATGCCTGCCTCGTCATAGATGTAGCCGCTGGAATCGGATAATGTCACCGCTTTACCGCCGAGCTGATTGATCTTTTCAACAGTGTATTGTGCAACGTTACCGCTGCCCGAAACGAGACACACTTTCCCTTGCAATGTTTGCGCACGTGTAGAAAGCATTTCTGCGGCGAAGTACGCAGCACCATAGCCCGTCGCCTCAGGGCGAATGAGTGAACCGCCCCAGTTCAATCCTTTTCCCGTCAGCACGCCGGTGAATTCATTCTTCAAGCGCTTGTACTGCCCGAACAAAAATCCAATCTCTCGTCCACCAACACCAATGTCGCCGGCAGGAACGTCGGTATCCGGTCCAATGTGACGGCACAGTTCGGTCATAAAGCTCTGGCAGAAGCGCATGACTTCAGTGTCGCTCTTTCCTTTCGGATCGAAATCAGAACCACCCTTACCGCCGCCCATGGGCAGTGTGGTTAAGCTGTTTTTGAAGACTTGTTCGAAGGCAAGAAATTTCAGAATGCCGAGATTAACTGATGGATGAAAACGCAGTCCTCCCTTATATGGACCGATGGCGCTATTCATCTCAATGCGGAAACCGCGGTTGACATGGATTTCTCCCTGGTCATCCATCCATGGCACGCGGAACATAATTACACGCTCCGGCTCAACGATCCTTTCGAGAATTTTTGCAGAACGATATTCCGGATACCGATCAAGAACCAGGGTCAGCGATTCAACAACTTCTTCGACTGCCTGGTGAAATTCCGGTTCATTCGGATTTTTGGCTTTAACCATCGCCAAGAGATTACCGGTATAGCCTGTCATAAACATACTCTTCTCTCCTTCGATGTGTAGTGAAAGTGTGCTTCGCTCACGTTATCTCTTCTCTTCGTTATTTAATGGATCTGTTTTGCCATATAACACACATTATCGTTGGATGGTGCTCAGGTAAGAACATCATGCAAGGAGGTTGTCCTCAAACGATGTGATCATTCGATGTGTCAGGATTCTACTCCATACAGTTCAACTGAAATTTCTACCCCCAGGGACCGGAGAATTGGCCCACCGAGGAAATAAACAAAACATACATCACAATGTCAATTTGTATACTAGAACCGTTTTCATTTTAAACTTCAATTTTTGGTGCTGGCTCACTTTGAGAAATCACAGCAGTCACGGAACATTCCGTGGCCGAATTCTGTGCTTGTGTCACGGTGTGGACCGTGACACCTGTGGAACGGAGCCACCACAAGGTTTATACATAATTGACATTCTCGTCCCCAAATTGTAATTTGGCATCTGCACACCGCAACGAGGTAAAGACGACCGGACATATTTCATGTTCATTAAATCAATCTACAACCTACAAGGGGAATTGGATCCTTGACAGTGTTGAACGTAAGTGCATCAACAGGAAACCTTTCCCATGAATGATGCATTGCTGATCGATCGCTTGCAATTTGGTTTCACGATTGCTTACCACTACATCTTCCCGCAACTTACTATGGGCTTGTCGCTGGTAATCGTCGTGCTGAAGGGAATGTACTTATGGAAAAGAGATGAGCGATACAACAACGCAACGCGCTTCCTGGCAAGAATTTTCGCCATTAACTTCTTCGTCGGTGTCATTACAGGCATTCCAATGGAGTTTCAGTTTGGAACGAACTGGGCTCGGTTCTCTAAGTTCGCCGGCGGTGTGATCGGTCAAACCCTCGCGATGGAAGGGGTCTTTTCCTTCTTTCTTGAATCAAGCTTCTTAGGGTTGTTCTTGTTCGGAGAAGAGAAGTTAGGAAAGCGCGGACATTTCGTTTCTGCACTCTTGGTGTTCATCGGCTCGTGGCTGTCCGGCTATCTGATTGTTGCAACCAATGCGTGGATGCAACACCCTGTCGGTTATCAAATCGCATCGGATGGTTCAGCACAGCTCACGAGCTTTTGGGATCTGTTGCTGAACCCATGGGTAGGATGGCAATATGTTCACACCATGTCAGGATCCGTAGTGACAGCGGGATTTGTGGTGGCTTCCATCGGTGCATATTACGTCCTCGCTCAACGAGACACCGACTATGGCAAGCTGTTCGTACACGTCGGTGTGGTCACCGGCATCATCGCTTCTATTATTGTTCTCTTTCCAACGGGAGACCAACAGGGAAAAAATGTCGCGCTTCATCAACCTGTTACGCTCGCGGCGATGGAGGGGTTGTTCAAGACGAAAGAAGGCGCTGAACTTACGCTCATCGGTCAGCCCGACATCGAGGGACAAAAGATGGATAATCCGCTGCACATTCCCAACATGCTCAGCTTCCTCACCTATAATCGATGGAAGGCAGAAGTCAAAGGCTTGGATGCATTCCCTCGAGACCAATGGCCCGACAACATCCCTCTCCTCTATTATAGTTACCATATCATGGTCGGCTTAGGGACGATCTTCATTGCGATTACCGTTGTTGCCGGCTACCTGCTCTGGCGACGAAGACTGTTCTCATCGCGCTGGATGCTCTGGATCTTAATGCTGAGTTTTCCATTTCCCTACATCGCAAATACTGCCGGATGGATGACCGCGGAACTGGGACGCCAGCCGTGGCTCGCGTACGGAATTATGCGGACGGTTCAGGGCACGTCACCAACCGTATCCGCGGGCAATGGTTTATTTACGCTATTGGGATTCTTAGGAATGTACTTCGTGATTGGAGTGCTGTTCCTCTTTCTGATGATTAAGAAAATCAATCACGGACCCGAAAAGCTGTTGTATGAGACTTGATACGATATGCGATTGCAATCAGATGCTCGCAGGCCCGACGAACATCAGCATTATTTTTCTTCTTCAACCATAAGCAGGCATAAGCAGGAGATGGAAACTCTCTGGTTCATTATCGTTGCGTTTATGATTACGATGTACGTCGTCCTCGACGGATTCGATCTCGGAGTCGGCGTTCTCTACCTTCTTCTCGGCACATCAGATTCTGATCGACAAACAATGTTGAAGACGATCGCTCCGTTTTGGGATGGAAATGAAGTGTGGCTACTCGCCGCGGGAGGGACACTTTACTTCGCGTTCCCCATGCTCTACGCTTCAAGTTTCAGCGGTTTCTATCTTCCCCTGATGATCGTCCTCTGGCTGTTGATGCTTCGTGGAGCAGGGATCGAACTTCGACATCAACTCCACCATCCGATGTGGAAATCATTCTGGGATGTCGTCTTTTCTCTTTCGAGCGTGTTGCTTGTCGTCTTCTTCGGTGCCGCGCTGGGTAACGTTATCCGCGGTGTCCCACTCCATCAAGATGGATACTTCTTCGAACCGCTCTGGACGACATTCACCGTCGTCCCCGAGGCAGGCATCCTCGATTGGTTCACTGTTCTCATCGGACTCGTCGCCTTGTTCACCCTGACTGCACATGGTGCACATTACATCTCGATGAAGACCACCGGTGATATTCAGATTCGGGCTCGTTCCTATGCGGCAATGTCGTGGTGGGGTGTTCTTCTGACATCCATTCTCGCTCTCGTGGCAACTTCATCCATCCGACCGGAGATCTGGAACAACTATGCCGAGCACCCATGGGGATATATTTTCCCTCTCGGCGGCATTCTGGGGTTGGCTGGTATGTACATCTTTCCGTCTCGAGGAAAGGATACTTCATCATTTCTCTCGTCGACACTTTTCATTGTCTCGATGTTGTCTGCGACTGCTTTCGGATTATATCCACATCTCCTTCCCTCATCGACTGACCCACAATACTCCCTCACCGTGTATAATGCAGCCGCTCAACATTATGGTTTAAGCGTCGGACTCCTGTGGTGGATCGTTGGAATGCTTCTGGCTGGAGGATACTTCACTTATCTCTATCGTTCATTCCGAGGAAAAGTATCTTCAGGGGCAGAGGGGGAAATGTATTAGTTTAGCGAGCCGTTAAGAATCAACTCCTAACACTAACCCACCCGCTTTCTTTTGTGTCAAGTTGGGAGAGTGTCTCCAAGAACCGCCCAGCGTTTAGTAGCCGTAAACCAGACGACCACCCCCTGAGAAGTTCGCCTCTTTGAATGTCTCGAACTCTCGTGTTGCTATAGAGATCTTCGATGAATGATTCTCAGGCTATTGCTTTCCGGAGGGTGTGCTTCAGCTTGTGCATCTTTCTTCGGACCTCCTTTAGCTTCACGGGGTCGCGACTCTCCAGTGCTGCATCTCTTTCTTTCTTTAGCGCGCGAATCTGCTGCTTGATCTCACCTTTGTTGCTTATCATCGCGACATGATGCGCATGGGCCTCGATGCCGAGAGCGTGACAGAGCGCCGGCAACAGTTTTTCTTTGTGCATCACACTGAAGCCCTTCACTGCCTCGTGCTCAACTCCCTCAG
>JACOSX010000125.1 GCA_016178625.1 Ignavibacteria bacterium
AGCCTTCGATGCGAAGGAAGGCTCGCCGATGGTGCGCCCGGAACGGGCGAAAATCTGGTAATACAAGACCATCGGAAGCTGTAGCGCAAATGAAACCCCTCCAATCATTGGGGGGTTTCCGATTTACTGCATGAAGTAGGTAAGGAATCTAATGCACGGAAAATCATCAGCCGAATGCTGACATACCTATTTGATTGCATCCAGCACGACGATCGCTGCAACGTGGACGTCACATTTTGCAGAAGAACCGCTCAGAGCTTGGTTAAGTACGTTCTCAATCCGATTTTTGAATTGATGTCGCTCTTCGGAATTCGTTAGCCTATCATTCTCCCCGATAGGAAACCCTGTAACTCTGAGACGTTTGTTACGAATGAACCCTTCAATTTCAAGGTACATGCTCACCTTCGGTGCCCCATTGAGTAGGGAGTTCTTCCATACACGGGCAAAAGGGTAGATGGAGATGTTAGGATTCTCAGGTCGCAACCGGTTCTCCTTCACCAGTGCATTGAACTCTTCCAATGTGAGGAACACATCGTCCTTATTCAGCTGATGCGAGGGAAGTTCATCAATGCCATAAATTGCCGCATTGATTTCTGAGAGCGTTGGCCTCATCATCGGGAAGAAAATAACCTCGTCAATGTTTTCATTGCCCGTAAAGATCATTGCCATCCGTTCGAGGCCGGGTCCGATCCCACTGGTAGGTGGTATGCCATACTCGAGCGCTTCAATAAAATCGTAGTCAAGAGGATGGAATTCATCTTCGTTCTTGTCTTGTGCATGAAAATCTGCCGCCCATCTGTTTAAGAGCGTGATTGGGTCGTTCTGTTCCGACCAGTTGTCCCCACATTCCATCCCAGCGATGAAAATTTCAAAGCGTTCCGCAAAGCGTGGGTCAGAATCCATCGGCTTGGCAAGAGGAGAGATATCCATCGGGTGACCATAGAGAAGCGTCGGCTCAATGAGGGTGGGCTCTACAATCGCTTCGAAGGCTTTCGCCAATGCCGAACCGATGCTGGGCTGTAGCTCATGAATCTTCAATGATGCAAGAATGGAATTTGCTTGGTCAACGCTCGAACACTTCCCGAAATCGTGCTTCGTTGCTGAGAGAACCGCCTCATTCATCGATATTCTCTTCCAAGGTTTTCCAAAATCGATTGTATGACCGCGAACAGCAAACTCTGTCTTGCCAAATGCGGATTGAGCAACATACCGGAACATATCCTCGATGAGGTCCATATTATATTCGTAGTTCGCGTACGCAGCCATTGTCTCTATCATCGAGAACTCCGGGTGGTGAGAGCGGTCTATCCCCTCGTTTCGGAAATACCGCCCAATCGTATACACCTTGTCGTAACCCGCGGCGATGAGGCGTTTCAAATAGAGTTCATGGGATATTGCCAAATACATTTCACCCCCCAGCGCGTTAGCATACGTGACGAACGGTTTTGCGGTACCACCACCGTATTGAGGTTGAAGAATGGGAGTGATGAACTCTACATACCCGCGCTCATTGAGGAAGGTGCGGGTCGCGTAGAGCATCCGAGAAATGCTCTCAAACGTTTCTTTATGCGTCGGCTGAATGATTGTATCGAGGTAACGGCGGCGGAGAATAGCCTCACGATCTTTCAGACCAGCCCACTTATCAGGGAGAGGGCGTATTGATTTTCCAAGCAAACGAATTGTGGTCGGCTGGACTGATATCTCGCCACGCTGTGTCTTCGTGACAACCCCCGTGGCTTCAACAAAATCGCCAATGTCGAGCAGGTTTAAGTCAGGGTATCCTAAATAGCCTTTCTGTGCATCAGTAGCGTTGAGCACTTCTCTGCGGATGTAGAGTTGAATTCGTCCTGTCTGATCTTGAACATGGCCGAATGTCAAAGCACCGTGGGTCCTTATCGACATCAACCGTCCTGAAACAGTTACTGTTTGCCCTTCGTGAGCATTATAGTCATCAAGAATTATTTTCGCGTAATGCGTTCGCGAGGCTTTTGAAGGATAAGGATTGATGCCCATCGTTCGAAGGGCTTCAGCCTTTCCCAAGCGGATATCGCGGATATCCTTGAGTGGAATATTTGACATTAAATAAAAACTCCTTAAAGTCCGTGTATGCCGGAAGGATAAAGAAATACCTTTAGCGATTCAAAGATACGAGAAACGATCTCGACAAGCAAATGAATTTGGGCGGATTGCTGTACAGCCTTATTGTTTCATTCCCGATACTTTCAATGTACCACGTTTTAATGCTGCCTCCTTCATCATTGAAAAAATCACCGGCGTCACGAGAAGGACGTGAATCGCCGAGGTGATGATACCTCCAATCATCGGTGCGGCGATTGGTTTCATGACGTCGGAGCCAGTGCCAGTACTCCACATGATCGGCATTAAACCGATGAGGTTGGTCGCAACGGTCATGATCTTGGGTCGGAGTCGGAGGACGGCCCCTTCTACTGTCGCATGGATGATGGTTTCATTCGTAACCGAACCTTTGCGGAGATATTTGTCGAGCGCTTCGTGCAGGTAAATCACCATCACGACACCGGTCTCTACTGCCACACCGTACAGTGCTATGAACCCAACCCAGACGGCAACACTGAAATTATATCCGAGAAAATAAATCAAGTACACTCCACCGATGAGGGCAAATGGAACAGACAGCATCACCATCGTCGCCTCCAGGAATGATTTGAAGGTGAAGTACAGCATCACGAAAATGATGAGGAAAACAACCGGAATGAGAATCTCCAACCGCTTTTTTGCCCTAATCTGATTTTCGTATTGCCCGCTCCACGAAACATAATATCCAGGTGGGAGGCTCAGGTTCTTGGTGAGCGCTTCTTTCGCGTCGTTCACGAAACTTCCCATGTCTCTTCCACGCACATTCAAGAATACAATCGAGCGTAAAAGACTATTCTCGCTATTGATCATCGGCGGACCCGGTGATTGCCGAATGTCTGCAAGCTGTGCGAGCGGGATGAATGCATATTTCGGATTGAACCCACTTGCTCGACGAGTCGACTCATCGACAGGACGAGCAGGGGTTGTAGATTGCGAATTTTGGCGGGATGAGGCGGACATGTTCATTGATTGACCATTGGTCCCCATGCCAGAAATTGTTGAGACAGCCGATTGTTGAGCGCCCATTGCTGGTCCACTCATGCGGGGAACGGGAACCAGTATTCGCTTTAACGCCTCAACGTTATCGCGGTAATCTTTTGAGAAGCGTATGCGAATGGGAAATCTTCTTCTGCCTTCAACCGTGGTGGAAATATTCTCACCACCAATTGCAGTTTCAACAACATTGAGGACGTCGCCTACGTTGATACCATAGCGAGCGACTGCTTCTGGTTTAATATCGATATCGAGAAATTCACCGCCGGTAACGCGCTCCGCATAGAGGTCTGCCGCACCGGGAACGGTTCGGAGGATGCCTTCCGCTTCGATAGCGAGACGTTCAAGAGTATCAAGATTATCTCCGAAGACCTTTACTCCCAAATCAGTGCGGACACCTGTTGAAAGCATATTGATGCGGTTGATGATCGGTTGCGTCCACCCATTCCTCACCCCGGGAACCTGCAATGACCTGAAGGATTCGTTTCGCCTCCGTGATCGAAACGCTTGGAAGTGTCACCGGCATGAACAACAAGCTGCCTTCATCGAGTGGCGGCATGAACTCAGAGCCGATGCTTAGAATCATCGGGATGGTAACGATCAACGCAAGAAGGTTGATTGCGAGTGTTGTTTTGCGGTACTGCAATGCCTTCTTCAAAACAGGCCCGTAAATCCTCATCAGAAAACGAGAAATGGGATTTTTTTCTTCCGGTCGGAATTTCCCCCGCATCAACATTGTCATCAACATAGGGACGAGCGTTATCGATATGATCGCCGAGGCTCCAAGCGAGAATGTCTTCGTCCATGCGAGAGGGTGGAAGAGTTTTCCTTCTTGACCCTCAAGCATAAAGACCGGAAGGAACGAGACCACAATGATGGCAAGGGAAAAAAAGATTGCACGCCCGACTTGCTGAGCGGATCGAATTGAAATTGCAGTGTAATCAATCGAACCTCCTTCTAATTGAGCGTGAGCAATGTTTCTGTATGCATTCTCTACAAGGACAATCGATGAATCCACCAGCACGCCGATCGCAATTGCCAATCCACCGAGGCTCATGATGTTTGAAGTGATCCCGAACTGTTTCATCAGGATGAATGCCATCAGCACCGAGACGGGCAATTCAATAAGGATACGGAGGGCGCTGCGCAGGTGGAATATAAAGACCATGACCACAAGGCTGACGACGATGGCTTCCTCTATGAGTGCGCTTCGCAGGGTATCAATTGATCGTTCAATTAAGTCAGAGCGATCGTAAGCGGTTTTTATTTCAACGCCGTTTGGCAATCCCTTTTGAATCTCTGCAATCTTTTCCTTCACACGCTGAATGACATCCTTTGCATTCTCACCGTATCGCATCACGATGATGCCGCCAACAACTTCACCCTCACCGTTTTTATCAAGCATACCAAGACGCAGGTCGTTGCCGAGCTGGACGGTGCCAACATTTTTCACATAAATCGGCACCCCATTGTTGCCCGTACCGATACTGATATTCTCAATTTCCTCGACGGATCGGACATACCCAAGTCCGCGCACATACATTTGTGCACCGTTCGATTCGATGACTTTGCCGCCGACATCGCGATTGGTATTTTTTATCGCATCAACGATCATGTTGAAGTTGACGTCGTACGCGACAAGCTTATTCGGATCGAGATCAATCTGGTATTGTTTGACAAATCCGCCGACGCTCGCGACCTCTGCCACTCCCGGGACGGAATTAAGCTGATACCGGATGTACCAATCTTGTATCGCACGCAGCTCACCGAGGTCATAGTCCTTACCTTCGACGGTGTACCAATACACATGTCCTACCCCCGTACCGTCTGGTCCCAGAGTGGGTATCACGCTGGGTGGAAGGAAGGAGGCAGCGTAGTTCAGCTTTTCAAGCACCCGGCTCCGTGCCCAGTAAATATCAACATTGTCTTCGAAGATGATGTAGATGAACGACATCCCGAACATCGATTGCGCACGAACAGCTTTCACCTTCGGAAGCCCTTGAAGGTTGCTCACCAATGGATAGGTGATTTGATCTTCAACAATTTTTGGGGAACGGCCCATCCACTGCGTGAACACGATAACTTGATTGTCCGAGAGATCAGGAATCGCGTCTACCGGCGTATTGTATATCGACCAGATACCCCAGCCGATCAACATGCTGTAGATAAGGATGATGACAAATTTATTCCGGGCTGAGTATTCAATTATTTTTTCTATCATGGAACCATCTCCGTAGTTCGAAATTCTAATCTCGCGTGCGAATTCATCCGTGCGAAGCCACACGTAACATTCTGGCATTGATTGCGACGATCACGGTGCTGGCAGACATCAACACTGCGCCGAGTGCCGGACTCAACAGAATCCCAAAGGAAGAGAAGACACCCGCCGCCAACGGGATCGCAATCGCGTTGTAGCCGGTTGCCCATATGAGATTTTGAACCATCTTCCTATACGTCGCTTGCGCCAGGTGGATAATCGAGACAACATCAAGAGGATTACTTTTCACCAGAACGATATCGGCTGTCTCAATTGCAACGTCAGTGCCCGCACCGATAGCGATTCCGACATCGGCTTGTGCGATCGCCGGGGCATCGTTGACGCCATCGCCGGCCATCGCAACGATCAGGCCGCGTGATTGCACCTCTTTTACTTTAGATGCTTTATCGTGCGGCAACACTTCCGCGAAATATTCATCGATCCCAATCTCTTTCGAAACCCATTCGGCAACCTGTTTGTTGTCGCCTGTGAGCATCATGCAACGGATGCCCATTGATTTGAGTTTTGTAACCGCTTCTTTCGATTCATGTCGAATGATGTCCGTAAGGGCAATTGCCCCCACTGGATCACCATCAATAAGGACGAAGACTACTGTTTTCCCCTGATCGCGGAATGTCTCCAACAGCGAGCCATTGATCTGAATATTGTTCTCTCGCAAGTAACCCCCACTCACGACGCTCACTTTTTTACCGTTAACAATTCCTTCAGCTCCTTTCCCGGGGGTGGATTTGAAATCTTCGACCGTGAATGAATCACTTACGGAATTTGTAATGCCTTTGGCGATCGGATGCTCGGAGTGCGACTCCACCGAGGCAGCATATTTCAAAATTTCTTCCTTACGTACTCTCTCGTTCAACGAAAGAATATCAGTGACGCCGAATCTCCCTTCAGTCAGAGTACCGGTTTTGTCAAAGATGATTGCCTGAATGTTTCGTGCAGTTTCGAACGCCGTGCGGTTTCTGATGAGAAGTCCATTGCCTGCGGCAAGTGCCATCGAGATCGCCACGACAAGTGGAATGGCAAGGCCGAGTGCATGGGGACAAGTGATGACCATAACGGTGACCGTGCGTTCGAGGGCGAAACTGAAATCCTTGCTCATCAACGATAACCAGGTGAACAACGTCACTACTCCGCTTACAATTGCAATCACGGTGAGCCAGAGGGCAGCGCGGTTAGCAAGGTCTTGTGTCCTCGATTTTGTGAGCTGAGCCTGGTTGACAAGGTTGATCATTTGTGAGAGAAACGAATCGGTGCCGGTTTTCTCAATCTCAACGCTGATCGATCCATCACCATTGATTGAGCCGCCGATAACATTTAACCCTGCTGTCTTGGCGACGGGGTTGGACTCTCCTGTCAGCATCGATTCATTCACCGAAGTTTCACCTCTGACAACCTTTCCGTCTGCCGGTACTTTCTCGCCCGGCTTTACTAGAACCCGATCGCCGACTTCGAGCTCACTCAAAGGCACATCCTGCATATCACCGCCGGGCATTTCTTTGTGTGCCACTGAAGGCATAAGTCTTGCGAGAGCTTCGAGAGCTTTTGAAGCGCTCCGCACCGACTTCATCTCGATCCAATGTCCGAGAAGCATGATGTCGATCAGCGTCGCAAGCTCCCAGAAAAATATCGAGCCGCTCAAACCGAATACCACAAGGCTGCTGTATACGTATGCGATCGTAATTGCGAGAGCGATGAGGGTCATCATTCCGGGTTTATGCGCTTTTATCTCGCCGTAGAGTCCTGTGAGAAATGGGGACCCCCCATAGAAAAAGACAATCGTTGACAATACGAACAGTAGGTAAGCATCACCTGTAAATCTGATTGATTCTCCTAAGCCGATCCAATCTTGGATCATCGGTGAGAGGAAGAGGATGGGAAAAGTCAGGATGGTTGAAATCCAGAATCTCCGCTTGAAGTCTTGAATTGCATCGCCATCGTGCGCGTGAGCTTCAAAGGATGCGCTTCCCATCTGTTCAAGCTTCATTCCGCAGTCAGGGCATCTTCCAGCTTGCTTCGACGTAATGTGTGGATGCATGGGGCAATAGTACATGGTCGCCGTCACTGTCTCGCGCATATGTTTCACCTCAGCGTGAGTGTTTTCCGTTTTTTGCTGGACGTACGTCTCCGGGTTCAACTCGAATCTCGACTTGCAACCCTGTGAACAGAAGTAATGCCTCGTGCCGTAAAACTCAGCACTGTGTTTTGCAGTCCGTTCATCGACCTGCATGCCGCAAACAAGATCTTTAACCATAATTCATGTTCCTCATTGATCTTCGAGCACTGTTACCGGGGTAATGCTTTCATTCATCCGGTTCTTCTGTATTCAGCATGGTAATTCGAATTCAGTGATGATGTTCGTGCTTCAGTAAACTTGTTGTCACGTTCTCTTTTTTTATGTTCGGAACATCTCCTTTACCTTGCTGCCAGCCGGCATAGCATTCGAGACACACATGGTCTCCTTTCTTGAGGTCGGATGCGCACGAACATGAACCCTCATGGAGTGCGCAGTAATCACAATCATCTTCGATGCAGCAGTCATATTTATCCTCTTGAGCAAGCTTCTTCTTTGCCTCTGTCAGCTTCTCTTTGCCCTCTGCAATAAGCATCGCGCCAGTTTTCGGTTCTTCTTTTTGAGCGATAGCCTCATGTTTTTCAGGCAAGGTTTTCGGCTCTTCTTTCCGACAACCAAAAACAAGAAGTATTCCGACTGCAAGAACAATCACAAAATGTTTCATATCGATATCTCCTATGTATGTGAGTGATAATGAATGACTGTGGCACTTGATCTAGTGCTTGTGTGTTTCCACTTTCTTCGTCGAATGCTCATCCGACGTGCTTGCTGTCGCTTGCATCTGACTCTCCGAATCGAGCAAGTAGCCACCTGAGGTTACAACCGTTTCACCTTCAATGAGTCCCTCGAGGATCTGGATGAAGTCGCCGGCACGCGCGCCAATTCTCACCAGATGCGGCTCAAATGCCGTCTGATCTTTCTGCACCCAGACAACTTGCCGCTCTCCCGTGGAAAGGACGGCACTAACAGGAACAACGACTGTCTCTGGCAACTTTATTTTGATGGAAGCGTCAACAAACATTTCAAGCTTTAAAAGGCTGCGCCGATTCGGGAACTCAACACGTATACTCGCTGTCCGTGTCGAAGGATCAATCGTTGGACTGATAAACGTAATTTCACCCGTGAATACTGTACCTGGATATGCCTGGCTCGTTGCGTAAACATGTTGTCCTATGTTGAGCCAATGAAGCTCATATTCATACACATCGGCGTACATCCATACGGTCGAGAGATCGGCAATATCATAGATATCTTCCCCTGCGGCAGCATAGTGTTGAGGATCGACATTTTTCTTGATGACTGTCCCTGCGATGGGAGAGTAAATGATAAGAGTATCCTTCACTGTCTTCGTTTTTTCGAGATCAATGATTTGATCATTAGTAAATCCCCACAAGACCAGCTTTTGTCGCGACTGGTCCAGAAGAGACTTCGCGCCGCTTGAGATGACCTCTGCGGCGTCTTTCACTTGGTCGTATGAATCAATTGCAAGCAGATACTCTTGTTGTGCCGATATTGCTTCGGGACTGTAGATTTCTGCAACCGGATCGCCCTTGTTCACTTTCTGACCCGTGTAGGAAAGATAGAGTTTCTCAAGCCGACCTGGAAATCGTGTACTGATGTGTTTGAAGTTTGGTTCAGCATAATCAATTCTTCCGCCGGCGCGAATTTCCTTTTCAAGCGATGAGCGCTTCGCGATTGATGTTGAGACATTTGCCAGCACCTGCTTCGATGGAGAAAGAGTTACATTTTCCATCGCGCGGTGTTCCTCACCGGGAATTCCATTATCTTCGGTACGTTTTACCAATGTCATTCCACACACCGGGCATGCACCCGGTTTATCGCTCCTAACGGAGGGGTGCATCGGACATGTGTAGTATTCTTTAGGTGATGAATGATGATCGAGTGTCGAATCCGACTTCACTTCGTCCGCATACACCGGAACCCGTTCCATACCCATCGGTGATTTCCCCGGTTGGTCACTGCGGTCACCGGGAATCATCGGATCCGTCCAATAGAGAATGGTTCGTTGAGGGTTCGAATGAAAAACTTTTGGATACACGAACAGACCAATGATCGCGAGAAGGATGACGGTGCTCGCTATGATAATAATATTTTTGTTCATAGAAAATTCCTTATTTGATTGTCGAAACATACTGGTTCCCGACTTCACGTTCTAACTGCGCAATCGTTTGTTCAAACTGCATTCTGGTCATGAAATATTCTTTCGTCAGTTGAACGAGTGTCCGATATGCATCGATTAACATTAAGAAATCTGATTTGCCTGTTTGATAGGCACTCAAGCTTGCATGTAATGATTGTCGGGCCTGAGGAATAATGCGAAGACGAAAGTTTTCGAGCTGTTGCTTCCCAGCCTCCACCTTATAAAAAAGGTCTCTGATTTTTCCTTCAACCATCCGACGTGTGGCAGTGTACGATGCTTTCGCCTTATTAATCTGAGCAGTTGCTTCCTCCACACGCGCATTCGCTTTTCCGAGTGTCCACGGCGCAAACGGGAGGGTTATGCCCGCACTGATGCTCCATCCTCTAAATCCGTCAGAGGGGGATGTGACTCGCTCCAAGCCGAATTTGAAATCGGGCAAGTATTCGAGCTTGGCGAGAGAGTACACCGTTTTTCCTTCATCGATGCTGAGCGAATCATGGATGATCATCGGTCTGTTGTTCATAGCAACACTCACAAGAGAGTCAAGCCGGGCGACAAATACAGGCTCTTCCGGAATAATGGCGTAGCCAAGAGTATCTTTCGGTTGGCGGTTGAGGAGTGCCATGAGCATTGCCTTTGAGCTCAGCTCACGCTGTCTGAGCGAGATCAGTTCGTTGTTGATCATTGATAACTCAACTTGCGCTTTGATGACATCCTGTTGTGAGGATTGGCCAGTGGCGTACCTTGTTCCAGCGGTTGTCGCAAACTGTGTCACCAGTCTGGCATTCTCCTGCTCAAGCACGAGGTTCTGCTGGACAAGCCATAACTCATAATACATTACCTTCAGCTTCTCGATAACCTCATTGATCTTCTCGAGATGGTTGTGGTGAGCATGTTCAGCCTGGATGCGAGCGAGTTCGCGTCTCATTCCGAGTTTTGCCGGAAATGGGATCTTCTGCATCAATTCAAAACGAGAGTACATCGCCTCGTTGAATTTGAAGTCAGGCATCTCTTCCTGCATGAATTTTAGCTCAAGGTCCTCGAGTGAACTTGCTTGTGGAATCTTCGCAGACATTCTATCCAACTCATAAACCTCAACCTGTATCTCGGGATTATTTACCATAGCTTCTGTAATGAGAAGCTGCAAATCCAATGTCTGAGATTCAGGAATAACGAGAGAGTCTTCCTGGCTACGAGAGAGCCTGGGAATAACAAATAAAAGACAAATCAAAAGTTTTCTAACCATATTTCCTCATCAAAGTTGTCAGCACACATCCCAACAAAAACTGGAATGGCTACGAAACACTAACAAAGCGGAAACAAACCCCTGCCAATGGGGTGAGATGAGGAAACTAAATCAGAAGAGAAGAAATGTAAATGGGAATGTCTTCGATTCGAGGGAACGACACAAAGACTCTGAAAGAGGAAGCTAACGAAACCGAAGATATCAATGTTTCATTGGGTGTGAATATCGGAACGATAATATCCAACTTCGCCAACGAGTGGTTCTGAGTCTGAGATTGAACAAACTCTGTTGTATTCCTTTCAGCTGCAAGAGTCACCTTGCAACAGGATGTATTCTTTTCAGAGCGCAGGTTTTCTCCGGAGAAATCGCTCTTGTTCGTGCAGCACGACAGACTGGATGGTGCGCGGGTCATCATTGGGCAGGCAACGATCACGATGGGCAATCCAATGTTGAACAGACAAAATAGCGCAGCCAGAGCCAGTGCACCACCACGATATTTTATGAGATGAATCATGTTACCCTTTTAACAACGATCTGCGCTCAATAATTCCAATGACTAAACTCGCACTTATTGCATGTACAAGATACTTCAAAATATAGGAAATGTCAATACGTCGATGATACTTCTCTCAGGAAAAGATCGAAATGTCTCAAATTCGATAACTATCAACATGTTAGGACAGAGGAGGGAAGTGGAAGAAACTCACAAAAGCTTGCCTACAAAAAATGTTTATCTCAATGTAAACCGACAGGCAATAGCTGTTGACAAGAATGACCCTTGCGGTATTTATATCGGCATGAGCACAGGGCAAATTTTCTACAGCCGCGATGGACGGAATTCGTGGGAGATGATGATGGATTATTTACCATCCATTTACTCCATAGAATGCGCGAGAGTGTAAGTGACATCATCCTTTAAACATCTTCAGCCCAAAGATATCTGTAATTCCAATCGGTTCCACAGAGTAGAACGGCTCGCCGTATTTCACTCCGATCTTGAAGCCATAGCTCTTTGCTCGAATTTCTACAAAATCGAGAAACGACTGTTGGCTTAACAGTGTTTGTGGTTCTTTCGATTTCGGATCATAAAACTGTGACTTGTGCGCCATAATTGCTTTGACACGCTTCTCGTACACATCCGAAATATCGACTATGAACGATGGCTCGAATTCCTGCCACTGCATGAAGTGAAAATAGTTGTGCGGTCGCCACGGTTCTTGTTTTTTTTCCCCAAGCGTTGTCTCAATCTTTCGCAACCCGGCATAGAACCATGCTTCGCGGCAAAGATGATGAGCGTGAACATGATCGGGATGTCGCTCTCCAAAGTGGGGAATGAGAATAATTTTCGGTCGGTACTTCCGGTAAATTTGGATGAGTTTGAGACGATTTGTTTTATTGACTTCTATATGACCATCGGGCAGTCGGAGATTCTCTCTGAAACACCCAAGGACTTTCGCTGCCGTTGTCGCTTCCTTTGCACGGATGACATTATTCCCCCTCGTGCCAAGCTCACCCTGGGTGAGGTCAACGATCCCGACTTTATATCCATGCTTTGAGGCTTTCGCGAGCGTTCCGGCACATGTCAGTTCTACATCATCCGGATGTGCACCAATCGCAAGTAAATCGAGTTCCATCTCTTAAGTAAGATTTGTGAAAAATGAATGATGAATATAGAGAATGAGCGAGACAAAGGCAATCTTCCCTCAGTAGCTGCTCCGTTATTTAATTTGATGTGCAAAAGTGGGTAAATTGAAGTTATGGTGATTCACATCAAGTGAAATGACCACAAAAACAGTTAGTTTTAAGATAATCGTTACCAACCTCTTTTAAAAACTCATTTGTTTTTGCGGTTCCTTTTTAATAACATTAGAAGTTTTCGCATTCTTACATTATTTTCTATAATCAACCTCAGAATAAAATAATATAAACCTGCATCTGTGTTTCACAATTTGATAAAAGATAAGTTTCACAGATGAAGTCCGTATATTTGTGTAAAAATTAGGAGGTGCCGCTCCGGTTGGTTAGATTTGAAGTGAGCAAACCACAAATTCTAATCAAATAAAAGGAGACAGCACCATGAATAAGAAGATACGGCCCTCGGAGAAGAAGA
>JACOSX010000126.1 GCA_016178625.1 Ignavibacteria bacterium
ATTTCTTGGGACCGATTACAGAGCAGCGGTATACCTCGTCAGTCACCGTGAGTGCAATTTCCGGATGGGCACCAGAGGCAGCATCTTCAATCTCGGTGTCGGAGACGAGCTGGCGTGGCGTAAAGCCATTGTTAAACGTAATTTGTACTTCGCGCCACAGTGGGTTGAAACCATCTCCCTGGATCGCGTCAATGACACTGATGAACGGTTGGTCATTCGGCAGACCGTTATCCGACATGTAGATGACGTTGATCGACTTGTTGTGGGCAAGAACTGCCTTCTCTCCTTGTGGCGGAAGCTCTTTAAAATTGATTGTGAACAATTTGCCGTCGTAGTACGCCGGCATGTCGCCACTGGAACCGTTCTCGGTAGCATCTGACCGTAAAGGAACGGTAACATCGGTCGCGCGAAGCACTGATGCACTTCGGTTTTCCGATGTGAGTGGATTCGTTGCGTCCTGGCACGAGATCAACTGAAAGCTTGCAAGCAGGATCGCAATCATACTCATTCTTCCAGCATCGATTTGCTTCATAAGAACCCCCATTCGATTAGTGATGAGAATTGTGAATTGTGTGATCGGTAAATGATGACTTGTTTGTTCTTTTCTGTTATGTAAAACTGCCCACGCTACTTTTTAGGCAGCAGTGTCAACAAGGATAGCACCACCTTGATTCAATCGCCAGGCTTATCTTGTCAGTTCGCGAGGTACATGAATTAACAAATTCTTCTCCCTCAGGAGTTCCTCAGTCAGTTCTGCTAATCCATTGGTTCGATGCACGAAGGAGGAACGACGTACCTGATCCGTTGTACACTCGCACGATCACATCAACAAAAACATGCGGTCCCCACTTCGGTCCGTCACGCGCAACCTTCTCGATGCGATTTGGTATCTGTTGCGGAGAAGAAGGATTTGCATCTGAGAGCCATGATTTCCACACCTCGTTGTTGTAGACGATCCAGACGGCATCAACCGAGATGTTCGATGGAAGCCTGATCGAATCGGTTGCCGTGACATAGATGAGTGCAATCAGCGGTTTGCCATTGGGGGGAGAGATCGGTTGGAAGTCCCGCCACATGTATGTGGAAAGATAGAGTTGTCTTCCTGCAACGACAATCGTATCGAGCGCAGCAAGTAGTTGAGGAACAGGTATGTCCGGTGGACCAGGGAAGAAGGGTGGATAGGGTAGCACCAACTCATTATTGTGGCAGCTTGAGAGCATCAGGGCTGCCAGGCAAAGCATCAACGATTTCATGTTCTTCCTCCTTTCATAACTTGTCCCGTCGGGACTTATTGGGAATCTTCAGCGCCCAGAAGAACGACATCAGATGATGGTGGTATTAGCGGTGGAGCGTACCTGAAATATAAAAGCCAAGGCGGTGAATGTCAAACTCCGAAACTGGATCGATTCCTTTTGATTATTTGCCGAAAGTTTCATAATTTACGCAGTGATTGATAAACACTCATGTCTAAACCGAATTCTTTCTGACAATAATTTCCTCCATGGACTTTCTCGGATCTGAGCTCTTAGCCATTGCGCCCGTTCTCTCAGTGACAATTCTCTCACTGTTGGTTTTGGTCGTAGAATCTCTCGTTACTGACAGCGAGAAAATCAGTTACTGGGTCAGTGTATTTGGCTTGCTGATTTGTGGAGCGATCTCCATAAGCACACTCGATCTAACGGGGAATGTCTTTAACCACATGGTGAATGTAGGCGGATACGGCAGCCTTTTTGCAACTCTCTTCACCACTGCTGCTCTCCTCACCGTTGTGCTCTCGCGTGATTATCTCCGGAAGGAACATGTGAGCTTCGGGGAGTTCTATCTTCTGATTCTCTTTTCGACAGTCGGCATGATGCTTATGGCAGCCGCTGCCGATCTTATCATTATTTTCCTCGGGCTGGAGCTGATGTCGATCTGCCTCTATGTTCTTGCCGGATTCATGCGCAAGCGCTCGATCTCGAACGAAGCAGCCCTGAAGTATTTTTTGTTAGGAGCGTTCGCGACCGGATTTTTGCTCTTTGGTATCGCGTTGCTGTATGGTGCTGCTGGAACAACGAATATTTCCTACATAGTTGAAAACTATGGGAAGCTTGCAGCCTCGCCATTGTTCTGGGTGGGGCTCGGCTTGCTGATGGTCGGTTTCGCGTTCAAAGTTGGTGGAGTGCCATTCCACATGTGGATACCTGATGTGTACCAGGGTTCGCCTACGACAGTCTCAGGGTTTATGGCAACCGGCGCGAAGGCGGCTGCGTTTTCCGCATTCATTCTGGTATTTGCCCATCAAGAATTTGAATCTGGCGAGAAAGTGCATACGGCGCTTGCTTTCATTGCTGCGGCATCGATGATTGTTGGAAATATTGTTGCGATCTCTCAGTCGAACGTTAAACGCATGCTTGCTTACTCGAGCATCGCTCATGCCGGATATATGTTGGCTGGCTTGGCTGCTGGCAACCAGCTCGGACGCACCGGGATATTGTTTTATCTCGTCACCTACACGTTCATGAACATCGGAGCGTTCGGCGTACTCTCCGTTCTTGAGCGTGAGGAAGAGAAGAACTTGACGTTTGATGACTATGCCGGTCTCGGAACGAAACGACCGTTCTTGGCTGCATTGATGTCGATCTTTATGTTGTCGTTGGCTGGTATTCCTCCATTCGCTGGATTTTTCGGAAAGTATTATGTCTTCGTTGCGGCGATCAATGCACACCTCACCTGGCTTGTGATTGTTGGAGTTCTCACGAGTGTTATTTCTGTTTATTACTATTTGCGTCTGGTGATGATGATGTACTTCCAGGAAAGCGAATTGCAGTTTACGCAACCGTCATCGGTCTCAAGTCTGGCAGTTCTCACGATTGCTGCGCTTGCGGTTGTGGAGATCGGTGTGTTCCCGTCTTCGATTCTTTCACTCATTAATAACCTCTACTGAGCTTGTGGAAAAAGTTGTCACCTCGGCTGAGATGCAAGCATGTGACCGGTTTGCCATCGACAAGCTCAAGATTCCCGGTCTGATCTTGATGGAAAATGCTGGTCGCGGCGTGGTCGAAATGATGGAACGACATTTCGGTTTACTTGCCGGCAAATCTATCATGGTCTTCTGCGGTAAAGGGAATAACGGCGGAGATGGATTCGTTATTGCCCGGCATTTGTATAATCGTGGTGCGAATGTGTGCACCGTCTTGGTCGGTAAATCTTCCAAGCTGAAGGGCGATGCAGGGGTGAATTACAAGAGTGTAAAGAATATAGCGAAGTCTCTCCAGGATGATGACTCGCTTCGACTTGTTGAGCTTACGTCTCGCAGAGGGTTATCGGTGCTCCCGAGGTTTGATATCATTGTCGATGCTTTGTTTGGAACAGGATTCTCGGGAGAGCTTCGCGGCATTTACAAAGAGGTGATCGATTGGATCAATCAGGCTGCTGGGAAAAAAGTAAGCGTAGATATTCCTTCCGGACTAAACGCTGATAATGGTGAAGTGGGAAGTGTGGCAGTTAGGGCTGATCTAACAGTTACAATGGAATTAAGAAAAATCGGATTAATAGTTTATCAGGGAATGACTTGTACAGGAGAACTTGAAGTTGTAGATATCGGAATTCCAAGGGAAGTCGTCTCCAATAATCGGGCGGATACATATGTAGTAAGAGAGGAAGATGTTAGAAGGATATTGCCTTCGCGAACTCCTCGTGCACATAAGCATAGTGTTGGGAAGATATTTATTCTTGCTGGTTCTCGCGGGTTGACGGGAGCAGCAGCGATGGCCTCCTCATCGGCGATGAGAGCCGGGGCTGGTGCGGTAGTGCTTGGAACTCCAGTCTCTGTCTATCCAATTCTTGCCAAGAAAGTTACCGAGGTAATGGTTGAACCACTTCCAGAAACTCCCGATGGAACGCTCGCCGCCAGTAGTTATGATATCATCCAGAAACACCTACAATGGGCAGACATCCTGATCCTCGGTCCGGGTATCTCCCGCAATTCTGAAACAAGCGAGCTTGTTTGGCAACTGGTCAGTCAATGTGATAAGCCTATGCTCATCGATGCCGATGGTCTGAATATCCTTTCTCAGAAATTATCGATTCTCAAGAAGCATGGGAGAAAGGAAATTATTATCACTCCACATACGGGAGAGCTCTCACGACTGATCGGAATGCCATCGGAAGAAATCGAACGAGATCGAGTAGAGATAGCACGAAAGGTTGCGCGGCAATTTACGCTCACTCTTGTGCTAAAGGGTGCACCAACGGTTACGGCGTCGGAAGATGGGAAAGTCTACATCAATTCGACCGGTAATCCCGGAATGGCTACTGCCGGATCAGGAGATGTGCTTGCCGGCTTGATCGGTGGATTGTGGGCTCAAGGGATGAAGAGAACGGAAGCCGCTTATGCCGGCGTGTTCCTCCACGGGCTTGCGGGTGATCGGGCCAGACAAGTGTTCGGTGAGAAGAGTTTGATGGCGACGGATATCCAAGAACAACTGCCCAAGGTATTACTCGACCTCGAAGGGGGTCAGTGTGGATGATCATCTGAAACATTTTCTTCGCTATCAGTTCCCCGCGATTCTCTGGGCGGTGATCATTTTCATTGTTTCATCGATACCTGCATCGAAGTTGCCGAAGTTCACACATTATATTAATGATAAAACTCTCCACATCTCGATTTTTTTTGTCTTGGGAGTACTCATGTATCGAGCAATGGAGCCACATGTGAAGGCTGAGAAATTCAATTGGAAACGTCTCGTGATCTCCATTTCAGCTGTAATTGTTTATGGTATTTCAGATGAGTTCCATCAAGGATTTGTTCCTGGTCGAACTGTCGATGTCATGGATGCAATTGCCGATTCAATTGGTGGCATCCTTTCCGCTTCTGTCATTTTCCTCCTCTCGCGTTGGAGAAGCAGAAAGATGGCAGCCTCGTCGTAGATTCGAGCTTCTTTGCTTTTTCTACCAGAAATCTGTAATTTGATCACCATGCAGTTCACTCTTGAGCATACCTATGGAAAGGCGCGAAGTGGCACTGTCTTTACAGATCATGGTGTTTTTCACACACCTGCGTTCATGCCGGTGGGGACACAAGGAACTGTCAAGGCAGTTTCTCAACAAATACTCCGCGAGATTGGTGTTGAGGTCATCCTGAGCAATACATATCATCTCTACTTGCGTCCGGGGACTGAAATTCTCAATCAGGCAGGAGGCTTGCATGAGTTCATGGGTTGGGATCGCCCAATCCTCACCGATAGCGGCGGGTATCAGGTGTTTAGTTTGTCGGACTTGAGGAAGATCGAAGAAGAAGGAGTACAATTCCGTTCCCACATCGATGGATCGTTGCACACATTTACGCCAGAGAGTGTGATCGACATCCAACGGCTCATTGGATCTGATATCATGATGGTATTAGATGAATGCATCCCATATCCGTGTGAGAAGGAATATGCAGAGTCATCAAATGAGCTCACGTTGCGATGGGCGGAACGGTGTTTAAATCGATTCCGCTCCACAGATCAACTCTACGGTCATGGTCAATCGCTGTTCGCTATCGTCCAGGGAAGTGTCTTTGGTGAGGTTCGAGAGCGATCGGCACATACGTTGGTGGATATGGGTTTCGAGGGTTATGCAATTGGCGGTCTCGCAGTAGGCGAACCGATAGAAGAAATGTATGACATCGTTGCGCTGTGTAACGATCTGCTTCCAAGAGAGAAACCGCGATACTTGATGGGTGTAGGAACACCGGAAAATCTACTCGAAGCGATCGATCGGGGCATAGACATGTTCGATTGTGTTTTGCCAACCAGAAATGGTCGGAATGCAATGCTTTTCACCCAACATGGTTCTCTGAACATCACAAATGCCCGGTTCAAGAACGACTTCACTCCAGTCGATGATTCGTGCGAATGTTACACGTGTCGAACCTACTCGCGCGCGTATCTTCGACATCTGTTTCAATCGAAAGAAGTGCTTGGATTACAGCTTGCGACGATTCACAACCTGTATTTTTTTCAGTGGCTGATGCGAAGTGCTCGACAAGCAATCGCACTTGGGAATTATAGTCACTGGAAAGAAGAACAACTTAATTCACTCAGTCAGGAAATACCTGTTTATTCTTAATCACTATTCATTTTCAAGGAGGTTTGATTGGACGTACTTCATTTATTAGCAATGACCCCACAGGGTGGAAACGGCGGCGGCGGGATGTTCAGCACGATCATCATGTTCAGCCTCATCATTCTGATTTTTTATTTTATGATTCTTCGCCCTCAACAGAAACGACAGAAGGACCGACAGAAGTTACTCGAGAGCGTCGAGAAAGGCGATAAAGTTGTAACAGTCGGAGGACTCCACGGGACCGTGATAGGTCTTGAGGAGAAGACAGTGCTTGTCCAAGTTGCCGATAATGTCAAGTTGAAGTTCGATAAATCAGCCATCTCAACGATCAATCGCGGTGGAGTTGAGACAGCTGTAGGCAAAACAAATTAACGGTGGTGATTCATATGGGCTCAACGTATGCATAAAGATCGATTGAGATTCAGCAGCATTGAAGATGCTGTTAAAGATATCCAGCAGGGGAAGATTGTTATCGTCGTTGACGATGAGGATCGCGAAAACGAAGGTGATTTTGCTATCGCGGCTGAGAAGTGTTCCGCCGAGATTATCAACTTCATGGCGAAACACGGACGCGGGATTATTTGCGCGGCGCTGACACCGCATCGAACAAAAGAACTCGCCCTTGATATGATGGTCGATAGTAATACATCGCTCCACGAAACATCGTTCACGGTATCGGTGGATTACATTCATGGAACTGAGTCAGGTGTTTCTGCTCATGATCGTGCTGCGACCGTAAAAGCTCTTATTGATCCAAAAACAAAACCGAGTGACCTAGCGAGGCCAGGACATATCTTTCCTCTCCGTGCCTTTGAGGGCGGGGTGCTCCGTCGCGCCGGACATACTGAGGCTGTTGTCGATCTTTGCCATCTTGCAGGGCTCTATGAAGCAGGTGTCATTTGCGAGATCATGAATGAAGATGGTTCAATGGCGCGCGTGCCCGAACTGGTCGAGGTCGCACAGCGGTTTAACCTCCATATCATCTCCGTGAAGGATCTGATTGAGTATCGAATGCAGCGCGAGAAACTGGTTCACCGTCTTGTTTCAACCAAACTTCCGACGAAATACGGTACCTTCGATATTCACGTTTATAAGAGTGAGACAGACAGCAAAGAACATATTGCGCTCGTCAAAGGTGAGATAAATCCTGATAAGCCAGTACTTGTTCGGGTTCACTCCGAGTGTTTGACGGGGGATGTTTTCGGTTCAATGCGGTGCGATTGTAATGATCAATTGACTGCAGCCATGAAATTGGTTGACAAAGAGAGTTGTGGGGTGGTTCTATACATGCGACAGGAAGGTCGTGGGATCGGGCTTTCAAACAAACTAAAAGCCTACAAGCTACAAGATGAAGGTTTAGATACGGTCGAAGCAAATGAGAAACTCGGATTCCGTCCCGATTTGCGTGACTATGGAATCGGTGCTCAGATCCTACGCGATCTTGGAGTGGGAAAAATCAAGTTGATGACGAATAACCCAAAGAAAGTTGTGGGGTTACACGGTTATGGGCTGGACATCGTAGAACGCGTTCCCCTTGAAGCGGAGCCTCACGAACTCAATGAGAAATATTTGAAAACAAAGAGGGATAAACTGGGACATCTCATTCTTATTGATAGGAAAAAATAACTAAATTTTTTTCTTGCTTTTCAAGATTTGGTATTGTAGATTAATCACAAGGATATATTCGTAGCCATCACTGAATCGGGTGATGGCTTTTATTTTTATCTTGCCGAACTGGCTATCGATACGAATTTTTTTTGGAGTCATTATGGGTGATAACAGTAAAAATAATGGCATCGTCTACCTCACTCGCGAACGGTTAGTGGAGTTAGAGAATGAACTTCACGAGCTTAAGCTGAATGGGAGAGCAGAGATGGCACAGAAGATAGGTGAGGCGCGAAGTCATGGTGATCTTTCAGAGAACGCCGAATACGATGCAGCGAAAGAAGCTCAACAACATCTTGAGCTCCGTATTGCCAAATTGGAGCAGACGTTATCGAGAGCGAGAATCATTGAAAGCAAGGAACTTCCTAATGATAAAGTGTACATTCTTTCCGTTGTCAAGCTCAAAGATCTGAAAACAGGTGAAACCGTTGTCTACACTCTTGTTTCCCCCGAGGAGGCTGATTTTGAGAGGAATAAAATCTCTGTGACATCTCCCCTCGGAAGAGGACTGATGGGAAGAACAAAGGGTGAGACCCTCAAGATTCCAGTGCCTGCTGGAAGTTTAGACTACAAGATTCTAGAGATCAATCGGTAAGCCTTTTGTTCTCACCATGTACTGGAAACAAATTCAAGCCTCCGGACTTCTTCCTATCTGATTTTCTTCAGGGTTTTAATGAGTCAGAATCTAGAGATCAAGGCGATCATTCCAAGTGTCAGTGATGCAAGCGCTAAGGCAGAATCACTTGGTGCGATCTATTGTGCTGAGTTGCATCAGGTTGATACCTACTTCCGGCTGCCAAGTGGCAGGTTGAAACTCAGAGAGATAAATAGGAATCACGCTGAGCTCATCTATTACAATCGTCAGGAACATTCAAATGCGCGCTTGAGTGATTTCATAACGTATCCTACATCTGTTCCTTTAGTTCTGAAAGAAATATTGGAAAAAGCCAACGGGATCATTGCAACTGTAACAAAAAAGAGGCTGCTATACATGTATCATGATACGCGCATCCATATCGATACAGTGGACCAATTGGGATCATTTATTGAGTTTGAATCCCCTGTCACCGATTCGGTCGATAAAGCTCAGCAAACGGTTGACTTTCTCTGTCATAGTTTCGGAATCAAAGAAAGCGACTTCTTCATTCACTCCTATATCGACCTCCTCACGGAGAAAATGGGAATTACAGCGTACTCACAGTGGTGAAGTTATACTTGAGTGTAAAGTAGTAATTGCCTTCATTTCTTGAGATAGAATCTAAGAGGGAGACATTCCTTAAGTATTTGGAGCTATATTTAGCACTTGATTTTTACTCCTTTGAAATTTATATTGGGGCAATTCTTGGATTCCTTTCTCGGTTGCGCAAAGATAAATTTTTCAGTATATTGGGTGCCGTAAGCTGCGGGAATAGCTCAGCTGGTAGAGCGTCACCTTGCCAAGGTGAATGTCGCGGGTTCGAATCCCGTTTCCCGCTCG
>JACOSX010000129.1 GCA_016178625.1 Ignavibacteria bacterium
ACGGTGTGGAAGCCGTCAGGAATTGGTTTCACTGCCATTCTTGGTTTCTCCTTTGTAATGAGTTGAGCCGCTAGTCAAATGGTCTTATCCTTCTTTGATGAAGCAGACTCCCGCCCAAGGTAACGCCTTATTCTCTCTGGGCGGCTCGTTATCATTTCCCATTCCCTCTTGACCCACTCTGCGGTAATCTGCGTCTTCGGTTGTAGATCTTTCCTAATACTCAGGCGAAGACGACCTTCGGCTTTCAAGACCGCCGTCCACAAGCCTGCGATGTCTGCCTTACGTTGCTTGGCATCTGCATAAGCGCTGAATGCCTTCAGGTAGACATTTATATCTTCCAGGACTTCATCGGACGCGTATAGCCATGCTCGCTGTGATTCAACCACGAAGGGTGCACCATCCCCTGTGGTGAAGAGTTCGACAGATGCGGACAGCAGTGTCCGGTAGAGCTCTTCTTTGCGAAGGCGTTCATCCATTCGACGCTCGTAGTACCTCTGAGCTATCCAGACTATGAATCCCGCTAGGGCAGATAGAATTGCTACGGCGATATCATTCATGATGATGTGTACCTTTCTCCCTTGACACCTTCTAAAGTATTGGCGCTTACCTGTGGCGCACTACCCTACAATGGTAGTACGCACCGAGCGTTGGTTATCAAAAACAAATTCATGTGGGCCTGCCCCGACGATTCTTGTCGGGGAGCCGCCCTACGGGTCTATCGAGCCGTGGGGTCGTAGACTGGTTAGGCCGCAACATATTTTAAATTATTGCCGAATGCAAAGGCTCTTTATCAATTTCAAAAATTTTTCGAGCATATGGGCGCAATTCCTCAGAAATAGCGTTTAAAGAACCAACAAGATATAATTCGCCTTCAACAAGGTTTTGTACTGGTTCAAAGAAATCTCCATCTCCGGCTGCCAAGACAAGTTTTGTCCAATGGCGTTTGTGAAATGATCGAGTCATATGATAAATCAAACCAACATCAACAGCTTTTTGAGTTGTCAGTTCATATTGCATATCTGGAATAGTCGGATGCATTACTGGTTGAGCACCCATACCTTTTGGCCAAAATAAAAGTTTTGCAACCAGTAGATTTTTACTCGCAGACCAGGACCCGTTGGCGGTGGATAGGTAAGTGCGTTATGAAGTTTTTGTGCTCTAGGGGGGTCAGTATCAGCGTTAAAGAAATATCCTTCATCAATTGTATCTCCAAGTTCCTTTTCAAGGTGTTGACGCAACTTTAAGTAATTTACACGATCATTGAAAACTTTGTAAACGTAAGCGCCATCAATAAAAAAACCGATACTCATAACACCTCCTAATAAATTGGAAAAAATACTGCGGGCTAACGGACTGGAGCTAAATTGCCGCGATGCAATATATGAATTTTGTGCTTTACCAACTAAGACTTCCTTTTGACTGGCGACGTGCGACGCACCGGAATTTATCCCGCTGAAAGTGGGAAAGTGCGTCGCACGTACGTTACGCTCTGATCAGCTTCTTGTATTTTATCCTATGCGGTCGCTCGGCTTCGATGCCAAGGAGTTTCTTGCGGTGCTCTTCGTATTCAGAGTAATTGCCATCGAACCAGGTGGCTTTGCTCTCGCCTTCGAAGGCGAGGATGTGTGTCGCGACGCGGTCGAGAAACCAGCGGTCGTGCGAAATGATGACAGCGCAGCCTGCGAAGTTGAGGAGCGCTTCTTCGAGTGCACGGAGCGTGTTCACGTCGAGATCGTTCGTCGGCTCGTCGAGCAAGAGAACATTGGCGCCTTCTTTCAACACTTTGGCAAGATGGACGCGGTTGCGCTCGCCACCAGAGAGAACGCCGGTTGGTTTCTGCTGGTCGGGTCCGCTGAAGTTGAAGCGAGCTACGTACGCTCGTGAGTTGATCTCACGCTTCCCAAGCATGATGATCTCTTCGCCGCCGGAGATTTCTTGCCAGAGAGTTTTGTTCGGATCGAGCGGACGGTTCTGGTCGACGTACGCAAGCTTCACCGTCTCGCCGATCCTGATCGCGCCGCCATCAGGCTTCGCCTGTCCGATGATCATGCGAAAGAGCGTGGTCTTACCCGCGCCGTTCGGACCGATGACGCCGATAATCCCGCCGGGCGGCAAGCTGAAGTTCAATTCTTCATACAGGAGAATATCTCCGTATGCCTTTGCCACATTCTTCGCTTCGATCACCAGATCGCCGAGTCTGGGTCCCGGTGGAACGTAAATTTCAATCTCCTCGCTTCGCTTCTCGGCTTCTTCTGCGACCATTCGCTCGTATGCTGAGATGCGCGCCTTGCCCTTTGCGTGCCGTCCTTTGGTATTCATTCTCACCCACTCGAGCTCGCGCTGCAGCATGCGCTGTCGTTTTGACTCCTGTTTCTCTTCGAGTGCGAGACGGGCGTGCTTTTGTTCAAGCCATGAGGAGTAATTTCCTTCGAAGGGGATTCCCTCGCCGCGATCAAGCTCCAAAATCCATCCGGCAACATTATCGAGGAAGTAACGATCGTGCGTGACGGCGATGACCGTGCCTTGATACTGGCTCAAATGATGTTCGAGCCACTCCACGGATTCCGCGTCAAGGTGGTTTGTCGGTTCATCCAACAGCAACACGTCGGGCTCTTGCAACAGGAGGCGACAGAGTGCAACCCGTCTCCGCTCACCGCCGGAGATCACGGAGATGGGCGTTTCACCCGCGGGACAACGGAGAGCATCCATCGCTTGCTCGAGTTTGTTATCGAGATCCCATGCGTTGAGGTGATCTATCTTTTCCTGAAGCTTTGCCTGCTTCTCCAGCAGTGCATCATAGTCTGCGTCAGGCTCTGAGAACTTCGCACTGATGGCTTCGTACTCTTTCAAGAGAGCGACAGTCCCGGCAGCGCCCTCCTCGACAACTTCCTTCACGCTCTTTTTTGGATCAAGCTCAGGTTCCTGTGGAAGATAACCGAAGGTGATACCTTTTTGGGAAGTAATCTGTCCGATGTAATCTGCATCGACGCCGGCGATGATGCGAAGTAACGTGCTCTTGCCCGCGCCATTTAATCCGAGGACGCCGATCTTCGCGCCATAGAAGAACGAGAGATAAATATCTTTTAAGACCTGCTTGTTGGGCTTGTGAACTTTCCCAACACCAACCATCGAAAAAATAATCTTGTTGTCTGCCATGAGTAGATGAGTAATAGTTGAATAAAAAAGTGAATCGGGGATCAACACCCTTAGTGAGGTACAGACAATATTAATTTCCCACTTTGACTTGCCTTGACCCAATAGGCTCGTCCGGGCAGCAATATGCCGGTGGGAACGTATCCCGCATTGAATTCATAATACTTGGAGTCGACGATACCCGCAGGTTCTTGAATGATCGAACTGATATCAATCGGGACTGAGATTGTCCCTATCATATTCCATCCCAACTGAACATCCACCGTATCGGTGAAGATAGAATCGCCGGCGACACTCACCATCCCTGTTGAATCAAATTTTATCCAGTAGCCGAGACCGGGATAAAGAGTATCCTCTTGAATATAATTCACAGAGTCAAAGCGGAAGGCGTTCGAGATGGCGGTGGGGAAGAGCGTCATCTTCCGACCATCTGGTACGACCGCGGGAACCGAGATGAGATTCCATCCCGATGCGTGAGTCACGGTTGGCGTGTAATGTGGTACGCGAATCGTGTATGTGTCGATCACAACACCGGCACGGGTGATGAATTGAAAAGTGATGCTATCGCTGTTTGCATCCACGAGCATCGCACCATAGTCGCCATTGAACCGTACCTGGCTTCCAGCAACCGGCGCTCCAATCGGATACACGCTTTTTCCTCCCAAACCATTCACAAAATAGACGAGGCTGTCTTCTAGAAGTCGTTCGTACAGATGTTCATGCCCTGTCAAGATCGCTGTTGCTCCCCATTGACGGAAGGGCCAACGCATATACGGCGACGATCCATGTCGCGTGCCGGAGCAATAAGGTGGGTGATGAAAATACACCAGCTTCCACTGTTCAGTCGATGAGCTCAAAGCGTTCTGAAGCCATGTCCCTTGCGTTGAAGTAGCAGTGTGTCCGTCCGGATCACTGCTGTCGCTATCGACAACATAGAAATGAACGGGACCGCGAACAAAATCATAATACCGTTCGTTGCCGGGAAGGGTGAAGTAATTGAGGTATGGTGTTGCACCCGGAGTGAGCCATTCGTGATTGCCCATTGCAGGGAAAAATCGGTTGAGAGTGTCACCGCTGCCGTAACTTCCCGAGTAGGGGTAAATGAACTGATGATAATATTGACCAATGTTGGCATCGATGGTCGAGGCTTCACCGTATTCATAATTATTGTCGCCAACGGTGATGATAAAGTCCGGGTTCCAACTCTTCACAAGGTTGGATACATCAAGTTCCGCTTGCCCGGCTAAGCCATAATCACCGATGACGGCGAAATGGATCGATCCCTGGGAGTAAAGGATCACTGGGTGGAAGAGGCACAGAACAATACCGCAGAGAAAAAGATGATGCACTCTCACTTCGCAATTGTGAAATAATAATGTTGTTGAATATAGGAAAATCCGCGTTGAAAGAGAAACGAAAATGGGTAGTGTATCAATTCAAGAAAAACATTTCAGTGGGAGAGGCATTTGGCGAAGCCATCCCCTCGGGACTTGCCTGTCAGACAGGTCTATCTACGATCCTACGAATCGTAGATTCGTAGAACGACTCTATCGAGTCGAAGTCTACGACCCTTCGGGTCGATAGACCCGTGGGGACTCGTCGAGAATGTCTGACCTACCAAGACCCCAACCTGATGCACTACCCGAAAATTCTGGCTTGTGTCACGATGTGGACCGTGACGCCTGTGAAATTGAGCCACCACCGAAAATTCATTCTTCAGGAACAGTGAATTCCTTCTCCTTCGGACGGATGTCATCATACATCCTCTTCATGGAATTATAGGCGGAGCGGTTACCGCGCTGTGCAGCAGTTCTGTAGAGTCTTGCTGCTTCGGCTTTGCTTTGTTTCACCCCAGATCCGGTTTCGTAGCAGTATCCGAGGGCTATTTGTGCGAGCACAGAGCCTTCCCGCATCTCTTGTCTGAGTGAATCGACTATTCCCCCTGACCGGTGTGAACTGTCTCGTGCTGTAAGGTTCGCTACTGTCATGCGGATGTGCGCTTCACGGCTGCCGAGTTCGGCAGCTTCTCTCCAATATGATATTGCCTTTCGTCGATCTTTCGTTACCCATCTTCCTTGTGCGTAGCATGTTCCCAGCTCAATAAGAGCATCGCTGTTGTGGTTCGATGCAGCTCGCTTAAGCATCTCGAGTGCCTGTTCGATAGTAAGCTGAGAATCGAACTGGATCGCAGCGAGTCCTCCCCAGACGAATCGCGCGTCTGGATCGTTCGTATCGACACGGGATTTCAATGACTCGAAGTAACCATGTTCGTGGACAAGTTTCCATAACAATTCTGCAGCCCTGGGTGAATCGAGGCGGATTGCACGCAAGTACTGAACGCTTGCCTGGACGAGATCTTTCTTGACGTATGTCCCGCGCTCGAAACATCTGCCAAGGAGCGTCAGCCCTTCCGGGCTTCCTGCCTCAGCCGAAGATCGAAGCGAAATAATCAAGGAGGAGTCTATCTTCGCCGGTTGAGTTGTTGTCAAGATCCCGGACTGTTCATTCAACGCTTCGCCCCCGTCGCGCATTGCTTCTTCGACGAGTATGGTATCGTTCGTGGATGAAGTCGTATCCCGGTTAAAATCGAGGAATATCAACCCGTGCGATGATGAAGAGTGATGAGAAGATGAATCGCTGTTTTGGATAGCTGCGTCCCGAGTAGAGTTGCTGCCCGATCCGGTCCATCGCTTCTCAAGTTCCATTAATAGCTCGAAGGCAGGTTCATATCCGGAATCGGCGGCAGTCTTCACGAGACAATACGCTTCGGTTTCATTTCTCGGAACGACCAGATTATCCATCAGGAATATGGCTAACACGTATTGAGCATCGGGCATCTCTTCTGCAGCATAAAGGAAATTCTGATACGCATCAAACGGATCCCACTCGACGCCCCATCCATGCAATTCGAAAACTCCAAGATTGAACATCGCTGGAACAAACCTGTGCAGCGCCGCCTTCTTGATCCAATACGCAGCCTTCAGAGTATCAACGGGAAATCCCTCACCAAGGAAATACCGTAGGCCAAGTTCGTGCTGTGCGATGACGTCGCCACTGTTGGCATTCTGGGTAAGTGTGAAGTTGTACCAGTCGCGATCTACCGCATTGATGGGCTTTACCAGTGGAGATGTTCGCGGTGGAATGTAATCCCTGAAGACCGGACTATTAGGATGTGTCTGTGTTTCGCCTGCCGAAACGAACCCGGTGCTGAAGAGGGAGAGGAGCATGAGTGAAAGGACCCCATGTTTGAAAAGGCGTCGCATCCCTTGCCGATGATTCTCATATAGTAAGAGTGGGATGAGACAATGTTGTGCTACGGGAAGGTCGTTTCGTGAGTGACGAGGCGCCTTGCTACACCTTTTCAATATCATGAATCTTTTTCAAGTCGATACTGATCATGCCATCGTCTGCGGGTTGGAACATGTCGGCGAACTTTGCTCTCCAAATGATTTCGTCGTGTTTGTAGGAAGATCGCGAATGAACGGTCTGCGAGAATGTTTCGTCGACCGCTGTGAGGAGGATGACGATCTCGGCGTCGGATGACTCGAAATCCTCTTTAGTGACTCGAAAGAGTGGGCTGGTTCCATCGATCGGGTGGACGATCACCCAATGCAACGGAAAGAACATCACTGATTCTCGTTCGAGACTAAGCGGATGGAACTTACGGATTGTCTTTCCGCCTTCGGTCTCATTTCTTGTTAGAACAACAGTTGCGTGGACTTCTATCAGCTCGTTACTGCGTTCGTTCGCGATCCGAAATTCAAGTGCCATGATGTCCCGATAGGGCGCGATCACCGCGTGTCGACTGTACACAATAGATGCACTCGGTCGTGAGAATCTGGCAAACAGCAGACCGGTAGCAAGAGCGAACCCCAGCAATCCGGCAAGTGCTTCTATTGCGACGAGAATGTTTGCGGCAATGCCGTTTGGACTCATCTTCCCGTAGCCGATGGTTGCCAGGGTCTGCACGCTGAAGAAAAAAGCTTCAAGAAGCTGTTCACTGAGTGATCGACCCTCTGCGCCGTGTAGGGCGTCAGATCCACACAGAACATATCCTATTGCGAATACGACATTCGTCAAAAAATAGGCGAGGATGATGAGGGAGAAGAACTTCAACCACGACATTGTGAGCAGGGAATGGTAGGTATTCTGTGAGCGGAAGAAGGAAAGCCCTCTTCGAGTGACGTTGAAGCTCCCGTCCCTGTTGAGAAAGCGCTTACGGCTTTGCTGTGTTACGCGTGAGCCTAAGCCTAAGTCTCTATCGATGTCTTGTTGCGAAGGACTAACCATCGGGATCAGTGTCCGGAACCTTTATACATTTTCTCTCCAGCTTCCACCCGAATAGGCAGATGATTTTGCCGAGGTGGAATTGGACACGTGGCATACTCTGTGAACACACAGGGCCAATTATATGCCTTGTTGAAATCGAGAATGACGCGATTCTCCTTGTCGGGCAAAGAAGCGTACAGTTGTCGCCCCATGCCGTATGTTTCTTTGCCGCTTGTCTCATCGCTGAACATGATGAACAGTTGGTCATCCGTTCCAACCTCCATCACCGCATCGAGACGGCAAGGTTTTTCGTCAACATTGAACACGAGTGCGCCAGGACATGAATCGTTTTCCACAGTGCCGATGACGGATGCGATCGGAATCTTCTTTGGAGGATTGTACGGTTCGAACTTCGCCTCAACCCGCCACTTCGGATCGATCGGGAAATACTCCAAGCCTTTGAAGTTCACTCGTGCCGGATTCTCCTTGTCCTTCACTCGCACGCCAAGCTGTTCACCGCGTTTGATCACATAGAAGCTCAACGTACCGAGATGTAATATTGTAGGATCGGTCAAACCTTCACCGTCGGATTGAAGGGATAGCGCTGTGACGACCGAATCCTTCACTTTGATCTCTGCGCCCGATCGGGCTTGCATGCGTAGTGATCCCTTCTCAAGCCAGATAGCTCCGGCAACTCTTGGCGCTTTGCCGGTAGGAAAGATGATCGCATTCGTCGAATCGGTGCCGAAGGTGTTCTCTCCTTCCTTGAGCCAGAATAATCCGCAGAGGGTGAGCCAGCCGGTGTCACTCTTCAGTCGAGTGAGGCGGTGCTCTTTCCATTGCTCGATTTCATCCCGATGAGCATTTACGTCAAACGTACCTGACGTCTTGTTGCAACCGATGACTGCAATCATCAGAGAGAGGAGCGTCGTTATCGCCGACAGGATATGTGTATTATTTCGATGTGGTTTTTGCATTGTCTACCTCGAGTATGAACAATGTTTCTTGTTATCCCCGCCGTACATCGGTCTGTTGCGGTTAGGGATTGCCTTGTATGAAATGTACGAATCCCTGTTGAGAATCACTACCATGGATCTAAACACCGTTTGTGGATGCCGTTCAAGAAATCCGCTCCTCGCCAGAGTAAGATCAATGTTACTCGCCTTCCACAAAAATTCTAAAGCCATGCGGCTCCAATGTCACCTCCAACGGTATCGAGGGTTCGATGGCTACAGGCGAGCCGGTAAAATGATCCTTCATCGAGAGCCTCTTCCGTTGTTTGAGGATCTTATCGAAAGGAATTTGCAAGGTGACTGTTCTAGAGACATTGGAAAAGTTCAACGCTATCAATATTCGATCATCACCGAGAAGCCGGAAGAATGTAAACACATTGTTGTCATCGGAAGAAGGAACGTGTACCATCTCGCCGCGAGAAAGTGCTTTGTGCTCTCTTCGCAGCGCGAAGAGTGTTTTGTAAAGGTCTTCCATCTCATGCGGTTTGCTCCAATCTACCTCAACCTTCTCAAAGAGACTCAACTCCTTGTCGTTTGCGACTTCGTCGCCTGTGTACATCAAGGGAATGCCGGAAATAGTGTTGATGAGGACAGTGGAGAGTATACGTTCGTCAAATTCATACTGCATCATCGCCGATCCTTCCAACGCGGTCTTGACTTGGTTTGTGTTGAAGCGTAGACGCAAGCTTCCGGTTGGAAATTGTGATGCCTCTGTGTTCAAGATTGTGTCAAGCGCCGTTGCTGGTCGTGTTCCTTTGAGCAACGGATTGAGCGCGCCGTAGAGGTTCCACGAGTAGGTAAGATCGAATGCTTTGAAGTGATGTTGTGGCAGCGATCCGTCCGAGAGCATCATCACCGGCTTGATCTTGTTCAGTCGCGCGCGAGCCTCTTCCCAAAAGTCGATCGGCACGAGTTCGGCGGCGTCACACCGAAAGCCATCGACGCCAATATCTTGGGTCCACCATTCCATCATGGTCATCATGTACTTGCGCAAGCCCTGTTTCGAATAGTCCAAGTCGGCGACGTCTGTCCAATCTGCACGGGGAGAAACAATGTTGCCCTGTGCATCTTTCGTAAACCATTCGGGATGAAGTTTGATCAACTTGCTATCCCACGCCGTGTGGTTTACGACCAGATCGAGAATCAACTTCATGTCGTTCTTATGGACGGTGTTTAAGAGTTGCTGAAACTCCACGATCGTTCCGAACTCTGGATTTACTTCATAATAATCTCTCACTGAATATGGATTCCCGAGCGTGCCCTTCCTGTTTTTTATCCCGATCGGATGGATGGGCATCAGCCACAGGACCGAAACGCCGAGTTCTTTCAGTTCGGGTATTCGCTTCTCTAGTGCTGCGAATGTTCCTGCGGGCGAGAAGGAGCGGAGATAAACACAATAGATGACGGCATCCCTCACCCAGTCGGCGCTTTTGATTGCCGGTTTGCTAGAGTAGTTGTTCTGTGTGCGTTCGTCGCGATCGCTCGTCACGCGTGAGGGCATCGGCCGGTCGATTGCTGCACTCGAGAGTAAGAAAAAGAAAGCCAGGGGATACGTAAAAAGGCTCATGATGCGACACGTGGGCATTTCAAAGAATTACAACCTACTTGAGGGTGAGCGCTTTCGCTTCAATGGCTGCATTGAGCAAGCCAACGACATCTTCGAGTGTCACATTGCCGTAGTACCAAGAACCGGCTGCCAACTGTTCGGCGCGAACTCCTTTGTAAATATCGTAATAGCTGCGTTTGCCATCGACAAAGTTAAAGACCTCATCGTGCATTAAGCCGTGCAAGTTTCCCCTGAAATTAATCTTCCCGCGGTTCTCGAAGTAAGTTCTAAGAACTGAAGGATTTACCGGGACTCTCTTGCTTGCTTCGATTTCGGAGGAATCGATCTGTGGTTCCGGGAGTTTATTCCTCAACATCTCGGTTTGGTAGAGCTCCAGATCGCCCATCAAGCCCGTTGCTTTACTTTGCATTCGCGCGATAAAGCCTTCTATCATTGAAACCGCTTCTCGATCTTTTCGTGTAAAGACCTGAATAGAATTCAGTGCACGGATTTCACGCAGGATTCCTTGTTCCATAAGAAGTCTAGCATCCTTCAACCCGCCGTTCAAAGAGACAATGGTTATAGAATCTTTTCGGAAACCCTCTTCGACTCGGATCGCTGCTTGGAGATCGTTGGCTAACCTTTTCTCGCCTTGGGCAAAAGTCTCGCCGGCGAGCAACGGCACAGTCTTCTCATCTGCAAAAGCAAGAACGTAAGCCATTGCGCCCATCAAGAATGCATTGCGTTTCAGTTGAGTCTGATCAATCTGGTAAAGATCGTCGTCAGAGGAGTGGATGTACGGATCATCCCAATTGATCGTTGCGACTGCAGGCACACCGATGATGCCTTCCACAAAACACATGTGGTCGGATGAATTGAAATATGGAACGAACCGCGCATTGTACCCGTCTCGTGTGCCGCGAGTCGAATAGAGCGGGCGCGTGAACGGGCGTGGGTAACCGCCCGCCCTGCTTGCAGCAAGGAACGCGTTGTTCGTAAGAATCAGATAGTTGCCGATGCTCTCAAAGATTGCATCGAGATATGATGTGCGCGAGTGAGGAGCGAAGATGAGATGCTGCACTCGGCTGCCCATCCGTTGGTTGGCTCCAACCATATCTTGATGAATGTTTGCCAGAAATTTCTTTGGCTCGTCAGGAAAATCCTGGAAGTATTTGTACTCCGATGAAATCTCATCAGTCCACCAGAATCGGATGTCACGCAGAGGTCGCGGCATCTTGCCTTCTTTGATGAGCTTGTTGAAGGTGCGAGCGATCTCCAAAATGTTCGCGCAGCCGCTGCCGTCGTCGTTGGCTGAGCTTTTCTCTTCTTGTAGGTGAGCCGTAATAATGATTTGTTGATCGTGATATTTCGAGCCATGAATCCATCCTTCAACAAAGCCAGTGCGCCCAGGTTCTTTGCCGATTTCGGTAACCACTTTCGCCTTCAGAACAATTCGACCACCTTTGGTGCGTTTTCCCGTGGCGAAATAATCCTGCATTTGGTCGGTCTGGAGAATTTTTTTCAACAACTCCCCTTTGCGCGGAGGGAGGATGAACGCGAACGTTCCTTTCTTTCCTTCGGGCGGTGTGAGAGGAATTCTACTCCACGCGATCTGATCAGGAACGTCCATCGGGTTACGTGACTCCGATGTCTGGTATGAAACAACGCCGAGTGCGCCTTTGCCCCACACCGCGTTCTGCACTGCACCACCCGGGGATCGATTCGTCAGCACAATTTTTCCCACAACATCGAGACCGGTAAGGCTATCGTCCTTTGCATCGCCGATCCACACTAATTCTGCAGTGACGTCTGCGGTATGACTTCCATCCGCAAGGTAGACCGGATGGTCAGCCATGTCTGCCAGTTTCACCTCAACGGGCTCGACCATCCAGAGCTCGGCACTCCGGGCTGTATAATTTGGATGACCCAGCGTCTGCTCAATGAAGTGGACATTCTCTAAGCCCGCCTCGTGTGCTGCCTGCATGACATAATCGGCAGCGTTGAAGAATCCCTCCATTCCAGAATCGCGATGCCACTGACTCAACACGCGGATGTGTTCGAACGCCCGATCTCCGGAGAGTTCGTTGCTCAACATACGGATGTCATCATCGGTGAGGAAGGGGATCTTTTGCGCGAGGCATGGGTGGAACGGAACGAATAAGAGGAAAATAAGAACGTATGATATCAAGGAAAACGATGGTCTGATCATCTACACCTCGGCTGCTGTGAATGTGAACAGTTAGTCGTCTGAGGAAAAACCCTCCCTCGCACCGGAAAAGTTGGAGTGAGGGTTTGCATTAAAAATTAAGTTAACAAGGAGATAACGGAATTACTTGATTGCAAGTAACTCAACGTCGAAGATGAGCGTCGCATTCGGTGGAACTGCCTGACCTGCACCACGCTCGCCGTAGCCGAGTTCCGCAGGAATATATAATGTCCACTTCGACCCAACGGGCATCAATTGTAGCGCCTCGGTCCATCCTTTAATGACGCCGTTGCAGGCGAACTCAGCAGGCTGTCCACGTTTAATTGAGCTATCGAACTCTGTTCCATCAATGAGCGTCCCACGATAGTGAACGCTGACTTTGTCAGTGTCCTTGGGTTTTTTCCCCTCGCCCATCTTCTGGACTTTGTATTGCAATCCGTCTGGAAGTGTCACGACGCCTTCCTTTTTCTTATTCTCGCTAAGGAATGTTTCTCCTTCTTTCTTGTTCTTCTCTAACTCTGCTTTCATATGTTCCTCTTGCTTTGCCATCATTTGTTTTTGAAATGCCATCATACAAACTTGAGCCATAGAATCACTCAAAATCTGTTTTCCACCCGCGACCATTGCTTTCATACCCTGTGCAAGCACATCAACGTCGACATCAACGAGCTGTTTCTTCAAGCTCCTACCGATATCCATCCCGATGCTGTAGCTTACACTATCTTTCTGAGTTTTGAGCTGTGCCTTGTCTTGTGTGTTACCTTGGCAGGCGATTAATCCGAGACAGAGTACCGCTGTCCAAACATATTTCATTTTGCAAATCCTTTCGTTGATAGGGGTTATAGTGGGGCAGGTATCTCCTGTCCCAAGAATTAAAGTTTCTAATAATACGATTTTTGACGGCGTTAATCAAATCTACCGGTGTAGATATCGAAATCTTCGATTTCATTTCTGCTCTTGGGGAGGAGAATTACTACGCGATCCGAGAACTCATTGGGGCGTCTTGCCTCCATAGGCTTATGATTTAGGTATGTAAACTTCGAGTATAAATGGTTCCGGCTCTTTGATCTTATTGTTTTCTGTTTAACCAACCATTCAACTAACCACTCGAAGTCTGTTAACTTGACTTTCTCATAATATATTTCGACATTTAGGTGGTTCTACAGTTCGATCATTGCCGAATAATAAGACGAACGAATGTTGCAAGACACAAGAACCCGCACATTGATTAGCTCATTCGCCATGTGGGGAGGGTTGACGACGGATGCACCCAAGTGTAATCCGAAGCACTTGCTCCCACCTTTATCATTTCTCAATCAACCTCATTCAAAATCTTTCTCAGGAGGAACTATGAACCATTTCTACCGTCTTTGCATTGTCATGTTGTGTGTGGTAGTTCTTGTAAGTTCCGCGCTCGCCTCGGCGAAACGAGACCCAAGAGGGGTTGGCAAACTCCCGAAGGCGATGGTCGCTAAATTAAAACACAAGGAGCCGATTCGAGATTTTCTTGAGAATGAGGTCAAGCCGTTTACCAAGGAGGCTGCGCAAGCTTCTGTGACGGAGGCTCCGTACACGGGACCTAATTATCGGCTGTCACCCAATGCGACGCCTTTGAGCGGTGTGAAGAGGATAGGACTCGGCAAAGATTTTCCCAACCTTGCGACTGCCTTTACCTCATTGGATACTAACGGAGTCTCGGGACCCTTAACACTACTGCTGTCCGACGCGAGTTACACAGATGCCGGTATCTTTCTCACTGGACCACCGGGCGCCAGCGCAACAAATACAGTTACCATCCAACCGGATTCGAATGTCCTCTCTGTTGTGATTGATCTCTATGATTATGCGGGGGCGGGTGGTGGAATGATTTTTAAAGGCGCGCGGTATGTAACGGTTAACGGGACGAGGAAAAACGGTACTCCTGATTCCCGAGATCTTACGATCCGCTACGCCGCCAGTCAGCCACAGCCGCCTGCTGGCAATGCAGCATTGCGTCTTCGGGATGGCTGCGGTCATGTCACGATCATGAACTGCTATGTTTACGGTCGCGTTGGATCCACTTCGGCGACGCGCGCCATTCGCATGACTGGAAAACCTAATTCGGATATTTTGGTCTCCAATTGTCTTATGGGTAACGGGAATCAAGGTTTTGATTCTGATGATGGTAACTTCGTCGATTATGATGTGAACGTCAGGATTGTACACAACCAGGTCGGAGAGACGTATGGTGCGCATTGTGTCGAAGATGGGATCAGACTTGGTCATTCGATCAATAGCGAAATCGCCTACAACATCGTTGATGGTATTCGGTACCCCAGCACTTTTCCAGCCGCATCGGTCAGACCGTCGGGGATTCGCACAAGGTTTGTCTTTGCGACGAGCATTCATCATAACATTGTGAACAATGTTCTCTTCGATCGGACGACAAATACGACAAACCAGGGAAGAGCGTATGGCATCCGACACGCTGGCGACGGTAGGGGCGATGGAACCTCAACAGAGAATATTATCTACAACAATTGCATCACCAACATCTTTAGCCGAAATACATCATTCAGCTCACCGGGGATCAACAACTCCTACGGCATTGAGTCGGTGGCTGGTCAGCAAGATAAGATCTATAATAATTCTATTTACTTGACTGGAAGTGCCTTGGGACCGGGTTTAGCAGTTGGTATTGTTCCTTTTGGGAGTGGGCAAGGCTCGCTTGCGATCATTGAAAACAATGCGGTGCGAATCGATCGTACGGGAACGGATGGCAATTTTGCACTTGCGCCCTTCGGTCTCAGCACAGGATCGTATGATGACATTCAGTTGTCTGAGCATAATGTTCTGAACTCTACTGATTTCGCAACGACGTTTGGAACCTTGTATGATTGGTACGTCGCTTCAGGAAAAGATCTCGCGAGTACCGATAACAATCCGTTCTTCCTGAGTGAAGCTGATCTTCATATTGATACAACCCAGCCATCGGCGGTGGCGAGTTTCGGAGCTTCTCTTCCCGAAGTCACCGATGACATCGATGGGCAGGCGCGATCAGTTCCAAACCCTGAAGCAGGGTACGATGAATTTACCGGACCGGTGCCCGGTCTTCATGAAGTACAACCTGTCGATATTATCAATCCACCCCTGTCGGGACTGCCACAAGGCTTACCCTTCGTAGGAGTCAGCGCGAAGTTCAAGAATAACACGACGAGTTCAGAATCCTACACCGCGCGAATGCGCATCCTCGATTCCTCGGGAACTGAGGTCTACAACTCGACGGCGGCTGTGACTGGTCACACGGGTCTTACGTTCATGACCGTCACATGGACCGATCCATTTACTCCGTCCATCGGGGCTCTTTATACCTTTATAGCGACATCGGAATTAGGCACTGACGCGCGACCTGAGAACGATACCGTCATGAGTCAGCGTCCGGCGGTGCCACTCATTGCTGGTCCAGTCTACAAGACGACTTATGAAACTGCGGCAGAGCAATTTGGTTGGTTTGGGACTCAAGATTTTGAATTTGGCACACCGGCAAAGGTTATCCTTAATGCGGCTCACAGTGGAGTGAATGCCTGGGTGACGAAACTGAGTGGTAACTACTCTGAAGGTGGAGTCGACAATCAAATTTATTCTCCCTTTTTCGACTTCTCTTCAACGACAAAGGGTTATGTAAGCTGGTATCACAGCATGGTAACGGAGCCATCGTGGGACGGGAGTATCTTTGAATATTCAATCGATTCGGGAAAGACGTACAAGCGGCTTGCACCGTTTGTGAATGATCCCGATGGTGTTAACTGGTACAGCACCTCGACGTATGCGAATGCTGCTGGTGATACGAACTGTTTCGATTTCGGTCGATCGATCATTGTGGGATTCTTGCCACCGGGTGTTTTCGGACCGAAATGGACAAGCAATGGCGTTTGTTCGGGTGCTGATGTCGCTACGGGACCGTACGGTTATGTCTACATCGAGCATAAGCTGCCTCCGGAGGTGTTTGGGAAAACCTATGTGCGGTTCCGCTACAGTTTCTTCTCCGATGGTTTCGGGGCGGATGAAGGAGTAGCGTTCGATGATTTCAGCATAGACACAGTCGGCGCGGCGAGCAACGCAAGCATCAGCGGCATGGCATGGATTGACAACAACGGTAATGGAATAAAAGATGCAGGCGAGCTTCCTGATGTCGGACGCGTAATCTTACTCTCCGGGTCCGGGACGGGAAGGATGGTTACTGATCCTGGAGGTCTTTATAGTTTCACCAGTCTTGCCCCGGGTGTCTACACGGTCGAAGAATCAACGAAAACCGGATGGGCCGTTACAACACCCCCAGAGAAAGTGTACAACATCAGCCTTTCACCCGGACAAACGGTCAGTGATGCAGACTTCGGAGGTTTCCAGGGAACAATCGGTGGAACGGTCTATAACGATATCACTGTGAATGGCGCCAAAGATTCCGGTGACCCCCCGCTAAGTAACTGGCGTGTGAGGTTGCTTGTTGGATCGACTGAGGTGGACAACCAGCTCACGAACACCAGTGGAGACTACCAATTCTCAGTCGGGCCCGGAACGTATACGATCCAAGAGGATGTTCAAGACGGGTGGAAACAATCCGCACCACCCGGATTTGAGTACACCGATCTCCATATCGACACGGTGACCGGTTCCTCGAGCATCGCCGGAAAAGACTTCGGCAATTACAAACTTGGTAGAGTGCAAGGTGTTGTGTTCAACGATGTCAACGGCAACGGAATCCAAAATGCACCAACCGATCTTGGCTCGATTGGATTCGTTGTGAAACTCTTCAAGGGTAGTGTGTTGGTCGATACGGCACTCACTTCATCGACGTCGTTCTTCACCAATTTTGATATCGAGAAAATCGATACAGGTCGCTATACGCTCTCGCAGGTTCCGCGTTCCGGATATGTTCAGACCGCACCTTCGGGCGGCGGATCGTTCTCGCTTACGTTCGATAGCAGTGGACAATTCTTTACCAAAAGGCTGTTTGGGAATTTCCGTTTGGGCTCGATCAGTGGCAAAGTAGCGATCGATATCAATCGAAATGGGATTCTCGATCCGCAGGATACGATCCCGCTTGTCAGTTGGCGCATTCGGCTGGTGAAAGACTCGGTCCAAGTTGATAGCGTGTTGACCAGCAGTAGCGGAGGTTACGCGTTCTCGAACCTCGGTCCGGCGACGTACAAAGTCAGCATTGTCACGCAGAGTGGGTGGACTCAAACGTTACCTGCTGCACAAGCACCGTACACCGTGACGATGTCGAGCGGTGCCTCTGTCACGAATCAAAATTTCGGAATTACGCTTGTGACCACAGCAGTCGGCACTGGCGAAGAGCTTCCAAAGGAGTTCGCCCTCCACCAGAATTATCCGAATCCATTCAACCCGGTCACGATGATCAAGTTTGATCTTCCAAAGACTTCAACTGTCGGGCTGAGTGTCTATAATGTTCTCGGACAGCAGGTTGCCGTGCTTGTTGCGAACGACCGATTCATGCCGGGACGTTACGTTGAGCCCTTTAACGGTGGAAATTTCCCGAGTGGTTTATATTTCTATCGGATTGAGGCTGTCGCAGAAGATGGTGAAGTCTTTACGCAGGTGCTGAAGATGATGTTGCTGAAGTAAGTACGAAGATTTTTCAGCATTTGAGCGAGCAAAGAGCACCGATGTCGGTGCTCTTTGCTTTTATCCTTGACAACCCCAAAGGAAACCCCTATATTGACATCGTTAAAATCTGAGACTAAGAAATGCTGAACTACATCTGGCTCGCGTTGGTCGTCATCGGCATCGGTGTCGCTGTATGGAGCGATGTGCACGATCTATCGACGAACAAGTACCACAATGGAGAGTATCTGCAAGCCTCAATCCAGAATTCTCCTTCAGCGGACTCTCTCTCTAGCCGATTGGAATCATATCCAATCACACTTGTCATTGTGCCTGCAGATTTTAACTCAATGTACGGAACGAATATCGCGGATATGATTCGGTTCACGGCTGAAATATTTCCGACGAAGCGAAGATCTGATGAGCCCGATACCTATCTGCCTGAGTTCGGGGGGATCCTCCACATCATCGTGAATGACCGAACGCCAAGTATCTGGAAAGAAATTTATAAGCTTCAAAAGAATCAGGATTTTTTGTTGGCGCGCTATATCGAGTTGCTACGGGATCCGCGCAATCATCGAATCAAGCTGACCCTCGATCCAGTAAAATTCGTCAAGCTCAACGCCGTCACCAACGACGGTATCATCAAGTACGCCAAAACTGCGGTTGAACTTGCGATTGCTCTTATCGGAATTATGGCGCTCTGGCTTGGCATCATGAAGATCGGCGAGCAATCCGGGTTGGTCTCTAAACTTGGAAGCCTTCTTAAGCCTATTACCACTAGACTCTTCCCCGATGTTCCCGCGGATCATCCCGCAATGGGGGCTATGATCATGAACATCTCGGCAAATATGCTCGGACTAATGAATGCCGCCACACCGCTCGGCCTTAAAGCGATGGAAGAACTAAACAAACTCAACAAGAAAGGCGGGACAGCTACCGATGCGATGTGTACGTTCCTCGTCATCAATACGAGTAATGTTCAACTCATTCCAGCAACAGTCATCGCGATCCGTGCGGCGGCAGGTTCCGCCAGCCCGACGGAGATTTTGGGACCTGTTATCGTTGCCACGATCATCACGCTCATTGTCGGAGTGACGACAGCGAAACTCATGGCGATGCTTCCCATGTATAAACGGCAGCTCACTGGATTGGAGTAACCGTGCAGACAGTGGTCAGCATTATCGACATCATCTCAATCATTGCGATCCCCTCTCTCGTTCTCTTCATTGTTGTCTACGGCGCGGTCAAGAAGGTCAAGATCTACGAAGCGTTCGTGGAAGGAGCGAAGGAAGGATTCAACGTTGGAGTTCGCATCATCCCATACCTTGTTGCAATGCTTGTGGCGATTGGGATTTTCCGCGCAGGCGGGGCGATGGAGATCCTCGCGTCTATTCTCTCGCCGTTGACGAAACTCATTGGGATGCCCGCCGAGGCGCTGCCGATGGCAATCATCAGACCGTTGTCCGGTAGCGGCGCTCTCGGTGTTATGTCTGAGATCATCAAGTCGCATGGTCCTGATTCTCTCATCGGCAGGATGGTCTCGGTGATGATGGGAAGCAGCGAAACGACATTCTACGTGCTGGCTGTGTATTTCGGTTCTGTTGGCATTACAAAGACACGGCAGGCAGTCCCAGCGGGCATCGTTGCTGATGTTGTTGCGATTCTGATGTCGGTCTGGCTCACAAACATTATCTTCGGATGATCCTTTAGTAGGAACGATGGTTCAGTGGTGAAGAATTGGAATCCATGACACATCAGAGGCTGAGATGACTAATATCCCGTCATATTGTGGTGAAGTGACATGATAAAGTATCTTCGATTTGCAGCCTTATTGCCTCTATTTTTTCTCCTCCTCTTCGTGTGTGAGAAAAAACCCCAACCCTGCCCGACGTGTAACGGCATAGGAAAGGTAACACATTCAGAGAATATCCAATTACCATTCGAGATTACAACGTGCAACGTGACAGATAAAGGGTTCTTCGATCCCGATTACTTTGCAGATGTCACGGTTGAGAATAAAGGAGATGAAGATGGTACATTCATTGTATTCGTTGATTTTGAGTATCAAGGTATCGGACCACATACTGAACAATCCGAGATCTTTATCAAAGCACATTCTCAAGCAACGAAGCAGATTCACTACGATCCAGACAAGAAAGCCGACAAGTCTGGCTGCAGAGTGAGTGCGCCGACGGTGATTCACACAACCCAAACACCCTGTCTTACATGTCAAGGAGGTGGTGTCGTGAAATAGAAGTGACCTCTTGAGATCATTTTCTCCCAGGTTCACCTAAGGGGGCTTGATTTTAATAACTCGCTTACCTATATTCACCAAACCATAATCTTCAGTCCGATCGGATGACAGAAGAGTGGATGCTAAGCGCCTCCTCATCACATAATGACAATGAATGTCTTGAATAAGCTGATCGTCGCAACACTTCCTGTAGTTCCAAAACCTATCATTAGAAAATTTGCAAGTCGTTATATCGCCGGCGAAGAAATCACCCATGCAGTCCAGACGGTCAGGCAACTCAACAAGGAAGGCATCATGGCGACGCTCGATGTCCTGGGCGAGGATATTCACCATCGCGAGGAAGCCGTTACCGCGCGCACGATGATCATTGAAGTCTTGCAGTCCATCGATCAAGAGCGCCTTGATTCGAATGTTTCTCTGAAGCTCACACAATTAGGGCTGAAGCTTGGTAAAGAGTTTTGTCTTGAAAATACACACCACATCGTCGCTCGTGCAAGAGAGTTGAATAACTTTATCCGCGTTGATATGGAGGATTCTTCCTGCACCGATGATACGATTTGGATCTACCGGGAACTACGGAGGGAGTTCTCGAATGTCGGTATTGTATTGCAGGCGTATCTGAAACGAACCAGGAATGACGCCGAAGCGATGATGAGGAACGGATTGAAGAATTTCCGTCTTTGCAAAGGGATCTACATTGAGTCGGAAGAGATCGCGTTCAAGACGAAGCAAGGGATCAATGAAAACTATCGGCAGGTTCTTGAAGAGATGTTGCATCAGAAGGCGTATGTCGGGATCGCAACGCATGACAGTGAATTAATTGACGCTGCCTACGAGATCATTGAAACATTAAAGCTCCAGAAGACAGACTATGAGTTCCAGATGTTGCTCGGTGTTCGACCTGAACTGCGATCAAAACTTGTGCGCGATGGGCATCGCGTCCGCATCTATGTGCCGTTCGGCAAACAGTGGTATCAATATTCTATCAGGCGTTTTAAGGAAAATCCGCAGATAGCGGGATATGTCTTTAAAGCATTATTTACCGGGAATCAACTTAATTAATCGTCCACATTTGCGCCACATTTAGAGGAGTACTCTATGGCTGAGACAGATATCGAATCCACGCACAAGCCGTTCGTCCCGGAAACCGTCAGCATGACGGAATTCACGGTCCGTGCAGTGATACCGGGACTGATCATGACTCTTGTTTTAGGTGCAGCCAACGCCTATCTGGGATTACGAGCGGGTCAGACGATTGCAGCGACGTACCCTGCGGCGGTTATCAGCATGGCCATATTGCGATTACGCCGTGGTTCGATCCTTGAAGAGAACCTTGCTCGTACGGCTGGCTCGATTGGTGAATCGGTCGCAGCCGGCGCGATTTTCACATTGCCCGCCTTTCTCATTGCTGGAGTATGGCCCTCATTTGCACCCGGGGACGCCTACTGGAAGTCAACGGCCTTGATGGTTGTGGGCGGTATCCTCGGAGTGTTGTTCTGCTCACTCGTTCGTCGTGTCATGGTAGAGGATCGTACACTGCCGTTCCCGGAATCCGTTGCCGCTTCTGAGATTCATAAGGCCGGGCAAGTAGGGGCGCAAGCTGCGAAACACCTGTTCCGAAGTATGGGTGTCGGTGCGGTAACATTCCTCGCCGGTGCGTTTAATTTTTTTGCTCCCGATAGGGACTTCATCATTCGTGTGGGTGAAGTTGGAACGAGCAAGATCAAACTGGGAGCGAGTGCTACTGCACCCGCTGTAGGTACTGGCGGTGTCACATTGTTCGCGGCACCCACCATTAGCCCCGCATATCTCGGCGTCGGTTACATCATCGGCCCTGAACTTGCTGCTCTCAACTTCTCAGGAGGAGTTATAGCGTGGGGACTTATGGTGCCGCTCATCATTTACCTTCTCGGCCCGCAGTTACAGAATATTCTTCCCCCCGGCGCAGGTGACGCAGGATGGGAAGGGATGGTTATCTCCGTTTGGCGATTCATCGTTCGTCCGATCGCCGTGGGCGGGATGCTTGTCGGCACGACTTATACACTGTACCGCAGGCGCAAAAGTATTTTCGGAGGGCTGGCAAAAGCCTTCGCCGAGTTGCGAGGACCGACTCCTGAGCCTGCAAGCGTAACCCGCACCGAGCGCTACATGAGCTCGAAAACGGTCTTCGGATTGATCGGCATAACGTTCATCATGATGGTGGCGCTGTACATCTCCATGTCGGATCTCGTGTTGGGTGGGATCGTGGCAGCCGTTGTCATGCTGATCGCTGGGTTCTTCTTTGCAACTGTGTCAGGCTACTTGGTTGGCCTGATCGGTTCTTCGAACAACCCGATTTCCGGGCTGACGCTGTCTACACTCATCGTGGCTGCATTGTTGATGGTCGCGCTCGGCGTGTCGGGCACAAGTGGTGTGATCGCTGTGCTGGGCGTCGCTTCGGTTGTCTGCGTCTCCGCGGCGGTTGCGGGAGAACTTCTTCAAGATTTCAAGGTCGGTTATATATTGGGTGGAACCCCACGGACCATTCAGATCGTCGAACTGATCGCAGTCGTTTGTGCAAGCTTACTCATGTACTTTCCCCTTATGGTTCTGCATCAGGGGAATATCAATGCCGGCGGGATCGGATTTGGAGACAAGGCACTCCCGGCTCCTCAGGCTGGCCTTATGGCGGCACTTGCGAAAGGGATCGTGGGAGGGGAGATGCCTTGGCCTCTGATCGTGGTGGGAATCCTTCTGGGTGTTGCAATGATTTTGGTGAAGGTGAAGAGTCCCATGCTCGTGGCTGTCGGCATGTATTTGCCGCTCGCCACGACCTCCGCAATCTTTGTCGGCGGCGTTATTCGATGGATGACGGATACTATGCGCGACAGAAAGGGATTCAATGACGCGCAGAAGAGGCGCGTGGAAAACGTCGGTGTCCTTGTGGCATCAGGACTGATTGCCGGAGAGGCGTTGGTCGGTCTGATAACCGCCACCTTCAACTTCTTCAACATAAAAATACCGGGTGTTTTCGAGTCCCCGACGTACCTGGTCGGACTGGTCGTCTTGCTGCTGCTGGCATATGCCCTCATCAAAATTCCGCTTGCAAACGCGGGGAGACCCGACGAGCCGGCACCACCTGCGGCCATCATGTAAACTGAGCTACCGCAGTCCATCGCGGAGATGGAACAAAAAGCTCAGCGCTTGTTCGGACGACGATACCGTTGCGATATGGTTAGTACGTAGTTTCAATCACATAATAATGGAGTGACTATTTGTTGAGTGCCATTGAAGGACTGAAGCCTGAACTCGTGTGGAAGTACTTCGCCGAGATCGCACGCATCCCCCGATGCTCGAAGCATGAAGAGGCGATGACGAGATATGTCATTGAAACAGCTAAGCGGCTTGGTCTTGCAGCAAAGCAAGACACGTTTGGAAACGTTGTCGTGAAAAAACTTGCCTCCCGAGGATACGAAAATCGACGGAGTGTCGCGTTGCAAGGACATCTCGACATGGTCTGCGAGAAGAACGCCGACAAGATGCACGACTTCTCCAAAGATCCAATCGAACTCGTCCGTAAAGGAAACGTCATGATGGCAAACGGCACGACACTCGGCGCCGATAACGGCATCGCTGTTGCGACGAACCTTGCGATCATGGAAGATAGATCACTCGAGCACGGTCCCCTCGAATTTCTCTTTACTGTCGATGAAGAAACCGGTCTGACGGGCGCTCATAATCTCCAGGGTGATTTCCTGGAGAGCAAGACATTGCTTAATCTCGACTCTGAAGAGGAAGGATCGCTCTACGTGGGGTGTTCCGGTGGGAAAGACACCTTGGGCACGTGGAAGGTCGAGTTTGAGAAGGCGCCGGCAGAATCAACCGCTGCGCGTTTGAGTGTGAAGGGACTTCGCGGTGGGCATTCGGGATTAGAGATCGACAAAGGGCGCGGAAATGCGATCAAAATTCTCAACCGAGTATTAATCCGCTTGAGCGACCTTGGCGTGAGACTTTCGTTGGTCGAGGGAGGTAATAAGCGCAACGCCATCCCGAGGGAATGTGAAGCAGTTGTGTTCGTGCCGAGTAAGAAAATGAAGGAGGTGGAATCAGTCATTCGCCGGCTCAACGAAACACTTGGAGCAGAAATTTCTTCAGTCGATCCACAACTACAGATCAGTTTGGCAGCGGATCCGAAGATGAAAAGGGGCAAAGTTATCAAGAAAGCCAAGCAAAAGGAAATTTCGCAGACGCTTGCCGCTCTCCCGCATGGGGTCTTGAAGATGAGCGCTGATATTCCCGGGCTCGTCGAGACATCGACGAATGTCGCCGTGATTGGCACGAAGAGAAATTCGGTTGAGATTGCGACAAGTCAGCGGAGTTCAGTCGCATCCGAGCTGATTGAAGCCGTAGAAACAGTGTGTTCAATCCTTGAACTTGGAGATGCCTCGGTTGAATACACCGATGGTTGTCCCGGATGGAAACCAAACCTTAGTTCTCCAATCTTGAAGATAGCCAAAGAGACCTACAAATCTCTGTATGGTAAGGAACCGGCAGTCAAAGCCATCCATGCGGGACTCGAGTGCGGCATCATTGGCGAAAAATTTACAGGCATGGACATGGTCTCATTCGGTCCGACACTGGAAGGTGTACACTCGCCCGATGAAAAGATTTACATCGACACGGTGGAAAAGTTTTACAATTTTCTGCTGGCGATACTGAAGAATGTAACGTAACACTGCAAGACCTCCGACTTCCTACCGGGGTTGATCCTAGCAAGAAGTCGGAGGTCTACACGGCGTGGAGATTCTCCGCCTTTGCATCTTCCCCAATTTTTCTCTATTTTCCTCCCTAAGTTAAAATTTACTGGATAATATTTAGGCACTCTGCGCCAAAGGCGCATCCGCTCGACGAGTCGTCCACGACCCGAAGGGTCGATAGACCCGTCGGGAGTCGTCGACCTCTGGCGGACATCACTCCACTAAATTGAGAGACGCATGTCAACATCTCCCGGAGTTCCTTCATCATCAAAAACGAGTTCTGCTCTCGAACATTTCAAGCCTTACATTCCTGCAAGCCAGTCACCTGCAGAGATGACCTTCCGAGCGCTCGTGCTCGGCTCGGTGCTTGGCATTGTGTTCGGCGCGGCGTCGGTGTATCTCGGACTTCGCGTTGGGCTAACAACCTCGGCGTCGATTCCCATCGCTGTCATGGCGATCACCATCTTGAAGAAGCTCCAAGGGAACACCGCGCTCGAAAACAACATCGTGCAGACTGTTGGCTCCGCCGGGGAATCAATTGCCGCTGCCGTTGTGTTTACTATACCTGCTTTGATCTTTCTCGGCTTCCCTCTGAAGATGTCGATCACGCTTCTTATCGCATTGACGGGTGGTGTGCTCGGTGTATTGATGATGATTCCTCTCAGGCGCTATCTCATAGTCAAAGAACATGGCAACCTGAGATTCCCGGAAGGCACAGCATGTGCGGAGATCATTAAAGCGGGTGAAGTGGGTGGAACTTCAGCGGCGAAGATTTTCAAAGGCATCGGCATTGGCGCGCTCTGGAAAGGATTGCCGACACTGTTGGGGTTCTGGAAGCCAACCGTGGCTCAAGATATCGGATTTTATCGCGGCGCCTCGGTAGGGATGGATGTCGCACCGGAGTTAATGGGCGTCGGATACATCATCGGTTGGCAGACGTCCCTCATCATGGTCGGCGGCGGACTGATGGCATCGTTGATCATTTCGCCTATCATCGCTTTCATCGGGAAAATTTCGACGCAGGCGATTTATCCAGGAACGGTTCCGATCAGCGAGATGAGCACATATGACATCTGGAGGTTCTACATCAAGTATATGGGAGCGGGGGCAGTTGCAACGGGCGGCATCGTCGGATTGATCAGAGCGTTTCCCGCAATCTGGGACTCGATCAGAGCGTCGATCAAACAACTCGCGGGTGAACGATTAAGCAATGACCATACAGCGACGATTGAACGGACTGAGCGCGATACACCTATCACAATCGTCGGACTTGGGACGATAGCATTGATCGTGTTCATCTGGCTTGTGCCGACGTTTCGTGTGAATATTCTCGGAGCAGCGCTCATTGTGATTTTTGGATTCCTCTTTTCCGTTGTCTCTGCGAGGATCACCGGGATTGTCGGTTCATCATCGAGTCCGCTTTCAGGCATGACGATCGCGGTGCTGATGGGGACATGTCTCATCTTTCTTGCGGTTGGCTGGAAGGGACAGGAGTATACGTACCTTGCGCTCGTTATCGGAGCCACGGTATGTATCGCTATCAGTAATGCCGGAACGACTGCGCAGGATTTGAAAACCGGACATCTGTTGGGATCCACACCAAAAGCACAGCAGTTTGCCTTACTGATCGGTGTCGTCACATCTGCGGCGGTTGTCGGTATCACTATGCTTCTCTTGAATGAAAGTCAGTCCAAGGAGATCGCGCTGCAGAAGCCCTTTACCCCGCCAACGATTTCCCTCCAGCGAGCGGAAGAGATGCAAGGAAAAGATGGCAAAACATATCTCTTGGCAAAGGTCGTCGGTGAGCAAGGAATTGAGCCGGGCAACTATTTAGTTGATCCACAAACGAAGCAGGCGGTGCTGAGGCGGGTGGATGGTATCGGAGGACGTGAGCTTGCTGCGCCTCAATCAAATTTGATGGCGGTCCTCATTGGCGGACTGCTTGAGCAAAAGCTCCCGTGGGATCTGATCATGATTGGGGCAAGCATTGCGATCTTTATGGAGCTCATCGGCTTCCATTCCCTCACGTTCGCGGTAGGTTTTTATCTTCCGCTGTCGTCGACATTTCCGATCTTCATCGGTGGTCTCGTGCGGAAGATCGCGGACAGGCGCTACAAGCGAGAGCCGGATTCTACTGAGGAAAGTGAAGGCACGCTCTTCTCGTCAGGTCTCATCGCTGGTGGTGCGCTTCTCGGCATGCTCGGCGCGTTCCTGAACTTCATCCCGAACTTCATCGATGATACTACCGGGTTGCCTCTCGGCATGGCTGTCGGGTACAACTATCTGAGATTCTTGTGGGATTGGGATGTCGTTGCGGTGATGATGTTTACCATCCTTGGATATTTGTTGTTCAGAGGAGCGGCCGAAAACAAGACAAGCAAAGCCTGAGTTATTTCGAATTTCGAATTAAACGATTCAAAAACTTATTGGGAGGAAGCATGACAACAGAAGAACTGAAAAATAAAACGAAGAAAGTCGCTCTGCGAGTCATACGACTTACGGCAACGTTACCAAATAGCCGCGAAGCTGAAGTCATCGGTCGGCAGTTACTGCGATCTGGCACTTCGGTCGGGGCAAACTATCGATCTGCCTGCAAAGCTCGCTCAAAGGCGGATTTCATCAGCAAGATTGGTATTGTTGAAGAGGAAGCGGATGAATCGTTATACTGGATGGAGTTACTCATGGATTCACAAATCGTCAAATCTGAACAGATGATTCCGCTTCACGCAGAAATGAAAGAACTGACGGCGATCTTTACGGCATCTGGTCGGACCGCGAAGCGAAACCGGTAATACAAAATTCACACTCCGCAATTCGAGATTCGAAATCACATGGTGTCTGACTTACACTCCGCCGCCCTCATCGCTGTCCGCGACTGCATGGGCGTGAAGCCTGGAGAAAAGGTGCTCGTGGTAACCGATGAGCCGTTGCGTAAGATTGGCTATGCACTCTGGCGCGCAGCGAAGGATTTGGGAAACGAAGTCCTCTTTGTAGAAATCTTCCCACGCAAGACCAACGGCGAAGAACCTCCGTTGGAGGTTGCCGAGTTAATGAAAATGGCCGACGTTGTTCTTGCGCCGACATCGAAGTCATTGACCCATACAGACTCGCGTCGGGCTGCAAGTGCGAGAGGCGCTCGTGTGGCGACGTTACCAGGCGTAACCGAAGAGATCATGATCCGATGTATGAACGCCGATTACCACCGGATCGCTGAACGAACCTTCCGGCTTTGTGAGATGTTAGAAAAGACGAAGACTGTTCGTGTCACTGCTCCACGAGGGACCGATGTCACTCTCCCGATTGAAGGTCGGCGCGCCTACGCAAGCTCCGGCTTATTTCATCAGAAGGGTGAATCAGGAAACCTGCCGACCGGCGAAGCCTATCTCGCACCACTCGAGGGAACGTCTAACGGCGTCGTGGCAGTCGATGGCTCGATGGCGATGATAGGCATGGTCAAGCAGCCTATCAAGATTGTAGTCCGTAATGGATACGCCGAGGAGATCACAGGCGGTGGGGAGGCTTACCGACTCACCAAATTGCTTGAACCACACGGAAGAGAGGGACGCACTGTAGCTGAGTTTGGCATCGGCACGAATGACAAAGCGATCCTTTCAGGCCTCATCCTTGAGGATGAAAAAGTGATGGGGACGATTCACATCGCCTTCGGTGATAACAAATCTATGGGAGGAACTGTGCGCGTTGCAAGCCATCTCGATGGATTGATTAGAGAGCCGACGGTATGGTTCGATGATCGGATCATTATGAAGGACGGAGCGTTCACTGTTTCAGTATGATCGAGTGATTTCGAATTGCGAATCTTGAATTGCGGATTGTAACGATTTCAGGGAGGATACATGACGCCAGAAGATATTAAGAGAACGTACGAAACAGGTTGCAGTGAAAGTTGTTCACCTTTCGGAGTCGCTGCCTCGAACTCGAGAAACGGAGGTTATCGGAAGACAATTGTTGCGATCGGCAACTTCCGTTGGCGCGAATTACCGGGCTGCCTGTAGGGCGAGATCAAAGGCGGATTTCATTAATAAGATCGGCATCGTCGAAGAGGAGGCGGACGAAACACTGCTGTGGCTTGAATTGATTATTGATGCAAAATTGCTTGATCGACATCGTGTGAAAGTCTTCTGACCGAAGTTTCAGAATTGACTGCGATATTTGCTGCATCGCGGATCACTGCTTCCAAACATCTGCGCAAATCGTAAATCGCAATTTGGCAATTGTAAATTGGCAATAGAAAATGGCAAAGTATCTCCACCAGAAACACTTCACTCTCGATCAGGCGAGGCGCATGGTGTCCGGCATCAGTCATCTTGTCGAAGAAATTGTTACATTGAAGAAGAAGCTGGATGAGCGCGGGTTTGATGTCTACCGCCATCAATATTTTGGTGGAAGCGGTCCGAATGGTGAGCGATTTTTCCCGCCGGAATTGGAGCGACTCGTTGAAATTGCCAAACAACTCGATCGGAAAGGCATTGTCATCAAGGGGCTCGACGAAGGATTAATCGATTTTCCTCATGTTCGGTCTAATGGGGAAGAAGTGTATTTGTGTTGGAAATTGGGCGAAAGCGAAATAAATTTCTGGCACCTCATCCCTGATGGATTTGTTGGACGTAAACCAGTGAGCGACTTGTAATCTATGCGGGGTTGAGTCGGTAGGGTCAAATCAATCGTATGTCTCATATGTAAAATCATCTCATAGCAATGAAAAGAATATATCTCTATCTCATGTTAGGAGTCATCGTTCTGGGGACCGCAGGATACTTTTGGCTTGCAGGCTCCAACAACAACAACGTCAAGTACCGTACAGAAAAAGTGTCCCGCGGTGACATCATCGTACAAGTTCGCGCGACCGGAACGATCAATCCTGTTCAAACAGTGCAAGTTGGCAGTCAGGTCTCAGGCATAATCTCCAGGATGTTTGTTGATTTTAATTCCGAGGTGAAGAAGGGTCAAATCATCGCTGTCATCGATTCGACATTCCTCTACGCTTCGGTAAAGGAAGCGGAAGCAAATCTTGAGCGAAACCAGGCGCAAGTGAATGAAGCGAAGCGAAGTCTCACTCGCACAGAAGAGTTGTTCAAGAAAGATCTCGTCTCGCAGGCTGACCTCGACGCTGCAAAAACTGCATACGAAAGTGCTCTTGCCCAGCTTAAGCAAACGCAAGCAGCCCTTGATAGAACTAAAGTCAATCTCCGGTATGCCATTATCCGTGCACCTATTGATGGAGTTGTGATTTCTCGTGATGTGGATGTCGGGCAAACAGTTGCTGCAAGTCTGCAGACCCCCAAGCTCTTTTCTATCGCGAACGACCTGAAGCGCATGCAGGTTGAAGCGAGTGTGGATGAGGCGGACATTGGACAAATCAAAGAGGGTCAGAGCGTTTCTTTCACTGTTGACGCGTATCCCTACGAACAGTTCCGAGGGAGTGTGACACAAGTTCGGCTTGCGCCGGTGAATGTGCAAAACGTTGTCACGTACACCGTCGTCATCGAGGTGCCGAATCCTGATCTCAAACTCCGCCCTGGGATGACGGCAACTGTATCAGTCCTCGTCGATAAAAAAGAAAATGTATTACGAGTGCCGACACTCGCGCTACGCTTTCAGCCACCGGCAGAAGTGATGGAGAAGTTGAAGGAGCAAAAGAATCAATCCGAACCTCCTCAAGCGACAGAACAACAGGGAGACAGCGGAAGAGCAGAGCAGCTGAAGAGAAGAGGTGAGTGGGAGAATCGGGGAAGCGGAGACGAGAAAAAGCAGCAGATCGGTGAAGGGGGACGTGAGCGATGGCGGGACCGGATGGTGCAAGAGGGGGGACACCACGATAGCGAGATGACAACGCGACGTGATGTAAGAAAAACCGAGATAGCTCGCGTCTGGATTCTCGAAAATGGAAAAAATCTGAAATCTATATCGGTTCACACGGGGCTTAATGACAATCGTTATGTTGAAGTAACCTGGGGCGAGTTGAAGGAAAGCGACGAGATTGTCCTCGGCACGACGGGCGTTGAGACAGCTTCCGGACCGATGCAGCAAACAAATCCTTTCCAGCCACGTACGCCCGGCGGCGGGGGACGACGAGGTTTCTAATGTCCATCGTTCCAATCTGAAATTAGCCATGATGCGGTTTATCGAAATCCTTCGCATCGCATTCGATGCACTCTTGCGCAATAAGATGCGTTCCTTGCTCACGATGCTTGGTATCATCATTGGCGTTGGTGCAGTGATCGCTATGGTTGCTGTTGGAAAGGGTGCGCAAGTCTCTGTTGATGCGCAGATCAGCTCTCTTGGCACAAATGTCCTTCTGATCTTTCCCGGAACGACTACGCGAGGCGGCGTCATGGTAGGTGCCGGTTCGGGAACGTCGCTTACAGAAGAAGACGGTCAGGCAGTGAGGGAACAATGTCCTGCCGTCGCGCATATTAGTCCGCTTCTGCGGTCAGGTGGTCAGGTGGTGTATGGTAATCTCAATTGGGGAACGAGCCTCCAGGGCGGTTCGCCGGATTACTTCGCGATCCGTGACTGGCGGATCGATGACGGCGATTTCTTCGGTGATCAGGATGTACGAGGCTCCACGAAAGTATGTTTGTTGGGACGAACCGTCGTCAAGCAACTTTTTGAATCTGACAATCCCATCGGACAAACCCTTCGTATCCGCAATATCCCTTTCAAGGTCGTTGGGACGTTGAAACCCAAGGGACAGAACATGATGGGACAGGATCAGGACGATATCATCATCATTCCCTATACAACATTACAGAAGCGACTGATGGGCAACACGCGAAGCTGGGGTTACATTGTTTCCGCGGTGAGCAAGAGTCAGATTCTGGAGGCACAGCAGCAGATCACCGATCTTCTCCGAGTTCGCCACAAAACAGCACCGACGGAGGACAATGATTTTACGATCCGTACTCAAACGGAAATTGCCGAAGCTTCCCAGTCAACATCGAAGATCATGACCACCCTTCTCGCGAGCATAGCGTCTGTTTCACTGATCGTTGGCGGGATCGGCATCATGAACATCATGCTTGTTTCGGTGACAGAACGGACACGAGAGATCGGCGTTCGCATGTCCATCGGTGCGCGAAAGCGTGACATCCTTACGCAGTTCTTGATGGAAGCGATTGTGTTGAGTTTGTTGGGAGGATGTATTGGGATTGCACTTGGTGTGGCGGGATCGAATCTTGTCTCAAGTCTTGCCGGGTGGCCCACGTTTGTCACCTCGGACTCGATCATTCTCGCTGTGTTTTTCTCGATGTTAGTCGGCGTGTTCTTCGGGTTCTACCCTGCACGCAAAGCTTCCCTGCTCAGTCCGATTGACGCGTTGAGGTATGAGTGAGTTCGTCTAATTCTTCTCCCCATTGAACTAGTGACGAAAAAGTCTTAGATTAACTGGAGTGGAAAATTAGTTCCTGAAAGTCTATCCAGTCTTGGCAAATGCCTTTTACCTTAGTTTCAGATTTCAAACCCAGCGGCGATCAGCCTCAGGCAATCAAGGAATTGACCGAGGGAATTCTTCGCGGGGATAAGTTCCAGACACTCCTCGGCGTTACTGGGAGCGGGAAGACGTTCACTGTTTCCAACCTGATCGAGAATGTGAACAAGCCAACGCTCGTCATGTCGCATAATAAAACTTTGGCGGCACAGTTGTACGGCGAGTTCAAGCAGTTCTTTCCAAAGAACCGCGTTGAGTTCTTCATTTCGTACTACGACTATTATCAGCCGGAAGCGTACGTCCCAGCTTCCGATACCTACATCCAAAAGGACGCATCGATCAATGATGAGATCGACCGTCTGCGCTTACGAGCCACGAGCGCTCTGCTTAGTGGCGACCCGAATGTCATTGTCGTCGCGTCGGTGAGCTGCATCTACGGCATCGGCGCGCCTGATGAGTGGGTCGAACAGTTGGTCTCGGTTCGGAAAGGTCAGCGCATCGAGCGTAACAAGCTTCTGCGAAAGTTGATCGACATCCTCTATGTTCGCAACGATTTCGATTTTAACCGAGGGACCTTCCGCGTGCGCGGGGATGTGGTGGAGATTATTCCTGCGTATGAGATGGAAAAGGCTCTTCGCATCGAGTTCTTTGGTGATGAGATTGAAAAGATCTCATACATCCATCCGACGTCAGGTGAATTTCTTTCCGATACCGATTCGGAAGTTATCTACCCCGCGAAACACTTCGTCACCTCCGCCGCTACACTCGAGCGAGCGATGAAAGGCATCGAACAAGAACTCGAGGAACGGCTCGACTACTTTCGGAAGGTCGGCAAACTGCTTGAAGCTCAACGGCTCGAGCAGCGCACTCGGTTCGATATGGAGATGATGAGAGAGATCGGATATTGTGCGGGGATCGAGAATTATTCGCGTCATATTGCGGGACGTCCGCCGGGTTCGCGTCCATACTGCCTTCTTGATTACTTCCCCAAGGATTTTCTTCTGGTTATGGATGAGTCTCACGTCAGCGTGCCACAGATCGCCGGCATGTGGCATGGAGATCGTTCGCGGAAGGGGACACTTGTCGAGCACGGGTTTCGGCTTCCATCAGCCCTCGATAATCGTCCGTTGACATTCGAAGAATGGGAAGCAATGGTAAAGCAAGTGGTCTTCATCAGCGCAACGCCGGGACCCTATGAGTTGGAGAAGTGTAAAGGGGTTGTTGTGGAGCAAATCATCCGACCGACAGGTCTTATTGATCCGCCCGTGGAAGTCCGTCCCGTGATGCATCAGATCGATGTCTTGATCGCAGAGATCCGCACGCGTGCAGCGCGGCGAGAGCGCGCCCTTGTCACCACCCTCACGAAACGCATGGCGGAAGATCTTACAAAATATCTCAGCGATATCAATATTAAAGTGCGATACATCCATTCGGAAATCGATGCGCTGGAGCGTGTGGAAATTTTGCGTGACCTGAGACTCGGTGAATTCGATGTTCTCGTCGGTGTGAATCTCCTTCGCGAAGGATTAGATCTGCCGGAAGTCTCACTGGTCGCGATCCTCGATGCGGATAAGGAAGGATTCCTCCGGTCAGATCGCTCACTCATTCAGACTGCGGGTCGAACGGCGCGCAACATCAATGGGAGAGTCATCCTCTATGCCGATACCGTCACTGGATCAATGAAACGGATGCTTGATGAAACACGCCGCCGCCGTGAGAAGCAGATTGAGTATAACCGCGAACACAGCATCACTCCGAAAACAATCTACAAAACGACTGAGGAGGTCTTGGCGAGCACGACCGTCGCGGACGTGAAGATTGCACGTGATGCTCGGCGGGAACATGAGAAGCCGCCGATGATTGCCGAGTCCGTCGTGAAGTATATGTCGACAGACCAGAGGAAAGATCTGTTGGAGGAATTGCGGACTGAAATGCGCAACGCCGCGAAAGATCTTGAGTTCGAGCGCGCAGCGGGGCTGCGCGACGAGATTAGTCGGCTGGAAAAGATGGTGAAATAAGTCAAGACGTTTGCGACGGACTTTTTGCCGGAGGCATCTCGTGGGGGGAAGTGCGTTGCAAGTGAAAGAAGGGAGGAGTTCCATGCTTCAAATGTTCTACCGTAGTGTTCTCAATCCCATTCGGGACTTTATCTATCCTCCAATCTGCTTCACCTGTAATCAGTTGCTGCAGGATGATGAGATGCGGATCTGCCGCGCTTGCTGGAACAGTTTTGCGAAGATGAATCCATCCCATCCCACGTGGGTTGAGATCAAAGGCAAATTCGAGGCGGAAGGAGTTGTACAGGATATTCTTTCCTGTTTCCTCTTTGAAAAAGAAGGGAAGCTGCAAGATGTGGTCCACCTCTTGAAGTATCGGGGCATGAAGTCACTCGGCGAACGATTAGGATTGGAGATCGGGGAGCGAATCGTGTCAGATCCAATCTTCTCGCGGGCAGATTACCTCATTCCCGTTCCGCTTCACAAACTCAAGCGGCGCGAGCGCGGGTACAATCAGAGCGAACATATCTGCAAGGGGATTGCAACTGTTACGAATATCCCGACCCATACTGCGTTAATCAAGCGATTGAAATATACAGAATCGCAGACTCAGCTCAACATTGATCAGCGCAAAGAGAATGTCGGGAATGCGTTTGAGATAAATCCGAAGTGTCGTCCCAACATCGAAGGCAAGTCATTTATTCTGGTCGACGACGTGATTACGACCGGATCGACAATCAATGCGTGTGCGAGAATCCTTGTGGCGAACGGTGCAAGAAATGTCCTCGCCGCGTCTGTTGCTCTTGCCCAATGAGTTGTTTTTCTCTCCATTTCTTGGTACATTTACACGCCGCATTGGTTATTTTCTTATTGTAATCTCTCAAAAAACTATTTAGAAACAGGAGAATATACATGGCAGTTCGAGTAGGTATTAATGGATTTGGACGTATTGGTCGGAATGTGTTTCGTGCTGGCGTCGGCTCGCACGAACTTGAATTTGTTGCCGTCAACGACATCACGGATGCGAAGACTCTGAGTCACCTTTTGAAGTATGATTCCGTCATCGGAAATTTTGCTGGTACGGTGGAAGTCAAAGACTCAACACTCGTTGTCAACGGTAAACCGCTGAAAGTGCTCTCGGAAAAGGATCATGCGAAACTTCCGTGGAAGGATCTGGGGGTTGACATTGTCATTGAATCTACAGGCTTGAAGCATTTTACCGATGGTGATGCTGCGAAACAGCACCTCACGAATGGCGCGAAGAAAGTGATTATCAGCGCCCCGGCAAAACAACCCGACGTGACGATAGCGATTGGCGTAAACGATTCGATCTACGATCCGATAAAACACAATGTCATCTCCAATGCTTCGTGCACGACGAACTGCTTGGCGCCCGTTGCAAAAGTGTTGCTGCAGAAATTCGGCATCAAGAAGGGATTGATGACCACTATCCATTCGTATACGAACGATCAAAAGCTCCTGGATCTGCCGCACTCCGATTTGCGTCGCGCACGCGCTGCCGCATTGAACATGATCCCGACTTCCACTGGTGCCGCCAAGGCAATCGGTCTCGTCATCCCTGAGCTCAAAGGAAAGATGGATGGAGTCGCAGTTCGCGTTCCTACCCCGAACGTATCATTGGTCGATCTAGTTATCGAGTCTGAGAAACCTGGGACGAAGGAAGCAGTGAATGCTGCATTCAAAGAGGCTGCGAACGGTAGCCTGAAACATGTCCTCGAATATACCGAGTTGCCGTTAGTCTCCCGCGATTTTCAAGGCAATCCCCACTCTGCGATCTTTGATGCTGGACTCACATATGCCATCGACACAATGATTAAAGTTGGAGCGTGGTACGATAATGAATGGGGCTACTCGTGCCGTGTTATCGATCTGACAAAGAAAATTGCCTCAATGATGGATTAACATTTGTCATGTTGGATGACGGCTAACGATGAACGATTCGTTAGCCGTTTTTGTTATCACTCATCATCTCTATTGAACGACATTCAGTATGAATAAGCTCACTGTTGACGACATTCGCTTACGAGGGAAACGCGTCCTGGTTCGCGTCGACTTCAATGTGCCGATGGAGAACAATCGCGTGTCCGATGATACCCGCATCATCGAGTCGTTACCGACTATCAAGAAAATTCTGGGCGACGGGGGACGAGCAATTCTCATGAGCCATCTCGGTAGACCGAAGGGGAAACGAAATACGGAATTTTCCTTGCAACCGGTCGCCAACCGGCTCTCGGAACTTCTCCACAAGCCGGTGAAGTTCGCACATGATTGTATTGGTCATGAGGTTAAAACCATCGTTAGCCATCTTCACGATGGTGAATGCCTGATGTTGGAAAACCTCCGCTTCCATCCGGGCGAGGAGGAGAACGACCAAGCGTTTTCGAAGGAACTGGCATCGCTCGGCGAAGTGTACGTGAATGACGCCTTTGGCACCGCGCATCGTGCACACGCATCCACCGAAGGGATCACACATTACCTGCATCCTTCCGTTGCGGGATACTTGATGAAAAAAGAGCTTGACTATCTCGGGCGCGCGATCAGCAACCCGGTCCGACCCTATGTGGCGATTCTCGGCGGTGCGAAAATTTCGGGCAAGATCGATGTCATCCAAAATTTGATGAATGTTGTCAATTCCCTGATCATCGGTGGGGGAATGATGTTTACCTTCTACAAAGCGCGAGGCATGGAGATTGGCAAATCGTTGCTCGAAGAAAATAAAGTTGAGCTGGCTGGGAAGATCTTGCACGAAGCCAATGCTCGTGGCGTCAAATTGTTGCTTCCGGTTGATTGTGTGATTGCACAGCATTTTGATAATAATGCGCCGTCAAAGGTCGTTCCTGTGACCGACATCCCCGCGGGGTGGCGGGGTCTTGATATTGGTCCGGAATCTGTTAGATTATTTTGTAACGAGTTGCGCAACGCAAAAACCGTTGTGTGGAATGGACCAATGGGTGTCTTTGAGATGGAGAATTTCGCTTCAGGTACGGCTGCAATTGCAAAGGAACTTGCAGAACTGACGAAACATGGTACAACGACGATTGTCGGCGGGGGAGATTCTGCCGCGGCAATGTCCAAACTTGGTCTTGAAAAAGCTGTCTCGCACGTTTCCACTGGCGGTGGAGCGTCACTGGAGTTCCTCGAAGGAAAAATACTCCCGGGCCTTGCTGCATTGGGTAAGAAATGAAACGTAACCGTCACCTATTTCGTTTACATAAGTAAGAATATTTTCGACTACACGCATGTCAGCCTATCGTTACACGAATTCTAGTTACTATCGTCCATCGTTTTTCGGCGGGTTCAGATTTTTTCCACCCGTGATTAAATATTTGTTGATCTCGAATGTCGGGATCTTTTTCCTCGCCGACCTTTTCAGCCGGTTTACGGTAAATGGAGTTACGATTGCTCCTATCGTCGAAAAGATGCTCTTTCTTTTTCCGCTGGGGAGAGGATTTGAAATCTGGCAGCTCGTGACGTACATGTTCATGCATGGCGGCTTCATGCACCTGCTCTTCAACATGTTCGCGCTCTGGATGTTCTGGATGGAGTTGGAGAACACGTGGGGTTCGCGAAAGTTTTTCACATATTATATGATGTGCGGACTCGGAGCTGGCTTGTCCAACCTTCTCATCGGACCATTGTTCGGGCCAGCCGGTCCTACTGTTGGCGCGTCGGGAGCGATCTATGGAGTGCTGATCGCTTTCGGCATGATGTTCCCCGACCGTCCGATCTTCGTGTACTTTCTCCTTCCGATTCGGGCTCGCTACTTCGTGATGATTTATATCTTACTCGAGCTTTACTCCGGCGTCACCGGCACAACGGATGGCATCGCACACTTTGCGCATCTCGGTGGTGCCGCAGTTGGGTATTGTTATCTATTGATCGATCAACGACGTTTTCCTCTTCAACAGTTCTTCGCCCGCACCAGAAAAAGGTTTGTCACCTCTGAGCCCGTTAGCCGTTTCTCCGGATATGAACACAGCAGTATCACTGACGCAAAATATTTTGATCTCAACGACGAAGAGGATCGAATCAACCAGCAACGAGTCGATGAGATTCTTGACAAGATCAGCCAATCGGGCTACCAGAGCCTAACAGAAAGCGAAAAGAAAATTCTCTTCGAAGCGAGTAAGAAGCTCAATTGAAGGCGCTTTCTTCTCATGCCCGCTCCCGACCTCTACTACTCCAGAGGCTGTCCAAAAAGAAGAGGGTGTCATTCTGAACGAAGTGTCCGAAGTCCCGAAGGTCCGAAGGACTCCTTCGGAGGATTCCTTCGGAAGACCCCTTCTGGCGAAGCCATCCCTTCGGGAGGGGAAGAATCTGAAATTAAAATTGAAAAGAGAGATTCTTCGGTCGCTACCCTCCCTCAGAATGACATTGAAGGGGCTTTTTGGACAGCCACATCCAGAGCATGGGTTGCAAGTCAAGAGTAACTTGTCGTATATTATCCTACGTGAATAATACATCCCGAATCAGTCTTTATGGACATATCACTTCCCGTTCTTAATAATACCTTAGCTGACGTAAACATCCAACCTGCAAAGCATCCCACCTACAAGGTCGGAGTCCGCCATAAGACCAGACAGGTGAACATCGGCGGAATCCTAGTCGGAGGGAATGCACCGATCTCGGTGCAGACGATGACGAAGACGAAGACATCGGATATCGAAGGAACCGTCGCGCAGATCAAGCAGGCGGCAGATGGAGGGTGCGATATCGTGCGGGTAACGGTCAATGACAAAGAAGCCGCCGAAGCAATGGTGGAGATCGTCCGACAGTCTCCGATTCCTGTCGTTGCAGATATTCACTTCAACCATGTGTTTGCATTGAAGGCAATTGAAGCCAATGTCGCAAAGGTTCGAATTAATCCCGGTAATATCGGCTCCCGAGACCGTATCCAGCAAGTACTAAGTGCGGCAAAAGAAAAACACATCCCGATCCGCATCGGTGTCAATTCCGGCTCGCTTGAAGAAGACATTTTGGAGAAGCATGGATACCCGACTGCGGAAGCATTGTTCGAAAGCGCGATGCGCCATGTGGGTATCTGTGAAGATTTCGGCTTCAGAGATATCATCATCTCCGTGAAGTCAACCGACGTGAAGCTGATGATTGAAGCGTACCGACTTGTTGCGCAGCGCACGGATATCCCACTCCATCTTGGAGTTACCGAAGCAGGTACCACGAAGATCGGAACAATCAAATCAGCTGTTGGCATCGGAACATTGCTTGCCGAAGGGATCGGTGATACGATCAGAGTGTCACTGACGGATGAGCCGGTGAAGGAAGTGGAAGTCGGGAAAGAAATTCTCCGGTCACTCAGTCTGGCTTCGCGCAACATCGAGTTGATTGCATGCCCCACGTGCGGCAGGCTTGAAGTCGACCTCTTCGGTATCATGGCACAGCTCGAAGAGAAACTCGATGGCGTGAAGAAGCCGATAAAGATCGCCGTGCTTGGCTGCGTGGTGAACGGACCCGGCGAAGCGAGCGAAGCTGATATCGGCATTGCTGCGGGAAAAGGTGTCGCGATCCTCTATCGCAAAGGTGAGGTCGTAAAACGCGTGAAAGAGGAGGAAATTGTCCAAACGATCCTTGAAGAGGTGGAGAAGTTTCAGCCGCAGACGTAATGTGATTCAGGTTTTAGGTGTAGATCGAGTGTATATGCGAGGCGAAAACATTTTCCATTAACCTACTAACCCATCAACCCATCAACCCATCAACCATTGAGAGGTACACATGAAATCTTTCCATGTACAAAGCGCAATGTATCTCGTCGTTGTGCTCTTTGGAGTTGCCCTTTCCTCTGCTCAAACCAAGAAAACTGAAATGTCGAATTCTGCAATGCGAAAAACATCCGTTCTTGATTTCACGATGACGACGATCGACGGGAAGCCCAAGCCTCTCTCGGAATACAAAGGGAGAGTTCTGATGATCATCAACACTGCATCGGAGTGTGGGTACACACCGCAATACGAAACGCTCCAAAAACTCTACCAGGCGTACAAAGACAAGGGCTTTGAGATCCTGGCGTTTCCGGCAAACAATTTCGGTGAACAAGAGCCGGGCACAAACACCGAGATCAAGAAATTTTGCACGACGAAGTATCACACGACCTTCGATCTCTTCGAGAAGATTAGCGTGAAGGGCAAAGACCAGCATCCTCTCTACAAATACATCACGCAGGATTCACCGTTTCCCGGCGATGTGAAATGGAACTTCCAGAAATACTTCGTCGATCGATCCGGGAAGATTGTTGCGCGATTCATGTCTGCTGTCGATCCGATGTCCGATGAGATTCGTAAGGAAGTTGAGAATCTGCTCGCGGCGAGGCAAAAGTAATCCTTGGTGTTAGGTGAAATGCCCAACGTCACTGGGGAAATTCCATCAAGATCAAGGACAATTTGAGTGCGACGTTTTCCTCATTCCATAACATTGCTTGCTAGCTTTTTCTTGGTGGCTCAGAATTCTGCTCACTCTCAGGTTCCAGTTCGACTCGGAATTGATGCTGGAATAAACTTTGCCAATCAATCCCTTTCCTGGGGCGATGGTTACCCGCAATCGTACCGGTTCGGGTTGATCATCGGTGGCTTGGCAGAGATCGGTATTTCCGATCTCCTCTATGTTCAGGCTGAGCCGAGATATATTCAAGGGGGTACCAATATTCAGGGCACTTACAATGTTTCCACCCCCGAGGGCCAGGTTACGATGGAAGTGGATTACAAGCTGGCATGTTTGGAAGTTCCCCTGCTCCTTAAAGCAAAGCTTGGGACGGCTGATTTCAAACCAGTTGCATTCATTGGGCCGAATGTTGGATTTCTTCTTTCTGCTATTTATCAATCGAAGGATCATGAGATTCAAGGCTTGGATACACGCCACGGGCTGGACATCAAGGACCGTTACAAATCTGTCAATGTTTCTCTTGATGTGGGTGGCGGCGTTGAGTACCGGATTTCCAAGACTATCTCCCTGACCGGGAACGCCCGATACTCACTCGGACTGAATAATATCAGTACTTCGTCCGAATACACAACCAAGTTAAATGGTATTCAGATTACCTTGGGAACTCTATTTAATCTATGAAACAAATGGGACCTTCGGCTAACAGACACAAAAATGTAAAATGTCTACGACTCAAAGAGTCGATAGACTCGTTGAGAACCGTTGCTTCGCTCGCGAGAAATTTCTCAAAGATCTGTAGATCAATTATCGACTAGAAAGCTCATGGTACTAAGATGAGGTTCATCGCTAAAATGCGAGTGTCCCTTTACTGCGTGTACGCGTCCGGCAGAAAAGCGAAGTCCCCACTCTTAGCAAGATAGGCGAACCTTTGAGGTGCATTAATACTGTAGTTATTTGCAATTTCCCCAAAGCAGAAAGGTCACGACAATGAAACCACAAGCAATCGTCTTCGCTCTGGCTGTTGCTATGCTTGCATGGAGTGGCAACAAAGAATCAATCGACTACTCTCAGACTGTCAATTCAATTCTTGGAGATATCAGCTTCATCAAGAAGTTTGGACATCTGCCCGATGCCTCAACCAACGAGAATCTGCGCATAAGAAACCACCTTGAATACGTCGAGAACCTCTTACGACACAGGGACTGTAGCAATTTGACGAACGAGCTTCAACAAAGGAGACATCAGTTGCTGGATATGTTGCATCAGTACTGGACTTCGAATGTCTTCCCACGCAATTACGACTACAGTGACCAGCGGGTGCCGTGTTTTATCGACAAGGATGGGAGAATCTGTGCCGTTGGATACCTCATTGAGCGATCGGTCGGTCGAAGCGCTGCGGAAAGGGTCAACAGCAAATATAAATACGAGAAGATCCTGGCAATGAACGATGACGCCGTTCGTAGCTGGATTGCAACGACCGGTCTATCGACAGAAGAGTGTGCATGGATACAGCCAACGTACGGTTACGTGAATCCAAAAGACTATAATTACATTACACCCGCGTACGGTATTTCTTCTTCAATTCTTGGCGCAACGAATCTCTCGCTGAGCACGGTGAATGTCATTCAAATGGTACAAGGGTCAAAGAAGAAGGCAGTCCCCATCATAGGACTTGTGACCGGTGCCGGCCAGATAATGCTTGGTGCAAGTATGATGCCCGAAGAAACACGAGTAAACGGTTACCCAACCAACGAAAGTCAAAAGGTTCTTTCTATTGTAAACATCGGCTTGGGGATCACAACAATGATCTTGAGTACTTGGAACCTCGTGGCAACTCCTGAATATGATGACAAGAACATAGGCTGGAATATCCATGGTTTTCCGACACCGAATGGCAATGTAGGACTGGCCTTCTCTCTGAGTCGAAGATTTTAAATGCGATTAAATTGTTTTGTCAAACGCTATGCGAACAAACACAAAAGCCCGAGCATGTGCCCGGGCTTCTTTCTTTCCTAACCTTGCGAAGGTTCTGAAACCTTCGCAAGGTTCCAGCAAAGCTCCAGCAAAGTTTACTCTTCGTCAAGATATACTGTAAGTATTTGCTGTTCAAGTTCATGCTGATATTCTGCAAGGAATGACTGGTACTGCAAGCCGTCTTGAAAATACCAACTTCTCAATTCATTCCCGTCCTGAGAAGCGAAATCGGTCTTAATCCAATCTGCGCAGTCTGAATAAGCCCAATCCTCTGCGCGTTTGACAAGTCTCGCGACGACTGGATTGAGGTGGAGATAACGCACAAGCTGGAGCAGATACTGATCCGAATCAACCGGGATACCTTTTGCACGACCCTCGAAAAGAGTTCCGCTTAGGGAACGTTGTTTGTTGAGCGCCTGAGTGTAAGCATTGAACGTGGTCTGGAGAAATCTTGCAATTGACCCGTTCTCCTCGTGACGTACGATGAGATGATAGTGGTTCGGCATGAGACAAAACGCTCCAATGTTCACTCGATATCTCTTGCTATACTTATGCAACAAGTTTATGCAGTAGCGATAATTGTCGTCTGAAAAGTATATCGGAGATTTGTGGGCGCCGCGGTTGTAAACGTGGTAATATTGATTGGGAATGTATTTCACTCTGCCTCCTTGGTAACTTAACCTTGCGAAGGTTCTGAAACCTTCGCAAGGTTCAAAACGCCGCCAGCTTCAATGCCGCCTGCAAGATATCGTCTTCCTGCAGAAGAACTGCTCGCTCAAGAATTCTGGCGAACGGAACGGGAGAGTTCTTTGAGGCAACGCGCATCACCGGTGCATCGAGATACTGGAAACAATGCTCGGCAATGAGGGATACGATCTCTCCACCAAACCCACCGAAGAGCGGATGCTCGTGGGCAACCAACAGTCGTCCGGTTTTCTGAACCGACTGCTTGATCGTCTCAACGTCCAGCGGATTGATCGAACGCAGGTCAACCACTTCCGCACTTATCTGGTGGTCATCTGACAACTTGTTTGAAACTCTGAGAGCGAAGTGGACTGGCGTTCCCCACGCAACGATGGTCAGGTCGGTACCTTCACGTCGGACGCGTGCCTTTCCGAAGGGGATAACGTGTTTCTCAGATGTCCGCGCCGTCTTCGTGAAGAACTGATTGTAGAGGAATTTGTTCTCGATGTAGATGGTCGGTCCCCGACTTCGCATTGCCATCCGCATCAACCCGGCGGCGTCGTCGGCGAACGAAGGCATGACGATTCGCAATCCGGGAATTGTCGCAAACGTCGCATCCAAACTCTGTGAATGATACAGGCCGCCACCGATATATCCGCCTGACGCCAGTCTGATGACGATGTTTGGAGTGAATTGTCCGTTGGTACGGTAATACTCGTGCGAGACTTCTATTAATTGCTCCATCGCAGGCCAGAAGTAATCGGCAAATTGAGCGCCTTCAATGACGACCCAGAGATCGTCGCGGTAACGTGAGAATCCATCGGCGGTTCCAACGATAAAATCTTCCGCAATCGGTGCATTGAAGACGCGTCGATTCCCAAACTCCTGTTGCATCCCTTTTGTCACATTGAAGACTCCGCCTTTTTCCTTTGATGCAACATCCTGGCCCCAGAGAAATGTGTGAGGGTTGCGGCGGAATTCTTCTTTCAATGTTTCGTTGATGGCTTCCCGAAGTGTGAGCGATGGTGCATCAGGTGCATGACCTATACCTGTATCCTCATGAGTGTGCTCGTATGCTGAAGGAATCACAAACGCTGTAGAGGTGGAAGGATCGGGGTCGGCTTCACCCTCAACTTTGATCGCAGCTTCCTCTACTGCAAGAGTATTTTGATCTTCGATATTGGAAATTTCTTTTTCGGAAAGCTCATCATGGTCGAGGAGATATTGTCGCAATCGTTTCACAGGGTCGGACTGTTGCGCCGTGGCGATCTCCTCAGGCGAGCGATACAGTTCTTGACGATCTGAGTTGCTATGCGAGTTGAGACGGACACAGTCGGCATGAAGAATCGCGGGACCTTCCCCCGATTTGACATAATCGAGCGCTTCTTGCATTCCTCTCCATGAGTCAAAGACACTCGTGCCATCCACATTGACGATCTTCGCCGTCTTGAATCCGGAAAAATTCTCTCCAATGTTCTTGTTCGCCGCCTGCTCGCTGATCGGGACGGAGATGCCGTACTTGTTGTTCTGGATGACGAAGACGACCGGCAGCAGTTCACGCGCCGCGCCGCTAATCGCTTCGTACACAAATCCCTCTGAAGCAGCGGAGTCACCGAAGCTGGCGAAGGCGAGTTCATCACCATCGTATTTCTTGATTGCACGCGCAACACCTACGGCGTGAAGTGCATGGTTGCCCGTCGCCGATGAGACGCTCTGAATCCTGATGGACGGCTTCGAAAAATGATTGCTCATGTGCCGTCCGCCGGAGCCGACGTCCTTCGCCTTCGAGAGACCGTTCTCAATGATTTCTTCGATGGTTAATCCGGCAGCAAGCGATGTCATCAAGTCGCGATAGTAGGGAAACAAGAAATCTTTTCCCTGTCGGAAGGAGAGACCGAGAATCAGTTGGATGCCTTCATGCCCAGCACAAGAGGAATGATATGACCATCCTTTCGACTGTCGGACATACGTCGCCGCTTTCAGATCAAGCAGTCTGCCCAAATGGATGAGCTGGTACCAGTGCCGCAGCGTCTTGGAATGTACGGTGATGCCGGTATCCAAGAGCGGCATATAAGTGATTGCTTCGAGTTGGGGTTTCGTGTTTACTTCCTTCCCAGCCATGATGATCGATCTATTGCAACTTGTTTTCTCGTTTTCCAAACACAGCATAAAGATAGAAAAATTTTTTGTTAAGGCAAATTTTAGTATATTTCCACCTCGCAAGTCGTTTTCCATCAATATGATAACGAGATAGCATAACGGTGGGTAACGATGATGCAAACAGCATGTGTACGTTATCGGCACTTCACAACCACCATCAATAGTACGAGCATGGCACAAAAAGTTTTAAACATCCTATTCATTGGAGACATCGTCGGAAAACCGGGGCTCGATCTCGTCGAGACGCTCATCAAGAGCTATGTCCAGAAATATGAGATTGATTTCTGCATCGCCAACGGAGAAAACCTTGTTGATGGCAAAGGGATCAATGAAGAAGCAGCCACCAAGGTGTTCAGTCTCGGCGTCCATGTCATCACGGGCGGAAACCATCTGTGGGATAACTGGCATGCGCGGAAACTTCTTGGAGCCAATAGGAATGTTCTTCGCCCGTTAAACTATCCGGCGGAGAATCCCGGCAACGGGTACGTCGTCTACGATCTCGGCGAGAAAGGAAAAGTTGGTGTTCTGAATTTACAAGGTCGCGTCTATATGCAGACGATCGATTGTCCGTTTAAGAAGGCCGATTGGGCTGTCGGGAGGATCACTGAGCAAACGAAGGTCATCTTTCTTGATATGCACGCCGAAGCGACGGCAGAGAAAATGGCGCTTGGGTGGCATCTTGACGGTCGCATCACTGCGATGGTGGGAACGCACACACATATCCAGACGGCGGACGCGCGGATATTACCGCGAGGAACGGCGTACATTACCGATGTCGGCATGACCGGTCCCTATGATTCCGTGATCGGATTGAAAAAAGAAATCGCCATCCGTCGGTTCCTCCACCAAACACCGTACAAGTACGAGATGGCATCACACGATGTGAGACTTGCCGGTGTGTATCTCCAGGCAGACGCGGAAAGCGGGAAGGCGTTGAAGTTCGAGAGTTTTATGTACCCGAAGTTTTAGAAACCGAAATCCGATTCACGGTTCACGATTCATGATTCAAGCGTTGTTCTCTTACAAACGGGACCTGAATCTTGAATCAACTATCGCTACTACTATGACTGCAGTTATCATCGACGGTAAAAAAATAGCTGAAGACATCAAACGAGAAGTAAAGCGTGAGACGGAGAAGCTCAACGCCGACAAGGGGATCACTCCTGGTTTAGCCTTTATTCTCGTTGGAGATAACCCTGCTTCACAAGCGTATGTGCGGATGAAGGGAAAAGGATGTGAAGAGATGGGTTTTTATTCCATCACGGAGAGGCTCCCCGCAGAGACTACACAAGAACACTTGCTTCAGCTCATCGACAAGTTCAATCGAGATCCGAACATTCATGGTATCCTCGTCCAGCTCCCGTTGCCTAAACATATCAGCGAGGAACACGTTCTCACTGCCATTGATTATCGAAAGGATGTCGACGGATTTCATCCGATTAACGTGGGAAAGCTCGTTATCGGGCAGGAGTGTCTCAAGCCATGTACGCCTCTTGGCGTGCAGGAACTTCTCGTGCGCAGCGGTAACGATCCTTCCGGAAAACACGTCGTTGTGGTTGGACGCAGCAATATTGTCGGCAAACCGGTGTTGAATATCCTTCTCCAAAAACAGAAAGGTGCTAACGCGGTTGTCACGATTGCGCACACAGGAGCGAAAGACACTTCACAATACACGAGGCAAGCTGATATCGTGATTGCGGCGATGGGTCGACCGGAATGCATCACAGGCGAAATGATTAAGCCAGGTGCTGTGGTGATTGATGTCGGGATCAATCGCATCGACGATACTACTGCCAAGAACGGTTATCGACTTGTGGGAGATGTACATTTTGCTTCGGCAGCAGCAGTCGCGAGTGCAATCACGCCGGTTCCCGGTGGCGTAGGACCGATGACGATTGCGATGCTGTTGAGGAACACTCTTCTCGCTGCGGCTGGTACTTTATACCATGAATAAGTTCTTCTGCCAGCTTCGTTTCTGAAGGTGATTCTCCTCATCTCTTTCCTTGCTTCTTATACCCTTTTTTGATAATTTGGTGCTCGCAATGGTCGCATGCAGCTACTCATTCATTCTGGGAACCGACTTCTGTGGGCGAGCAAAAACAGTACGTAATCGGGATCGATGGCGGAGGCACAAAGACGCATGCACTCCTCGTCGACATGGAAGGCACGGTGCTGGCAGAATGTACCGGGGGTCCTACACACCTTCAAAATGTCGGGGTGAAACAGGCAGCAGCTGTACTCTTTGATCTCATCAAAGGATGTTGTGATAAGGTGGCGTCTGACGCGCAGCCTGTACAAAGCGTCGTCATTGGTATCGCGGGAGCCGGGCGCGCCGCCAATAAACTTGAGCTCACCAACGCGCTTCTTGGGCTGAGCCTGAAGAAAAAGTTTCCGTTGAAGAATGTCACTGTCGAGTCGGATGTCCGGATCGCGCTCGAAGCGGCATTCGCCGGTGGACCCGGTGTTGTTGTCATTGCCGGCACTGGCTCCATCGCTTTCTACCGGACTGAGGATGGGAAGCTTCTCCGCGCCGGTGGGTGGGGAAATATCCTCGGTGATGAAGGAGGCGGCTTCGCGATCGGACGAGACGCACTCAACGCGGTGATGCGCCAACACGATGGACGAAGTGAGAAAACCCTCCTCACCAAGAAGGTGTTCGAACATTTTAGCATTTCCACTGTTGACGATCTGATCGCGAAAGTGTATCACGAGCATGTTGATGTCGCGTCATTCGCTCCAAAAGTGTTTGATGCCGTTGTCGAGCGCGACCGCGTGGCACATATGATCCTTGTGAAAAATGCCAATGAATTGGTTGAATTGGTTCGTGTTCTGATGATGCAGGTTCGACCCAAAAAGAAACTCCCTGTCGCCTTGATGGGAGGGCTTCTCGAATCCGAGAATGTGTATTCTAAAATGGTCAAAGAAAAAATTGCTCACTCGCTTCCTCAAGTGGTCGTTCAGAAACCGAAATTTCTCTCTGCATTCGGTGCAGCTATTCTCGGATTACATGCCTTTCATTAGCCGAAAATTCGCTTTCATCGCATTCACCCTTCTTGTCGGAGCCTGGCTCTCAGGTTGCGCTCCGCAGCCTGTCATGAAGGAACGCGCGAAGGCCGAGTGGATCGAACAAACTTTGAAGCGACTCACGCTCGAAGAGAAGATCAGTCAGATGATCATGTCGCGTGCTTACGGCTATTACTACAGTAACGAGAGCGATGAGTTCCGCCGACTTGACCATCTTGTTAAGGATCATAAAGTTGGCGGACTGATTTTCTTCCAAGGCGATGTCTTCGAGACCGCTACCCTCGTCAACCGAATGCAAGAGAGAGCAGATGTGCCGTTGCTCATCGCGTCTGATTTCGAGTGGGGGACGGCGATGCGTATTCGGCGTGCGACCCGCTTCCCGGAGGCAATGGCTCTTGGCGCTACGCGAGATACCCTTCTCGCCTTTCAGCTGGGAAAAGCAACAGGAGAGGAAACACGCGCAATCGGAGTGCATGTAGACTTCGCACCGGTTGCTGACGTGAACGTTAACCCCAACAACCCGGTCATCAACACGCGATCGTTCGGTGAGAATCCGAACCTCGTTGGCGATATGGCGAAGTCGTTTGCTGCAGGATTGCAATCAGCGGGAGTGCTGGCGACTGCGAAACACTTTCCCGGTCATGGAGATACCCAAGTCGATTCACACCTTGACCTTCCGAGGATAACTGTGAGTCGTGGAAGATTGGATAGTGTTGAACTCATCCCCTTTAAATCCGTCATTGATCGTGGAATCGCGGCGGTGATGATCGCGCATCTTGAAGTTCCAGCGGTTGAGTCGAACAGCGCGCTCCCTGCCACACTCTCACCGACGATTATTCAAGGTCTGCTACGTCGTGAGTTGGGATTCAATGGTCTTGTTGTCACCGATGCGCTGGATATGGGGGCAGTGGTGAAAGGATTTGGCTCGGATTCAGCGGCAGTGAGAGCTGTTGAAGCAGGAGCAGATATTCTGCTGATACCTCAGGATGAGGATGAAGCAGTAACTGCCGTCATGAATGGGGTGAGAGCCGGGAGAATCCCACAGGAAAGGATAAACACATCCGTAAGAAAGATATTAGGATACAAGTGGGATCTCGGTCTTGCGCAAAAACGAACGATCGACATGGACAAGATTCCGGACGTTGTGGCGACTCCTCAACACCTGTCTCTCGCGAAACAGATCGCCCGTAAGGCGATCACTGTCTTGAAGAATGATTCGATCTTGCCATTACCAAGATTCGATCAGAAAAAAATCTTGAATGTGGTGGTGGCTGATCAGGAGAACTACCGGACGGAGATCCACCGCTCGTCCTCGCAGTGGCCTAACGAGCCTGTGGGTGAATACTTCAACGTACAGTTCCGAAAGCGATATCTCAATCTGCAAACCGCCCACGTCGATCCGTCCAGCGACTCATTGGATTTTTTGTCGATTCTCAAGAAAGCGAAGTCGAGCGATGTCATTGTGTGTCCGGTGTTCTCTAAAGCTCGGTCGGGATCAGGGCAGTTCGGTTTTCCACAGGAACTCATTAAATTTGTGAACGACATGATCGCGCTCAAGAAACCGACGATCATGATAACCATGGGGAGCCCATATATTCTCAATGTCTTCCCGAACGCAAACGCGTATCTCTGCTCATACTCAGACGCAGAAGTCTCTACCGAGGCGACGCTGGAGGCATTGTTCGGAGAAGTCCCGGCAAGCGGTAGGCTACCGGTGACCATTCCCGACATGTTTCCTTATGGCAGCGGGATTGACGTTCCGCAATCCGTCGTGCGCCGAGATTTTCCGGAAGCTCTGGGATTTGATCGCGATAGTCTCACCCGCATTGACTCGATCATCGCTAAAGCAATTCATGATTCTGCATTTCCCGGGGCACAAGTCTTGGTCGCGAAAGATGGTGCGATCGTTTACAACAAATCATTTGGAACTCTCGAGTATTCGACAAGTAATGCACACGTGAGCACTAATACGATGTATGATCTTGCTTCACTGACCAAGGTCGTTGCTACGACATCTGCGATCATGAAGTTGTATGATGAAGGGAAGATTCAACTTGATGACAAAGTCATAAAGTATATTCCCGAGTTCGCCAATCATGGCAAGGGAACGATCACGCTGCGAAATCTTCTCAGCCACACGGGTGGATTGCCGCCCTTCAAGCGCTTGTTCCTCACGTGCAAATCGCCACAAGAGGTCTTGGATTCCGTCTATCAAACTGAGATGATGTACAAGCCCGGTGACTCGACGGTATACAGTGACTTTGATTTTATCCTCCTCGGAAAAATTATAGAGCGAGTAACGGGTGTTCCACTCGATCGCTATGTCGATTCGACGTTCTTCAAGCCTTTGGGAATGACTTCAACGATGTTCAATCCATCGAAATCATTGTGGGAGAATATCGCACCGACGGAGTTCGATTCAGCCTATCGCAAGCAGCTTGTGCGCGGGGTTGTTCATGATGAAAACGCGTATGCGCTCGGTGGAATATCGGGCCATGCCGGTCTGTTTTCAACTGCATCCAACCTCGCGGTGTTCATGCAGATGGTGTTGAATGAAGGAAGCTACGGTGGTAGACAATACCTGAACTCCCAAACAATAAGGCTCTTCACGACCAAGCAGAACTCGAAAAGTACTCGCGCCCTTGGATGGGATACGAAGACGATCAATGGTTACAGCACTGCCGGGAAGCTGTTCGGCGAGACATCGTTTGGTCATACTGGATTTACGGGCACCTCCATCTGGGCTGATCCTGCAAAGAAAATTTTTGTTATATTCTTGACCAACCGTGTTTATCCAACCCGGGGCAACACCAGGATTACTCCAGTACGCCCGGCCGTGCATGATGCCGTCATTCGTGCCCTTATAAGTAATACCCCGAAGTAACTCTTCAGTCTCGGAGGTTTGATCAAGAAACCAAAGAAAGGCTCCTATGGCAATCTGTGTCCGCGTCTTTGTGTTTTTCATTCTGCCATCCTGCGCTGCGATCGCACAAGACAGTGTTTCGATTTCTGATTTCCGATATCCGGAGACACAAGCAATCGACTGGAAGGGCAACGCAACCGGTTATTTTAACAGCGGGAGCAGAGAAGGTAATTCATTTCGATCTTCGATGTACCCCCGATAGAAGAGATCAAACAGAAAATGACACAGGGGTCGTTCGACGGGATGAATCGAACGATCGCAGCTGGTCGGGTGCCCTTGGTGCAAGTTGGTCGGTTCTTCATTATCTTTCCGATGATGGATTCCATTTGATGACGAGATTATCATCGGGCGTTTCTGGTTCCTATTCAAAGTTGAATTTGGTGACGAATCGTTCTCAAGCACAAACGAGTGAAGAGGAAATCCGTAAGTCCTATTCCCTTCATTTCCAAGGATCACTCGCCATCGGTTACGGAAGAATCCGCGATGGATCGTTTATCTATCGTGCATTGAGGGTGGTTGAACGTTTACGTGAAGATGGCGTTGTTAATCGTCAGTTGAGCAGGAGTGAGATGCTTGATCTTGCTGATCGTCTTGCTCGTAGAAGGGACTATACAACCAATTTCGAACGATACGAAAAGTATTTTGTTCAGGATATCATCGCCGAGCTGGCTGAGCGGGGGGCGCTCGGATCGCAGCAACTCACGGGGCTTTCTACGCTAAAGATTGTCGAGGCACTCCGTCAAGATATCCAGTCGCGGCTCTTCGGTTGGAGGGTGTATTACGCATTCAATGATACCCATGATCAATCTCGTTCTGATGGACAGACAATCGTCGCAGGATCAAGTGCAGTCGGCTACGACCAGTTCAACAACGACTGGATATATGTGCACGAAGTTGGTGCTGAGTTTGGTTACCCTTTCTCCCTGTTCACGCATCTATATTCTAAGTTCAAGGTGGAGTTACCGAATCATCATTATGATACGCGATTTTTTATGAGACTCACCACCACATTGACTCATGAAATTGGAGAAAGAGTCGAGCTGGGTGGAAGTGTCGACTTTACAAATGGCTCCGGTTCTGTTTACAGCTATGACGTTGACCAGTACACGAGAGCCACGTCTTACACAATTTCGGGAAATTTTGTATATTTCCTTGAGGATCAATTGCGATTTATTACTAGTATGAGTTATGGGAACTATCGCTCTGATGGATACGGAGTTAAGCCACCCTATTTCCCAGCATCTTATACGTCTTCAGGCTTTTCATTTTCATTTGGTCTAACATACAACATTATTTAAGAAGGACATCCATGAAAGTTTCCAAATTCAAAAACGAACCTTACACAGATTGGTCGAAAGTTGCCAACCGGAAGAAACAACAAGCAGCGATCGCACAATTCGAGTCACAGCTCGGTAGGGAATACCCAAACATTATCGGTAGCGAGAAGCAGACAAATCAGAGTAAGTTTAACTCCCTCAACCCCTCGAACCCGGATCAAGTAGTCGGTATTTTTCAGCAAGGTACTGCCGACGACGCTGTCCGTGCTCTCGAGGTAGCCGCTAAAGTATTTGAAACGTGGAGCCGGGTGTCACCGGATAAGAGGGCGACGTATCTTTTCAAAGCTGCGAAAGCCATGCGCAGGCGCCGCTATGAATTGAACGCCATCCAGATCTTCGAAGTTGGGAAAAGCTGGTCCGAAGCTGATGCCGATGTCGCGGAAGCGATCGACTTCTGCGAGTTCTATGGGCGCGAGATGCTGCGGTACGCCTCAATGAAACCCTCTGTTCAACTTCCGGGCGAGAAGAATGAGCTCATGTACATCCCACTAGGGGTAGGTGTTGTCATCCCTCCGTGGAATTTTCCGCTGGCAATTCTCACCGGCATGACGGTGGCGGCGGTCGTTACAGGAAATACCGTTATCTTAAAACCCTCAAGCGATTCGCCACTGAACGGCTATGTACTGATCGAGATTATGGAAGAAGTCGGGTTGCCGCCAGGCGTGGTCAATTTTGTCGCGGGACCCGGTGGGGCTGTCGGCGATACGCTGGTGAAACATCCGAAGACACGTTTTGTCGCGTTCACAGGATCGAAGGAAGTTGGCATCCACATTTATGCCGAGGCGGCAAAAGTTCAGCCGGGACAGCGTTGGCTCAAACGTGTTATTGCAGAAATGGGTGGGAAGGATTCAATCATCGTCGATAGCGAAACAAATCTTGATGAAGCTGCGGCTGGGGTGACGGTCTCGGCGTTCGGTTTCCAGGGGCAGAAATGCTCTGCCTGTTCCCGTGTCATCGTCCATGAAAAAATCTATGATAAGTTTGTCGACCTGCTGAAAAAGCGAGCAGAATCGATCACGATCGGACCGGCGAAAGAATTGAGCAACTACATGGGTCCAGTGATAAACAAGCGATCGATGGAAACCATCCAGCGATACATCGATAAAGGTGTGAGCGAGGGGGGACGCCTGATTGCCGGAGGTAGTCCTGCAGGCGGAAAAGGATATTTCTTGCGTCCAACCGTCATTGCGGATGTCGATCCGAAAGGAACAATCTCGCAGGAAGAAATCTTTGGTCCTGTCCTTGCAGTCATCAAAGCCAAAGACTTCGATCATGCACTCGAGATTGCCAACAATACAGAGTTCGGTTTGACAGGAGCAGTGTACACGAAGAACAAGAAAAAGCTCGAGAAGGCAAAGGCGGAATTCTTCTGCGGCAATCTCTATCTTAATCGTAAGTGCACAGGCGCGATGGTCGGTGCACATCCATTCGGTGGTTTCAACATGAGTGGAACTGATTCGAAAGCGGGCGGGCAGGATTACTTGTTGCTGTTCCTGCAAGCGAAATCAGTGGCGACGAAAGTGAAATAAACAATTCATGATTCAGGATGCAAGGTTCATATCGCATTACCTCCATCGTGAATCTTCAATGAGGAATTCAATATAGCTAGGTTATGCCGGAGACAGAATGAAAATCCATGAATATCAAGGGAAAGAAATCCTAAAGAAATACGGCGTTGCCGTCCCCAATGGGGGTGTTGCCTTCTCTGTTGACGAGGCGATGAACGTTGCCGAGAACCTCGGCGTCAACGTGTGGGTTGTGAAGGCGCAGATCCACGCTGGGGGCCGCGGGAAGGGCGGTGGTGTTAAGGTGGCAAAGAGTCTCGATGAAGTTCGTCAGTACGCGTCGCAGATTCTCGGTATGACACTGGTGACACATCAGACCGGACCGGAGGGGAGAGTCGTGAAGCGGCTACTGATCGAGCAGGGTATCTCCATCGCGAAGGAACTGTATGTCGGCATCACGCTTGATCGTACACGTTCTCAAAATGTTGTGATGGCTTCGACGGAAGGAGGAGTGGAAATCGAAAAAGTTGCAGCCGAGACTCCCGAGAAAATATTGAAGGACTATGTCAATCCCACCATCGGGTTTCGTGAATTCCAGGCGAGGAGGCTTGCCTTTGGGTTAGGTTTGAGCGGGGAAGCGTTCAAGAATGGTGTCAAATTTTTATCCGCCCTGTACCGTGCCTACGAGGAAACGGATGCGTCACTTGCGGAAATCAATCCACTGGTGATCACGACAGATGGGCAAGTGCTGGCACTCGATGCCAAAATGACCTTCGATGACAATGCCCTCTTCCGCCATACGGATATGGCCGCAATGCGAGATCTCGATGAAGAAGAGCCGTTGGAAGTTGAGGCTTCGAAACATAATTTGAACTACATCAAGCTCGATGGTAACGTGGGGTGTATGGTGAACGGCGCGGGCCTCGCCATGGGTACAATGGATATCATCAAACTTGCCGGCGGTGAACCGGCAAACTTCCTCGATGTCGGCGGTGGTGCGAATGTGAATACTGTCTCCAATGGCTTCAAGATCATCCTGTCCGACAAGAATGTGAAAGCCATTCTCATCAATATCTTCGGTGGGATCGTGCGATGCGACCGTGTGGCGAATGGTGTCGTTGAAGCGGCGAAGAATGTTCACGTGAATGTACCGGTTGTCGTGCGGCTCGAAGGCACGAATGCAAAGGAAGCCAGAGAGATTCTCGCCAATTCCGGGTTGAACTTTATGGTTGCCGGTAGTCTTCGGGATGCAGCGGAGAAGGTGACAGCGGCAATCAAAAATTAGGAGTTCTCGTCCCCAACCTTAGACTCTTCTTGTTCGCAACCTCAGGCTGGGAACAAGAAAACAAGATAAGACCAATTCAACATTAAGAGATAGACAATGAAAAAAGTTAAGAGCATTAAAGCGATCAAAGACCCTTACAGCAAACGCATCCTATCGAACATTATCAACAAGGATCCGCTTAAAATCTGCGCGCAAACGCCGGGAGAATTGCAACGACTCACTCGTGGATTGACTGAAAAGCAACTCAGCACGTCACCGAAACAAGGGAAGTGGTCAATTACACATCTTGTCAGTCACTTCTGTGATGCGGAATGGGCAATGGGCTTCCGAATTCGAATGGCGATTGCGCAGCCGGGACGTCATTTTCAGGCATATGATCAGGACAAATGGGCTGATCATCTCTACTACAACAGGGCGAAGTGCCGAGAGAAATTAAACCTGTTCACCACCTTGCGAAAAGCGCACTTGTCTCTTCTCAAGTCGCTGAAGCCCAATGAATGGCAGCGATATGGCATTCACGAAGAACGCGGCAAGGAAACCGTAGAGCGAATGATTCACATGTTAGCAGGACATGATGTGAATCATCTTAGGCAGGTCGACGCTCTTAGAAGATCATTATTGAAGAAGAGGAATCATTGAAGTTCAGCGAAGCATACGAGCCGGTCATTGGGCTCGAGGTTCATGCGCAACTATTGACAGAATCGAAGGCGTTTTGTGGATGCACGACGAAGTTCGGCAACGAACCGAATACAAATGTTTGTCCAATTTGTTTGGGAATGCCCGGAGTCCTTCCTGTTCTTAATAAGAATGTCGTAGAATTTGTAATACGCATGGGACTCGCGACGAATTGCAGGATTGCTCCTCGTTCCATCTTTGCGCGGAAGAATTACTTCTATCCTGATCTACCCAAAGGGTATCAGATCTCACAGTACGAAGAACCGATCTGCACAGGTGGATATGTCGAGATTGATCTCGAAGACGGCACCCGAAAGAAAATTGGTCTTACGCGCATTCACATGGAAGAAGACGCGGGGAAGTCCATTCACGACCAAGACGCTCAGACATTGATGGACATCAATCGATGTGGCGGTCCGCTGATCGAAATTGTCAGCGAGCCAGATGTGCGTTCGCCACGAGAGGCGTATCTCTACTTGTACAAGATTCGGCAGATTGTCACCTATCTTGGAATATGCGATGGGAATATGGAAGAGGGGAGCCTTCGTTGCGATGCCAATGTATCTGTGAGAAAGAAGGGTGAGACGTCATTCGGGACGAAGACCGAAGTGAAGAACATGAATTCATTCCGCAATGTCGAGCGGGCGATCGAGTTCGAAATGAACCGTCAGTTACGGATGCTTGAGGACGGAGAAGCCGTTGTTCAAGAGACGCTGTTGTGGGATGCCGACAAAAACGCCGCGTACCCGATGCGTAGTAAAGAGGAGGCGCACGACTATCGCTACTTTCCTGATCCTGATCTGGTGCCGGTGCTTGTTGATGAGCCATGGATCGAGAGAGTGAAGTCGAACTTGCCTGAGCATCCAACCACGCGTCGGGATCGGTTCATTTCGGAGTACAGTTTGCCATGGTACGATGCTAATATACTGTGCGAAGAAAGAGGAATTGCAGATTTTTTTGAAGCAGAAATTAGTCATCTCCATAAAGATGATGGGGCAAAACAAAAAGAGAAAATTAAGTTGGTTGCTAATTGGGTAATGACCTCTGTGTTAAGGGAATTAGGCCAACGTAAGATCAGGATTGAGGATTTCTCTTTGCCAACAGGCAGGCTTGCCAGTATGATCGAATTGCAAGTTGATGGTACGATTAGTTCCAGAATCTCGAAGGAATTGTGGGATGAAATGTTAGAATCGAATGAAGATCCAAAGGTGATCATTGAAAAGAAGGGTCTTGCTCAGGTTTCCGATGAAGGTGCCATTGAGAAAATTGTCAACGAAGTCCTTGAGAAGAACAAACTGCAAGTCGAGAAATTCCTCTCGGGGAGTGAGAGGGTATTCGGTTTCTTTGTTGGAGAAGTCATGAAGGCAACGAAGGGAAAGGCGAATCCAACACTCGTCAATTCAATTTTAAAGAGAAGACTTTCAGAAACTGTTCTGTCCAAGTAAGTTGAGCTCCTAACTCAGATTGCACATCTTACGTCGCACATCGCACATCAAATAAAGGTTACCCATGCGGAAGAAAGTAATTGCAGGCAACTGGAAAATGAACAAAGATATTCACGAGACAGCCGGACTCATAAACGAGCTGAAGGAACGAATAAAGGATTTTCAGAACGAGGTGGATGTTGTTCTCTGTCCGCCATTCACGTCGCTTGTAGTGGCGAAGTCGCTTGTTCAAGGCACGCCGATGAAGCTCGGCGCACAGAATATGTCGCAGCACGATGATGGTGCATACACCGGCGAAGTCTCGGCGAGAATGCTCACAACTATCGGATGCGAGTATGTTATCCTCGGACACTCGGAGCGAAGGCAGTATTTCAAAGAGACTGATGATCTGGTGAACGCGAAAGTGAAGAAAGCACTTAAGGTTATGCTTACGCCGATCATCTGCGTCGGCGAAACGCTGGAAGAAAGAGAATCTGGCGTGACCGACAGAATCATCGCCGCGCAAATTAAAGGTGTCCTTCATGAACTCTCATCCGAAGAGATTCAAAAGTGCATCATTGCCTATGAACCCGTCTGGGCGATCGGCACAGGGAAAAATGCAACGCCTGACCAGGCGAACCAGGTGCACAAGTTGATTCGAAAACTTGTGAGTCAGTTGTTTTCCTGGAGCCTCGCGGAGAAGCTTGTCATCCAATATGGGGGTAGCATGAATGCGCAGAATGCAGCTGATCTACTCTCTCAATCAGACATTGACGGAGGGCTGATTGGCGGTGCGAGCTTGAAGTCAGATACCTTCATGGCAATCGTGCAGGCGGGAGTAGAGGCGCGCATCCCCTGAGTCAGCATTTTTGCCAAGTAATATTGAAAAATCCCCACATTCCCATTGCTTTCCCATCACTTTTTTATTATATTTGAAGGATTAGTGCGTGATTAGGCGTGTCTTTAGCGATTTTGCTCAGTGAGAAAGCCCGTCGCATTGAGCGAGGGTGTGTTTTCGTACTGACGATTGTCAGATCCATAAACATCAAAACAACAGCACATACACGTGGGTTGTGCGGACATCTTGGATGTGCGCTCATTGCTTTGTTCCTTCCTGCCATTGGATTATCCCAATTTCCACCCGGTGAAATAAAATTCTTCGAGAACGGACAAGCGACCCCTAACGGAGTTGATGCTGCCATGTTCCCTGATACTCCGACCCGGATGAAAATCGATCTCGCCGGCGCATGGAATTATAGTATCGATGGAAAAACATGGAGTTCGGTATCTGTCCCGAGCGCTTACGACTTCGCAGGGAAAGTTGTGTTCAGGAGGACATTCGAGGTGAAGGCCGAGATGCTGGATAGGTACACATTCTTTGTGGTAGGCTACGGCATCAATTACCAGAGTGAGATCAATATCAACGGTAATTTCATCGGACGGCACACCGGCGGATATTCATCGTTTGTCCTACCAATTCAACCGAATATTTTGCAGGTCGGCTCGGAAAACGCCATTCGAATTTCCGTCGATAACGAGTTGACGCCGAAAACAACTCTACCCCTGCGTCAACAAATAGGTGGCTGGCGGACGTACGGTGGAATTTTTCGCGACATCTACATCCTTGCAACACCAAAATTGTATGTTGAAAACATGGATGTACAACCCGAGATCGTGAATGATGCAAAGGGTGAAGTCAAATTAGCAAAAGTTTTTGTTAGCACAGATATCACTGATCGAGGCTCAGGAGCCCAAAGTCTATCGGGTGGTTTGCTCGGGTTCCAGGTCGAAGCCTATGACAAGTTGAGCAATGAATTGGTGGGACGGAGTGGAATTTCGCCGATCTCAGTGCAAGTAAATAAATCGGTGAGTATAAACGCAGAGGTTATTCTGGCGGCACCTAAATTGTGGTTCCCAGAGGCACCTGATTTATATATCCTGAAATGTGAAATTGTTCGCGTTGTCAACAAAGAAGTCACTCTCCTTGATGAGTTTGATTCCAATGTTGGTATAAGAGATCTTCGATGGAAGGATGGTCATCTCTATATCAACAATATACAAACGCCGTTGAAGGGGATCCTGTGGCAGGGCGATCACTCCACCTTTGGGTCAGCAATGACGTACGAGGCGCTTGAACGTGATATCGCATCCATAAAAGCCTTAGGCGCGAACCTCGTCAGGTTTCTTTGTCCTCCTCATCCATATATGCTCAACTTATGCGATCGGTATGGATTGCTCGTCATGGAAGAGATTCCGGTCGTCGGTGTTCCGGCAGAAATCCTTTCGAAAGATTACTACGTGGAAATCGCGACTACCTATGCAAAAGAGATGGTTGAGCGGGATAAACTTCATGTGTCCTTGCTTGCATGGGGAATTGGTGACGAGTTTGAAACTACCGCTCCCAACTCATGCGATTATGTCAACGTTCTACGCAATATCATCAAGGCGATAGATCAGCACTCGGTATATTTCGCAACGCGCTATGTGAATGATCCCTGTTTCGAGTATGCTGATTTGATCGCGGTGAACAATTACGGCGGCGATGTGAAGGGATTCCGCGATGCACTGAAGCGCTGCAAGGCACAGCATCCCGATAAACCAATACTCGTGTCGCGGTATGGAAGAGACGTTGAGCCCGGAAACCATAACGGATACAGTGACCCACTCTCGATGGAATCACAGGCACGATATGCACTCCAATGTTACGAAGCGATCAAGGATGCTAAAGTCGCGGGAAGTGTGCTCTGGTCGTTCAACGATTGGCGTACCGACCGAGCGGCGCTGACCACACATGCGGATGATCCCTATCTCCATACCACGGGAATTGTAAGTTACGAACGCGAGAAGCGGACTGCATTTGACATTGTTCGCGCCATGTTCAACGGTGAAAAATCGCAAGCGCTGCCGGTAGGGAACTACTCATCGAATGCGCCCATCATTTTTGTTTTGGCAGGCTTTGTTGCGCTCGTCTCTTTTGCATTCATTTACAACGGCAATCGGCGGTTCAGAGAGTGTGTGAACCGATCATTATTCCGGACATATAACTTCTTTGCCGACGTCCGCGATCAACGGATTTTGACATACGCACACTCGATATTCCTCGCTGCCATTGTCTCGGTCACATGGGCAACTCTTCTCTCCAGCATCTTCTCCCATTATCGAGAGAACCTCCTCCTTGATAATCTCCTCAGTCAATTTATGTCGGATGGAGTAAAAGAATGGTTCATTCACCTTGTCTGGAATCCTCTGAAGTTCATTCTCGTGATCTCAGGAATCATTTTCCTGAAACTCCTCGTGCTTGCATTGATGGTGCGATTATTTTCCATGATGGTTCGGACACATGTCTATTTCTATCATGCCTTCTCCATCACCATGTGGTCGCTCCTTCCGTACATTGTCCTTATACCGATCGCAATGATTCTGTATCGATTGATGGAGACAGAATTCTACATCGTACCTGTTTTTGTGGTCGTTGGAATAACGAGCATCTGGGTATTGGTTCGATTGCTGAAGGGGATCTCCATCATCTATGATGTGTTCCCAATGAAAGTCTATGCCGTGAGTATTCTTGTCATAGTAGTTGCGACGGCGGCAGTATATGGGTATCTTGATTACACGAAGTCAACGACCGTCTATCTGAAATACATGGTACAATCGCTGAGAACCTCAGTGTGAGGAGCCGAAATGTATCTTTCCAAAATTGAAGTCATAGGATTCAAGTCGTTTGCCCAGCGGATCAATGTGAATTTTGACGCCGGTGTTACGGCTATCGTTGGACCGAACGGCTGCGGCAAAACGAACATCGTTGATGCAATCCGTTGGGCATTGGGGGAACAGCGCTACAGTACGCTGCGGTCCGATAAAATGGAAGACGTGATCTTCAATGGAACGAAGAACCGTAAACCTCTTGGACTTGCGGAGGTCTCCCTGACGATTGAAAATACGAAAGGCATTCTACCAACAGAGTATTCCGAAGTCACCATCACGCGACGCGTGTTCCGCTCCGGCGAGAGCGAATATCTCCTGAATAAGGTTCCCTGTCGGCTGAAAGACATTCTTGATCTCTTCATGGATACCGGAATGGGGAGTGATGCATATTCCGTCATCGAATTGAAGATGGTGGAATCCATCCTCAGTGACAAGACTGATGAACGCCGGCGATTGTTTGAGGAAGCGGCGGGGGTGACAAAATACAAGCATCGCCGGAAGGCGGCAATTCGTAAACTCGAAAGCGTTCAGCAAGACCTCGCTCGCGTGAATGACATTGTGAAGGAAGTTCAGAAGACGGTCGGTTCATTGGAGCGCCAGGCAAAAAAAGCGGAACAGTATAATGAAGTCTCAAGTCGTCTGAAGGCAATCGAGATTGATCTCCTCGAACGTGAATATGCGTATCTTCATCACAAGGTCGCCCCGCTGGAAGAAAAATTTCGTCTTGCAAGTGCCGATAAGTCGCAGATCGATGAGGCACTCCGGTCACAGGAAGCACAGGTTGATCAGCTTCGAGAAGCTTTGACCGAGATTGAGCGCCAGTTGAGAGATGTGCAGGAGAAGGCATCCTCTCAGTTTGAGACGATCCACCGGGTCGAGGAACGAATCCTCGTTTCCAAGGAACGTCGCAACTCTCTCGTCGGAAATATGGAGCGATATGAGAAGGAAAAATCTGATCTGCAGTCGCAGAATGAACTTCTCGAGCAAGAAAAAACGGCCCTCCGGTCTCGCAAAGACCTTCTCCTCCAGAAGTTTACCTCCTTGGAAACTGAATATTCGCGAGTAAAGGAGGAATGGTTGTCCGAAGGAAAAGCTCTCGAAACGAAGAAAGTCTATGTCCAATTTCTGAAAGACTCTCTCCTCAGGCTCGCGCATGATATTGTTCAGAAACGCGGTGAGCAGGAACGACTGAAGGCGCGCATCGACAACCTCAGGGGTCGGATCGAGCGTTCGCTCGAAGACAATGCCCTGTACGAATCAGACATCGCCAAGAACCAAGAAAATGTCTCCCAACTGACTGCTCAGGACCGAGATTTCCGTCGACGATTCGTCGAGGCAGAGATGCACCTGTATGAGCGTGAGCAATCCAAAAAGGAATTGAAGATAGAGATTGAGAAACTCCAGAAGAAGACTCTTGAGTATACGCATGAAATCGAACGGCGCACTGCGAAAGTAGAATTTCTCCACCGCATGTTGGAGAACAGCGAAGGATATTCTGAAGGTACAAAGTACATTCTCAATCATGAGGGATGGAGGAAAAAACGCATTACGACGGTTGCGGATGTTATCGAGGCGCAAGAGAAATATCGCGCGGCGATCGAAGCGGCACTTGCCGACGCAGCGAATGTTCTTGTCGTCGAGAAGGTTGAGGACGGCTATGCAGCGGTAGAAGAGTTGAAGCGGGAGAATAAGGGAAAAGCATCGTTCGTTTGCCTCCAATGGGTTCCGAAGATTCGTCACAAGAACAAAAAGGAAGCAAGCCGTTCTTATGTTTGGGCGGCAGATGTTGTACGTTGCAAAGAGATGTACCGGCCGCTGATAAATTTCTTGCTTGATGATGTGATCGTCGTTGAGACGCTCGCAGTTGGCACCCAGGTCTTGTTGAATCTGACTGGCGTCCGTTGCATAACGCTTGATGGGCAAATTGTCACCACCGCAGGAATGTTGCGCGGTGGCAGTCAGCGCTTCGATGAGGGTGGCTTGATCAGTAAAAAAACGCAAATCACCGAACTCGAGAGGGAAATTAACGGTTACCGGGATACGTTGAACTCCATCTCATTGCAAGAAACTGATCTGCTCAAGCGACATGATGCACTGGACATGAAGCCCTTCATCGATGTGGTCAAGACCATCGAGAAAGAGATGACGGGAATCGAGATGCGCATCGCTCAGCTGGAGTTTGAAAAGAAGCGTGCAAACGACGGCATCGAGCGCAACCGAACTGAAATTGAGACACTGGAACACGAGATTCTCGAGATCCAACATCAGCATGAGGGCGGTGCCGACGACCTGACGACGATGGAACAAAGGAATGGTGAGCATGAATCGCTTGCCGGTGTTGCTGGCCGAGAGCTCGAGGCGATGGAGCTTCATTGGAATGAAAAAACCAAGGCTGTAAGTGAACTCGAGATTAAAGTAGTAACGCTCCAGGGTGATATGCGAAACATCGAGCGTGACATTGAACGCGCCGATGCTCGCACGAATGACATCGCGGTAACCCTCACGCGTCGCGATGAAGAAATCGCCCATGCCGCAGAAGAAATCACGCATCTCTCGACGGATATTCAAAACAATGATCAAGAAGCTGCGGCGCTGCGAAGTGAATTCCAGCATCTCGAGGATAGTAAGAAGGGAATCGAACAATCGTACGCTGCGAAACGAAACGAACTTCATCAGATCGAACTCAGGATCAAAGACGAACGACGTCTCCATGATGACTCGGTTGCAACCGCCCATGAACTCGAGATGAAGATCTCAGAATTGAAATCAAATATTGACCATTTGAAACTCCGCGCCCAAGAAGAATTCGAATTTGAACTTCAACTGAAAACTTACCCGGAAGACGAGTGGGTTGACTTTGCTCATCTTCGGGAAGAAGTCAAAAACCTGAAGGATCGTATCAGGATTCTCGGAGCGATCAACTTTGCCGCGTTCGACGAATTCACCACTGAGAGTGAACGGCTTAACTTCCTTACGCAACAACGCGATGACCTCCTCGAAGCGGAGAAAACACTTCTCAATACGATCGAAGAGATCAACGCGACAGCTCAACGGATATTCCTTGCAACGTTTCTGAAGATCCGGGAGAATTTCATCACCATCTTCAAAGAGCTATTCATGGAGGGAGATGAATGCGACCTCCGGATTGAAGAAGGAGTAGATCCGCTTGAGGCTACCATCGAGATCATTGCCAAACCACGTGGGAAGCGCCCAACGTCTATCGATCTCCTTTCGGGGGGTGAGAAAACGTTGACAGCTATCGCTTTGCTTTTTGCAATTTATCTCGTTAAGCCAAGTCCTTTCTGTATCCTTGATGAGGTCGATGCGCCATTGGATGATTCCAATATTGATCGGTACACGCGCATCCTGAAGAAGTTTTCAAGTAATACCCAATTCATCGTCGTGACGCACAATAAACGCACCATGGAAGCTGCGAGCGCTCTGTACGGGGTGACGATGGAGGAGGAAGGAATTTCTAAGATTGTCACCGTGCGCTTCAATGAGGAAGCGCGTGTGGGTTCTGCAGCCGTAACAGGCTAAGGCTCGGTTTCTACTCAATAAGTATTACGAAATTCCTGTTTGATGGTTAAGGTCTTTATCGATTTTGATGGGACGATCACGCGTCGCGATGTCGGAGACACATTGTTCGAAAGATTTGGTGGCAAGCAGTCTGTTGATGCCGTCGAGAGCTATCGCCAAGGGATGATCTCCGCCGTGGAATGTTTCCTCCGTGAATGTGCTGCGTGTGGCGATGTGAGTACCGGCGCACTCAATAGTTTCTTGGATGAACAAGAGATTGATCCCACGTTCATTGATTTCATCCAATACTGTCGCGAGCGCGGGCTGGAACACTTCATCGTGAGCGATGGGATGGATTATTATATCCGGTATATTCTCCATCGTCACGGGGTGGAGGTTCCATTGTTCTCGAACAGCTTAACCCTTATTCCGAAAGGTGACGGTTCGGTGGTTCAGTTTTATCCATCGTTCCCCTATACGGATGAAGTATGTGATCGATGTGCGTGCTGTAAGCGCAACCACATGTTAACACTCTGTGAGGAAGATGATATCATCGTCTACATCGGCGAGGGTTATTCAGACCGGTGTCCGGCGCGATTTGCCGACGTTGTCTTTGCGAAGGATGATCTCTTACGATTCTGCCAGCAAGAAAATATTTCATTCTTTGAATACCAGACGTTTGCCGACATCCAGAAACGGCTGACGACCATGCTTAACCAGAATATCTCACAAAGCCGACCCACTCTGAAGAAACGCCGACAGGCAGAACTCGCACGCCGTGATGTATTTTTGGGTGGTTGATAGGAGCTACATGGATTTCCGGCAACGGCTGTTTCAGTATCGTAGCTATACTCCGATCCCGTTTTTGTTGGTTATGATCATTGTTGCCCATCCGACCCCCCTGAGTCTTGTGACAGGATTGTTCATTGTAGCATTTGGTGAGTTTCTTCGCTTGTGGGGTGTTGCGATCGCCGGAAGCGAAACACGTACGACAGGACCGGTCGGCGGGACCTTCTTAATCACGAAGGGTCCATTTTCATTTGTCCGCAACCCCCTTTACGTCGGGAATATCCTGATGTATTTCGGTGTCGGGGTCATGTCTAATACTCCGGTCTTAGCGCTGGTCGCTCTTTTTTATTTTCTCTTCCAATATTCAATGATCGTAAGCCTGGAAGAAGAATATCTCTTGAAGGCATTTGGTAATGAATATGTCAAGTACTGTCAATCCGTACCAAGATTCATTCCAGTGTTTAAGCGATACAATGACGGGATTCACCCGCAACCGGAGTTGGATTGGACGCGTGGTCTGATATCTGAAAAACGAACACTGCAGGCAATCGGACTACTGACCATCGCGCTCTTAATCCTTTGGCGTCTTAGGGGATAGATCACATGCGAGTGATGATGATTGCGGGAGAAGCATCCGGCGATTTGCACGGATCAGGAGTTGTGCGAGAGCTAAAACGCCGAGTGCCAGAGTGTGAGATCACGGGGATCGGCGGCGACAAGATGCAAGCGGCGGGCATGGATCTGGTTTACCATATCCGCGAGCTTTCGGTGATGGGTTTCGTGGAAGTCATTCAACACCTCCCGCTACTAAAATCCGTCGAGCGAACCCTTGAAGCCTTATTGAAATATCGCAAGCCTGATGTTCTTGTGCTGATTGATTACCCCGGATTCAATCTCCGATTTGCCCGGTCTGCTCGAAAGCATGGAATCAAGATCGTCTATTATATCAGCCCGCAAGTGTGGGCGTGGAATCCCGGTCGGCTGCGAAAGATGAAAGATGTGATCGATAAAATGCTGGTTGTGTTCCCATTCGAGGTTGACATCTACCGGCGTGAAGGGATCGCAGTTGAGTTTGTCGGGCATCCCTTGCTTGAAGTTCTCGGCGAACCACAAGGGCGCGCGGAGTTTTGTAAGCGATATGGTTTCGACGAGAACAAACGCATCCTTGGATTGTTTCCGGGGAGCCGACGTCAGGAGTTAGAAAGCATATTTCCTGTAATGCTCGGCGCCGCGAGGATGCTGAAGAATCGAAATGATGTTCAAGTTGCTGTCGGCGTTTCATCGGTGCTTGATTTTGATTTTGTGAAGTCGTTCGTTCGAGATGATCTCAGCGTACAGCTGATCCAAAGTGCGACCCATGACGTGATGAAGAATTCGGACGTAGCGCTCGTGACATCAGGAACAGCGACACTGGAAACTGGGTACTATCGGACGCCGATGGTGGTTGTGTACCGGACATCGGTGCTCTCGTACCTTGTCAGCAAACTTCTTATTCGCATTAAGAATATCGGACTGGTCAACATTGTTGCAGGTGAAACGGTTGTGCCGGAATTGGTGCAATCGAGCGCGACCCCCCAGAGACTTGCCAGCGAAGCTTTGAAGATGTTGGAAAGTGAACGCTTGAGAGAAGACATTGCGCGCAAACTCGGAGCAATACGAGAGAGAATGGGAACGCCGGGAGCTTCGAGGCGCGTGGCAGAAACGATTCTCTCATTCGCTTGAGGATCGCTCGTCGGATGACATGCGTAAAGCCCTGATCCCACTTTCATGGTTCTTTGCGTTGGTGGTCAGAATCAGAAACCTGGCGTATGATGTTGGGATCTTTCGCGTGCATCGAGTTGCTGTGCCTGTCGTTTCGGTCGGTAACTTGACAGCTGGCGGAACGGGAAAGACGCCGTTTGTTGAATTCATCGTGAGATCGTTACTTGCCAAAGGGATGAGAGTCGCGGTGTTGAGCCGTGGGTACAAGCGAAAGACGAGTGGAACGCAAATAGTTTCGGATGGGAACACGATATACGGAAATGCTGAGTCAATAGGTGATGAACCATGCCAGATCGCAACGAAATTTCCCTCAGCCATTGTTATTGTCGATGAACACCGCGCGCGCGGTGCCGCGATCGCAGTCGAGCGCTATCGTCCCCATGTTATCGTTCTGGATGATGGTTTTCAGCACCGAAGCCTTAAGAGGGATCTAGATATTGTTATGATTGATGGAAAAACGACATTAAGTAGGATCCCGATGATTCCCGCGGGTATTCGACGCGAACCGATTTCTTCGCTTGGTCGGGCAAATATTTGTGCCGTGTCGTTTGCCTCACCCGTACGCAATGAATTGGTCAAGGAATGTGAGCGATTTTCTTCAGCACCCGTGATCGAGGTTCGACTTCAACCAACGAAATTACTAAACATGTTCTCCGATCGGACGATACAAATCCACGAGCTGAGAGGAAAGGCGTGTGTGGGATTCTGCGGGATCGGAAACCCTGCATCTTTTCGACGAACGCTCGAGGAGGTCGGCTTGCATGTGATGGATTTTCTGACCTTTCCGGATCATCACGGCTACACTTCTTCCGATTTGATGGTCATACGGAAGGCCTGTGAGGAGTCGAGGGTGTTGTACATCATAACAACTGAGAAAGATGCGGTACGACTGAGGGGGATGCAGATATCAGACTCTCTTCTCTCTGAACGATGCTTTGTTCTTGAGATTGAATCTTCCATTGTTAAAGGCAGAGCAGTAGTTGAGCAACTTCTGAACAATCTTTTGGATAGAGGTGCCGAATGGTCATTGGTGTGACAGATACGATGGGATCAGAACATAAGTTCCAGAAGTATCTCACATGGCTTCAAGGCGGAGGTATACACGTAAATTGCGTAACGCTGTCGTACAAGATCGATAATCTCTCGAAAGTGGACACCTGCGACGCTCTTGTTCTCACAGGGGGACACGATGTTGAACCGTCGCTGTACGGCGGTCCGGCTCATCATTCAAAAATCACAGATATCGATCGGTTACGAGACGAGTTTGAACTAAAAGCAATTGAACGGGCGCTTGGCGTCAATATCCCCGTCCTCGGGATCTGTCGAGGCTTGCAGCTCGGGAATGTATTTTTCGGCGGCACGCTGTTGCCTGATCTCGAAGAGGCTGGGTACGGGTCTCATCGTAGTTCAGGAAACGAAGAATGCAGACACTCGGTATCAATAGTGAACGGATCCTTTCTCGGTGATGTTTCAGGTATTGAGCGGGGGTTTGTCAATTCCAGTCATCATCAAGCAGTGGAGATGGTCGGCAAAGATTTGAGAGTTGTTGCTCGATCCGACGATGGGATCATTGAAGCAATGGAATTCGGTGGGAACACTGTACAACCATTTGTCCTTTTCGTCCAATGGCATCCTGAACGGATGAGTGATTTCGAGAATCCGTTATCGAAGGGAATACTCGATAGATTCTTATCTTCCATCCAACGAATGCAAGGGGTACACAATAGATAAAGGGCAACACACGATGAGGCGAAAGTACATATATCTATTCGGTGGGGGAAAAGCAGATGGCCGTGCAGATATGAAAGCGATCCTCGGTGGAAAAGGTGCAAATCTCGCTGAGATGACGAATATCGGTTTGCCGGTCCCTCCCGGATTTACAATCTCGACCGAGATGTGCACGTATGCTATGACCCATCAAGGGAAGTATCCGAGAGAGTTCAAGAAGAATGTTCTCGCTGCGCTGCGAAAGATCGAAACGCTGACCGGTAAGAGATTCAGTGATCAGAAGAACCCCCTGCTTGTGTCTGTTCGGTCGGGTGCCCGCGCTTCAATGCCCGGAATGATGGATACAATTCTTAATCTTGGTCTCAATGATGCCACCATCAATGGATTGATCGCGTCGACGCGCAATGAACGATTTGCCTTCGATTCCTATCGCCGACTTGTTCAGATGTATGGCGACGTCGTCATGGGGCTGAAACCCGAGAATGTCAACGACCGCGATCCGTTTGAAATCATCATTGAGCGGAAGAAACTTGCCCGAGGCATCCACCACGACACCGAGCTGACCACCGATGACCTCCGAGACCTTGTACGACTTTTTCAAGAAGAGATCCGGGCGCGAATGGGGATTGACTTCCCCCAGGATCCTCTTGAACAACTATGGGGCGCAATCAGCGCTGTCTTTAGGTCGTGGATGAACGAGCGCGCTATTGCCTACCGGAAATTGAATAATATCCCCGCTGAGTGGGGGACAGCGGTGAACGGCCAGGCGATGGTGTTTGGAAAGATGGGGGAGAACTCTTGTACGGGGGTCGCTTTTACCCGTAACCCCGCGACTGGTGAGAATGAATTTTACGGTGAGTTCCTGATGAATGCGCAGGGTGAAGATGTTGTTGCTGGTGTGCGAACGCCTCTCGCTATCAGCAGATTAGCAGAACAGAATCCGGGAATTCATAAACAATTGCTACAGGTCCGGAAGAAACTCGAGCGTCATTATCGCGAGATGCAGGATATCGAATTCACAATTGAGCAAGGGAAATTGTTTATGCTCCAGACGCGAACCGGAAAGAGGACCGGTTTCGCAGCGCTCCGCATCGCTGTTGATATGGTGGACGAACGTCTTATTTCGCCGGAGGAAGCGGTCTTGCGCGTTGAGCCCGAGCAACTCAATCAACTCCTCAGGCCGGTATTCGATCGTGAGGAAAAAACGTTAGCGATGCGGGATGGACGCATTATCGCCAAAGGCCTGAACGCCGGACCCGGTGCGGCAACGTGGAAGGTGGTCTTCAACGCTCATGCCGCGGAAGAGTGGAGACGGCGTGGTGAACGAGTGATCCTTGTGCGGATCGAAACTTCTCCTGAAGATATTAAAGGGATGGATGCTTCGGAGGGCATCTTGACCGCGCGGGGAGGAATGACATCTCATGCGGCGTTGGTAGCGCGACAGATGGGCAAGGTGTGTGTTGCAGGATGCAGCGCGTTGGAGATCGATTACAGACAGCGCTTGATGCATGTCGATGGAAAAGCCATCCAGGAGGGTGACTTCATCTCGATTGACGGAACCACAGGCGAAGTTATTATCGGCGAGCTGAAAACAAAGCCTTCCGATGTGGTTCGCATCCTCGTCACGAAAGAAATGTCTCCTGATTCTTCTCCTGTCTTCCGCACTTTTCAGAAATTAATGCAATGGTCCGACAAATTCCGCAAGCTGCGAATCCGCACCAATGCCGATCAACCCGACCAGAGTGAGGTTGCACTCGCGTTTGGAGCAGAGGGAATTGGGCTGTGCAGAACCGAGCACATGTTTTTTGGAGGAGACCGCATCGATGCCGTCCGAGAAATGATCCTTGCTGAGGATGAATCGGGACGGCGCCGGGCGCTTGCAAAGCTGTTGCCGATGCAGCGGAACGATTTTGCTGAAATTTTCCGCGCCATGGGAAAGCGTCCAGTAACGGTTCGGACGCTTGATCCGCCGCTGCACGAGTTCCTCCCACATACCGAACGAGAGATCGAGCAACTGGCTGGTAAGATTGACGTCTCAAAGGAGCGGGTTACGCAGCGTATCGCTCAGCTGAAGGAATTCAATCCCATGCTGGGCAACCGTGGGTGCCGACTTGGGATTGTCTTCCCTGAAATTACCGAGATGCAGGCACGCGCGATCTTTGAGGCTGCATGCCAGGTCAAGAAGGAAGGGATTGATATTCATCCTGAAGTGATGATCCCGCTTGTAGGGTTCGTCAAAGAATTTAAAGAAGAAGCACATATCGTTCGACGTGTTGCTGAAGAGGTATTCTCACAATCCGGTGTTAGGGTTAAATACGTGGTTGGTACGATGATCGAGCTTCCCCGTGCCGCGATCACCGCGGCAGAAATTGCAGGCGCGGCGGATTTTTTTTCCTTCGGTACCAATGATCTGACGCAGACGACGCTTGGTCTCTCTCGCGATGATTCAGCCACGTTCTTGCCGCAGTATCTCGAACACGGAATTTTCGATCAAGATCCATTTCAGACGCTCGACCAACGAGGAGTCGGCGCGTTGATGAATTATGCCGTTCACAAAGGTCGATTGACTCGCAGAGATCTGAAGATCGGTATCTGTGGTGAGCATGGTGGCGATCCGAAGTCGATAGAGTTTTGTGCCCGCCTGCATCTCGATTATGTCAGCTGCTCGCCGTACCGCGTGCCCATTGCGCGTCTTGCTGCCGCGCAGGCAGCACTGACCCAGCGACAACACACATCTCCGAAAAGAAAGCCCAAACGATGATTCGGCATCACGTCATGAAGTTTGTTATTTCATCCACGATCACTTATAAGGTAGGACAATAATGAAACTCTCCGATTTCAAGTATCCACTTCCACGCAATTTGATTTCCAAACATCCGGCGAAGCCGAGAGACGCCGCTCGGTTGATGGTCTTACATCGGTCCGATGAGTCGATAACAGAAAAACGGTTCAGCGACATCATCGACTATTTCTCGAAAGGTGATTGTCTGGTCGTGAATCAGACGAAAGTATTCGCAGCTCGACTGTTCGGGAAGAAAGAGAAAACAAATGCAAAAATCGAAGTGTTCCTCCTGAGGGAGCTCAACCAGGAAGATAACATCTGGGATGTCATCGTCGATCCTGCTCGGAAGGTACGCATCGGCAACAAGATTTATTTTGACGATGGGAAGATCTGGTGTGAAGTCATTGATAACACGACCTCTCGCGGACGGACGGTGCGGTTCAACTATAAGAACGATCTCTTCAAGGTGATTGAGAGGATTGGGATGACACCGTTGCCGTACTACATCAAGCGTGAGCCTGTTGAAGAAGACAAAGAAACATATCAGACCGTCTATGCTAAACACATCGGCTCCGTCGCAGCTCCCACCGCCGGATTACATTTTACGAAACGCCTCCTGGCAGCAATCGAGAAGAAAGGCGTCAGGATTGCGCCGGTCACGCTCCACTTGGGGCTTGGCTCCTTTCGCCCCGTTGAGGTCGAGGATCTCTCAAAACACAAGATGGATTCGGAGTATTTTGAAGTTCCTCAAGCCACTGCCGACATGGTGAACCGGACGATCGACAGCCGCGGTCATGTATTTGTCGCAGGAACGAGCACAGCGCGCGCTGTGGAGTCGAGCGTTACAACCACCGGACATCTGAAAGCAAACAAAGGATGGACCGATAAGTTCATCTTTCCACCCTATGATTTCAAGATCGCTGATCGACTGATCACCAACTTCCATATGCCCGAATCGACGCTCCTGATGCTTGCCAGCGCGTTCGGTGGGCGGGATTTCATCATGAAAGCATACAAGAAGGCGATCAAAGAGAAGTGGCGCTTCTACAGTTATGGCGATGCCATGCTTATTATGTAACACTTCCGAATGATCCGAGAGAAAAAAGTTGGTGTGGTTGTGCCGGCTGCCGGAAAAGGTCGCAGGATCGGTGGCAGTAAGAGCAAACAGTTTCTTGAGTTGGATGGAAAAGCAATTATCGTTTATACCATCGAGCAATTCCAATCCGTTCCGGAAGTCGACGCAATCGTTCTTGTTGCTGATGCCCCTCATGTCGATCCGCTGAAAAAGCTCATCAATGATGGTCGACTCACGAAAGTGGTTGACGTTGTGTGTGGAGGAAATGAACGACAAGACTCCGTCTGGAACGGCTTGCAAGCACTCCGGCATCGACAGATTGATATAGTGATCGTTCATGATGCAGTCCGTCCTTTTATTGATAGCACCCTCATCCGGTCGGTGTTATCTGTCGCGATGGATCATCAGGCCGCGGTCGTCGCTGTGCGTCCTAAGGAGACACTGAAATTCTCGAGGGATGATCAGTTTATACACGAAACACCCCGGCGCGAACAAATTTGGGTAGCACAAACACCCCAGGCGTTTCATTTCTCCGTTCTCTATGATGCCTATGAGGATGCGCTTGCTTCACGCTTTTATGGAACTGATGACGCAAGCCTTGTGGAGCGACGTGGGGTGAATGTGAAAATCGTGCAAGGAACGTATGAGAACATCAAAATTACTACACCGGAAGACCTTGAGCTTGCCCGCCTTATCGCTCGACGCAGAGCACAAGTCGCTTGAAATCACTTTGTTTTTCTCAGATTTTCTCTTATCTTTAGAACATTATAATTCATTAGTGAAGGGATATCTATGGTACCATTAGGGATTATCGTTCTTCTGAGTTATCTGGTAGGATCAATTCCGACGAGTATCATTGTTACAAAGTTAGCGCGCGGAATCGACATCCGACATCACGGAAGCGGAAATGCCGGGGGCACAAACGTCATCCGTGTCTTGGGATTGAGAGCAGGATTGCTCGTGATCGCCATCGACATCGTCAAGGGCTATGTTGCAACGATGCTTGTCACCAAGCTGATGTACGGACCGATTCCCTTCAACAACCAAACACCCTTTGAAGATCTCACTGTCATTCGCATCATTGCAGGATGCGCTGCTATTCTTGGGCATGTGTGGACTGCGTTTAGTGGTTTTCGGGGCGGGAAGGGGATTGCGACTGCAGGCGGCGTGCTTCTGGGGCTTGCCACAATCGAGCTCGTCGTAGCTGTTGGTGTATTCTCCCTTGTATTCGTGATCTCTCGGTACGTTTCTCTCGGCTCGATCAGCGGGGCAGTTGCCTTTCCCCTGGCGATGTTCTTCCGTCATAATCTCTTTCATGCCGATCTGCAAGGGTACCACACACTCATCTTCTTCAGTATCGGGATTTCCCTTCTTCTTCTCTATACACATCGCGCAAACATCAAACGGCTGCTTGAGGGAACCGAACACCGTTTAACACGCGTTCGTATTCACACGCAGGACCCCCAGTAGGTATTTGCTTCATCAGTATCGTCAACCTCGGAATCCTCCGCCATGCGTATAGCAGTGTTGGGTGCAGGAAGCTGGGGGACGACACTTGCAATACTTCTCAGTTACAATACCCACGATGTCATTCTCTGGTCGCACCGCGTAGACCATGCTGAAGCGATGCGCGGGACGCGAGAGAATGCGACACTCCTTCCCGGAATCATCATTCCCGATGTCATTGAGATCACGAGCGACCTCGAATCGTCTGTGCACAATGTGGAGATGGTTGTGACTGCTGTTCCTACGCAGTTTCTTCGATCAGTTGCTGAACGATTAAGGGGTAAGAACTTTCAGGACACGGTGATCGTGAATGTGGCGAAAGGGATTGAGAATAATTCCCTCATGACGATCTCTGAAATCTTGCTTGATGTGTTACCCACAGGGAAGCGCGATAAGATCGTTACGCTTTCCGGTCCCAGTTTTGCAGAGGAGGTCAGCCGACAGATTCCCACCGCAGTCGTGGCTGCATCGCCAAACCTTGACAGTGCCCGGCTGGCACAGCAAACATTCATGACGCCGTACTTCCGTGTCTATTCCAGCGATGATATTCATGGGGTTGAGCTTGCCGGTTCGGTAAAAAACGTCATTGCCATTGGTGCTGGCATCGCCGATGGCGCGGGGTTTGGCGATAACACGAAAGCAGCCATCATGACTCGTGCAACCGCAGAACTTTCTCGCCTTGGGAAGATCATGGGCGCGAAACCGCAGACGTTTGCCGGACTCTCCGGCATTGGCGATTTGATTGCGACGTGCATGAGCAAGCACAGCCGCAACCGTCACGTGGGTGAAGAGATCGGGAAGGGGAGAAAGTTAAGCGATGTGCTTGCCGAGATGGTGATGGTCGCCGAAGGTGTGGCAACGACGCGTTCCGTTCATGATCTCGCGCTCAAGCACAACGTCGAGCTGCCGATTGCCAACGAAGTGTACGAAGTACTCTTCGAGAATAAAGATCCCATCATCGCGACTTCCGATTTGATGACGAGAGATGCGAAGGGGGAGGGGTAAGGAGTTCTTTAGCTTCCGGAGGTTTCTACAAAGTTATTCACCTTCCTTCGCTCGAATCTCGCTGCCTAAAATTCTTCTCTCTGCGATCTTAAAAAATGCTTGACATTCAGAAATAACTTTTTTACATTCTGATGCGAGGTTTTTGTTCTCCACCCACTGGAGATTCACAATGCCTAGATGTGTTACCATATTCCTTCTTTTCACGACCTTCCTCACGTTTCAAAGCTATGCGCATTGGTTAACTTCGACCTATGCTGAAAGTGCGCTCTATGCGTGTCTTGGATTTTACTCTATCGGGTGGGACGGCAAGGATGGTGCAGGTGGCGACGTTGCCACAGGTGTGTATCTGTATCGCCTTTCATTGAGAAACTACTCTCTCGCGAAAAAGATGCTTCTTGTTCACCGAGAAAAAGTACAGACATGAACCGACTTATCAAGATAATTATGATTGCGAGTGCGATGTTCCTGCTTGCGGCACTGAGGAGTGACCAGCAGAAGATGAACTCGCCCAATCTCCGTCACCTGTTGGAAGCTGTAGGACAAAGTGATACCAGCCAGTTTGGGCTTGACGTTGTTGGCGTGGGTGATCAAAACAGAGACGGCTTCGCTGATATCTTGGTCTCTGCCCGAGGGGAGAGAAATACCTACCTTTTTTTAGGTGGCTCACCGATGGATAGTCTGCCGGATATGGTTTTCCGTAATACGCTGTATCCAGCCGCAGCAGATGTGAACGGCGACTCAGTGAAAGATTTTCTCTTTACACATTTTGATGGCGACTATACAAATCTCTACACGAAGCTATATTACGGCGGCACTCATCTTGATACAATTCCCGACTTGATTTTCAGAAGTACTGATACAGCAGATGGTTTTGGGTATCCGTATGCCATCGGCGATTTTAACGGTGACGGTTATGAGGATATTGCGATCTCTTATTACGGGTATCCTAATCAGCAGTATCAAGGAAAGGTTCGTGTCTACTTTGGCGGCTCACCGATGGACAACATCGCAGATTGGGTAGCACACGGTGATAGCCTACGATACGATTTTGGGATTGCGGTCGATGGTGGGGATTTAAATGGGGATGGATATAGCGATCTTATTATAGGAGGTGATAGAAGTGTGTTTGGTAGCTATTTCAGTTACATCAAGATTTTTTTCGGCTCAATGAGTCCCGATACAATACCTGACTTGATTATTCATGGGTCCAGCGCTGCGCATATTGTTGGAGATGTCAATGGCGATGGCTATGAAGATCTTGCAGTCTACTATCCACGCCGTCAGTCCTCTCCCCCTCCAAGCAATGCTGACACTTCTACATTGATCTACTATGGGGGTAATCCATTCGATACGATTCCCGATCTCGCTCTCAAGTGGAGCAGCTTTTCCGGAAGTGGTCCGGGTTGGGTAATCTCCAATGCTGGTGATATTAACAGGGACGGCTTTGACGACATCATCCTTGGAAACAGGCGAGGTTTTGGGGGATACGGTGAGGTGTTGATTTACTTAGGCGGTCGGAGGATGAGCGGACAGTTCGATTTCGGTTTTGCGGGGCTCACCAACTCTTATGAAGGTGCCGGCGAAGCAGTAGGGAGAGCGGGAGATGTTAACGGTGACAAGGTCGACGATATGATGTTTGGCGCATGGAACAATGACCCAGGGTTCAACAACCGTCCCGGTCGTGTGGAGATCTTCGGAGGAGATACCTCCATCGTTGTGGGTATTATTGATCCAAAAGATACCCCGCTTCCTAAAGGATTTGAGCTTTCGCAGAACTTTCCGAATCCTTTCAACTCTTCGACACAGATAAGGTATACTATTCCTTCCGTTAGCTCGTATGGATTGTTAGTCCATGTAAACTTGACAATCTATGACATGCAAGGAAAGGAGGTAAGGCGGTTGATAGATCAGGAAGAACGTCCTTCGGGGGAGTATATAGTGCACTGGGATAGCAAGGATGATGCAGGCAGTGATGTCGCCACGGGTGTCTACCTGTATCGCCTGTCGGTCAAGAATCACTCTCTTTCTAAAAGGATGCTTCTTATCCACTGAGAAAGGATATGAACATTAACCGACTTATCAAGATAATTATGACTGCGAGTGCTATGCTCCTACTTGCTGCACTGCGGAGTGACCAACAGAAGATGAACTCCCCTAACCTCCGTCACCTGTTGGAAGCTGTAGGACAAAGTGATACCAGCCAGTTTGGGCTTGACGTTGTTGGCGTGGGTGATCAAAACAGAGACGGCTTCGCTGATATCTTGGTCTCTGCCCGAGG
>JACOSX010000130.1 GCA_016178625.1 Ignavibacteria bacterium
ACCACTGAAGAATCGCTCACAGGAGACATAACGCCGCCAGCCCCTTCGATGATAAGATGACGATTCCGAGTAATCGGTAGAGATGAACATATTGCCTGCAGATCAACGGTGACGTTATCGACCGCCGCCGCGGCATGTGGAGAAAGAGATTTGGTCAACCGGTAGACTTCCGGATGAAAACGAGAAACAGTATTAGAGATGAGTTGTTGGACGGTCTTTGTATCTGAGGAATCCAAGTCTCCTGCTTGAATGGGTTTCCAGTAATCAGCGCGCATGGCTTCAACGAGAATTGCAGACACAACAGTCTTTCCGACTCCCGTACCTATGCCCGCGACAAAAATTCTCCTCACGATAACTGAGACGATATAATCCGAAGCAAGTCTTCTATTTCTGCCTCTGTGTTGAACGCATGAAGGCAGATCCTGAGACGTTCCTTACCTCTGGGCACTGTAGGATGTAAGATCGGTCTCACATCGAAGCCCGCTTCTTGGACGTGGTGTGCAAGTGATCGAACATTCTCATTACCTGAAACAACAAGACACTGTATTGCACTGGCACTCTCTATCACGCGTTCCCGTATATCAGTGCCAACGTTACTTTTGAAATATGAAATTCGGCTTCTCAACTGAGGAAGCATTTCTGTATCCGAGGCTAAGACATTATATGCACATTGAATTGCCAGCAGACTGTGAAACGGGAGTGCTGTGGTATAAATGAAAGAGCGACAGAAGTTTATCAGGTACGAGCGTAATACTTCCGATCCAAGAACAATTGCGCCGTGAGAGCCGAGCGCCTTTCCGAATGTATGAATGCGGGCAAATATTTCATTCTGCAAACCTAATTCAACGACCCTTCCTTCACCCTTGACACCGAAAACACCCGTCGCATGTGCTTCATCGACGATGAGATGGGCACCAAATTGTTTGCACAGAGTTGCGATATCGGTCAATGGTGCGCAATCACCATCCATGGAATACACAGACTCCACAGCGACAAAAATATTACCGGTCGATATTGTAATCCTTTTCTCGAGATCCTCAATGTCATTGTGTTTGAAAGGATACGCCCGCGCGTTACTCAGTCGTATTCCGTCCCGGATCGAAGCATGAACCAATTGGTCGTAGAGCAATGTATCTGTTCGTTTCGGCACACAGGAGAATACACCTAAATTGGCATCGTAGCCAGAATTGAAAATTAATCCATCCTCTGCCTGATGGAATTGAGCAATGCGGTGTTCTAACTCCTCAAAGAAAGAACTGTTGCCAGAGAGAAGTCGAGAACCTGTTGAGCCGGTCGTGTTGGAAGGATGCGCATCATCCAATTCGCTGATTCTCTCTCGGAATAGAGCGGAACGTGAAAAGCCCAAATAATCGTTAGAACAAAAATCGATTAAGCCGTTCTTGATCGTCAAGACACGAAAGGACTGCTCAGAGATTCTTTGATCGAGAGATTGACGGAGTTTTTCTTCAACGTGATTCATGGCAATGAATCAGCAGGATTCGGACTCTTCATGCTTAAATGCTTTTCTCGGTTTCAGACCAAGAGCGGTGAACAACGCCTCATCCTCGTCACGTGAGGGATTGGGTGTGGTGAGTAATTTATCCCCGGCAAAGATTGAGTTCGCACCGGCGAGGAAACAAAGCGCTTGGGCTTCCTGAGACATCTGAAGCCTTCCCGCAGATAATCTGACCATTGATTTCGGCATGAGGATTCTTGCCGTGGCTATCATCCTTGCAAACTCCCATGTATTAACCGGTGGTCGATCCTCCAGTGGCGTGCCTTCAACTGCTACCAAAGCGTTAATTGGAACTGATTCTGGATGAGGATCCATCGTCGCGAGTGTGAGCAACATTGTGATTCTGTCTTCAATAGATTCTCCCATACCGATGATGCCGCCGCAACAAACTGTAATGTTTGCTTTTCTCGTGTTCTGCAGTGTCCTCAAACGATCTTCGTACCTTCGGGTGGTGATAATATTCTTGTAATATTCTTCTGAGGTATCGAGGTTATGGTTATACGCGTACAGCCCTGCATCGTTTAACTTTTTTGCTTGTTCTTCGGTTACCATCCCCAATGTTGCACACACTTCTAATCCTACGTGATTCACTGCCTTCACCATCGTGAGCACATGATCAAATTCTTTGTTGTCTCGAACCTCGCGCCATGCTGCCCCCATACAGAAACGCGTCGCTCCGGCTTCTTTGGCTTTGTGAGCCTTTTCGACAACCTCCTCGAGCGAAAGCAATGCATGAGTCTCAACATTCGTTTGGTATCGTGCAGCTTGCGGGCAGTATGCACAATCTTCGGGGCACCCGCCAGTTTTAATGGATAGCAGGGTACACACCTGTACTTCCGAGGCATCGTGGAATTGTCTGTAGATGGTTGCCGCTCTGTAAATCAATTGAAGCAGCGGAAGCTGATAAATACTGGTGACTTCATCCTTTGTCCAGTCGCATCGGAGACTTCCAGCATAGCCATTGAGTGATGTCATGTGCAGAGTAAACCTTGTGGATCGTTAATGGAAAGCAAGCGATGATTGCCCACAAATATAACACCTGCAGGTCGATCTTCAAAATGGAAAGAACGTGACGCGGAAAACCCAGGGGAAAAGAGCTTGATACACGCCGATAACGCCTAGTCCTCAGCTTGCCAAGGTGATTCGCGAATACCGACTATTCTTTATCATTCTGACTTGGATTTCTTCATGATGTTAATAACGAGGCAACGTTCTATCGACGCGGTCTGCCCATGCATCGATGCCGCCGATAAGGTTCTTCACTTTCTTGAAGCCGCTCTTTTTCAGGAAATCGACAGCCTTTGCACTTCGACCGCCGAGTTTGCAATGAACAATAATTTCCTTCGACGAGTCTAACGTATGTATCTTTTCAGGGAGCTCACCGAGCGGGATCAAGTGTCCACCGATATTGACAATTTCGTATTCGTGCGGCTCACGAACGTCGAGAATATACAGGTCATCTCCGTGATCAAGACGAGTTTTCAATTGCTCTACAGAAATCTGGTCTTGCTGATGGTCATTTCCATTTCCCGGTGATCGCTCGATACCACAGAACTGTTCATAGTCGATTAACTCACGAATTGTTGGCACGTTGCCACAGATAGGGCAATCGGGATTTTTCTTGAGCCTGAGCTCACGGAAGGTAAACTTCAGAGCATCAAATAAAACCAATCTGCCGATGAGAAGATCTCCTTGACCGACAATGAGTTTGATTGTCTCGAGTGCCTGAAGAGAACCAACAATTCCGGGAAGGACACCCAGAACACCACCCTCTGCACAGCTCGGAACAAGTCCCGGCGGTGGCGGCGCTGGATAGAGACAACGATAGCAAGGACCACGCTGTGCATCAAAAACAGCCACCTGTCCATCGAAGCGGAAGATGGAGCCATAGACATTCGGCTTACCGAGAAGAACGCAAGCATCGTTCACAAGGTATCGTGTAGGGAAATTGTCTGTCCCATCGATAACGACGTCGTACCCCGCAAAAAGTTCAAGTGCGTTGTCTGAACTCAACCGAACCTCGTATGTCTCAACACTAACATGAGGGTTGATACCGTGAATCGTTTCACGGGCAGATTCGAGCTTTGACCTCCCGACATCTTCTGTTGAATGCAGAACCTGACGCTGTAAGTTGGTTACATCAACTACATCAAAATCCACAATGCCGATCTTCCCGACGCCCGCTGCCGCGAGATACAATGCAAGCGGTGAGCCGAGTCCACCAGCTCCGACCAAGAGTACCTTTGCTGCTTTCAACCGCTTCTGCCCCTGCATGCCAACTTCAGGTATAATCAAATGCCTGCTGTAGCGCAGGATTTCTTCATTTGATAATTGAATTTCCCGTTCGACGGTGAGCGTATTGACTTCGGTCCCCCCGGCAATCGAGGGAATAATGCTGATGACATCTGATTCCTTCAGAGGAGTTTTTTCTTTTTGGAGATACCGAATGTCTTCATCATTGACATAAACGTTTACATAGCTTCGTAAGCTACCGTTCTCATTATATAAATGACGTTGAAGTTGTGTGAATCTCGATGTAAGATTTCGCAGCACTTCTTCAACTGTTGTTCCTGCAATCTCAATCGAATCATGTTTTTCAGCGTACGCCCGAAGAGGTGTGGGAATAAGTATTTTTGTTGGCATGGTTTCTCCTTATGTGATCTGCAAGTCTAAATGCATAGTTTTTTATTATTGATTAACCTGGGTAAGTGTATCTGCAAGAGACAAGATTCGTTCATCGAAATGAGATCTGTCCTCACTCAACAACCATGCGGTGATATTCTTTGCCTGTCCTTGCATGATAGATACAATAACGTAGGTGAACCAGGGCAACGCATGTTCGGTATCAAAGGCAGACGGAATTGCCGGGTGATCCGGATGTGAATGATAAAATCCTAAGAGTTCGAGTCTCCTTTCAGCGGCAATCCTCTCGGAATCTCTATATTGTGCCGGCGTAACGAGAAACCTACGCTGACGGTTAACATCAATGCTATTATCAATTTCAACAATTGACAGAACTGTATGGATTCCATCCCGATCTGCCCCCAACATGATACCGCAGCATTCTTCCGGGTACGTCCGTTCACCATGACGTTCAATCTGACGGATGATATCGTGTGGTATGCTCACCATGACATCATCCTTCATTCCAAAAACGTTCGCTGCCATACCTCGCACCACTATCAGGAAAAATCGTGACGATGACTCCGGCCATGAGTTGCGATGCAAGCCTTATGCTCACCGCCATTGCAGCTCCGCTCGAGATACCAACGAATAGTCCTTCTTCTCGCGCCAATAGCTTCACCATTGCATACGCTTCCTCTGTCGAAACGATAAGATGTTCGTCAGCGAGCGTGGGATCATAGATGCCGGGAGTTATCGCCGTCGGGAGGTGCTTCAATCCCTCCAAGCCATGGAGTGGAGAATCCGGCTCAAACGACACACATGTGAGTGAAGGATTAAATTCCTTCAATCGTCGCGTGGTGCCGACAAACGTTCCTGTTGTCCCAAGCCCAGCGACAAAATGGGTGATGCGTTGCTTCGTCTGCGACCAAATTTCTGTCGCAGTGGTGTTGTAGTGAGCCTTCCAATTTGCCGGATTATTATACTGGTCGGGATGAAAGTACTGATCAGGGTCTGCAGCAACGATCTCTTTTACTCGCTGTTGCGCACCATCCGTCCCTGAGAGCGGATCGGTGAATAAGATTTCTGCGCCATAGGCGCGCAAAACATGTTTTCTTTCTTCACTCGCATTCGAGGGAAGCGCCAGGGTCACGTTGTAGCCAAGAGCGCTGCCGATCATCGCATAGGCGATTCCTGTGTTTCCACTCGTCGCGTCGATAATAGTCTTCTCCCTTGTCAAGATTCCTGAACGTTCAGCTTCGAGCAACATGTAAAGTGCTGCGCGGTCTTTGACTGATCCTCCTGGGTTGAACCACTCTGCTTTTGCATAGATTTCGACTGAATCATTCAGCGTACACAACCTGCGTATCCGAAGAAGTGGTGTGTTGCCAATATTACCCAGAATCGAGTGACGATCTTGAATTTGCCTTTCCAGATTGTCATCCTCAAAAACATCTATTGGCGTAGCATTTATGTTTCTCATACTTTGGCTCTGTGTCATACGTATATTAAGAATTTTTCTGAGTGATCTACATTGAGCTCTGTTCTATCGTCTTCAGTTTCCGGCATTGTTTACACACACTTTTGTAATACGGATAGAAAGCATCCGGCCGGGTCACGCCACAATAACGACATTCATGAGGCATCTTATACCGTCGCTTGGTCACTTCAGCATTGCCGTGTCGTCTCCGTCTTGCGTAATGCTTCCAGCAAAGGCCACGTGCCACGCGAGGTTTTAAACATTCTCCTACACTGCAAACGAACCGGCTCATTGATATGTATCCTGTAATGCCGGTTGCGGAGATTGAGCAGTAATTGCTTGAGCGGCATGAGGCTCAACAAACCGCACCACATCACCAACGATAATCAGTCCGGGAGAATTCATCGAATGCTTATGAACTTTTTCTCCGATATCCTCGAGCGTTCCAGTCAGAACGATTTCTTCAGGAAGAGTTCCGTCAAAGATAACCGCAGCGGGCTTCAGAGGTGACACACCATGTTGAATCAGTTGGTCAACAATGAAATGCAGCCTTTTCACGCCCATATAAATCACAATGCTGTCGATGCGGGAGATACTATTCCAATCGACATGTTGTTCATCTTTCGTTGGGTCCTCATGCCCCGTCAGGAACACAACACTTGAAGAATGTCGACGATGTGTCAGCGGTATCCCAAGTGAAGTCGGTATGCCGATTCCTGCAGTAATACCGGGAACGACTTCTACCTTGATCCCCACATTTTGTAATGCTTCAAGCTCTTCTCCGCCGCGACCAAAGATGAACGGATCTCCACCCTTGAGTCTGAGGACAAGCTTCCCCTCACGAGCTTTTAGGACAAGCAGCTCATTGATCTCTTCTTGCCGTTTGCAATGAGCACCTGCCCTCTTCCCGACAAATATCTTCTCAGCCGATTCTTTTACATACGATAGAAGCTCCGTATTGACAAGAGCATCATACATAATAACATCTGCAGATTGAAGAATCTTTAGTCCTTTCACGGTCATCAACTCCGGGTCACCCGGACCAGCACCGATGATATACACCTTCCCTTTTTGTGGAAAATCCTCATACGGTCTGGTCGCACCCTTTTGTGTGCGCCCGTGAAGTCGCTCCAGCTCAGTCTGAACCAATCGTCTGAATAATTCCTTTCGGCTCTGAACATCAGGGAACGCTTTGAGAACGTGCGGACGCACTCCGCCGATTGTCTCCAATAACTCCGGATATCCATCCGCAAACTCATCCCGAATTTTGTCGCGGATAATCTGCCCAAGGGTCGGGCTTTTCCCGTTTGTCGACACAGCGATCTTGAGATCACCCTTTTGGAAAACTGACGAGAGATAAAACGTGCACAACTGCGGCACGTCGACAATATTTACCGGAACATTCTTGCTTTGAGCGTCATTAAAAATCACCTGTTGGACAGTCTTATCATCAGTCGCACCAATCACCAAGAAAAAACCTCCTACATCGCCTGACTCATAAGCGCGGCGATGCACAATGATCTTATTCTTGCCTGCAAGCTCTTCCACTGCCGCAGAAATACTCGGGGCAATAACTGTTACCTCGGCTTTTGCGTCCAGTAATCCTCGGATCTTCTGTTCCGCAACCATTCCCCCACCAACCACTAACACGGGCTGATGTTCTATGTTCAGAAATATGGGGTACAATGTGTTCATTTGTTCACCATCAATTTCTTATCAGGTTATTGTTCAGAGGTCTCTATGTATACAATGCGACAGCAGCAGCAACTTTTTTCGCGGCAACATAATGCCGCTGAAGGATCTTTATCACTTCAGGACGTGAGAACTCATTCGGCAGATCCAGTCCGTTCTGAAGACATTCTCGGACTTTCGTCCCACTCAGAATGACTCGTTCCTCAATATTGTGCGGGCATGTTTTCTCCGACGCCATCCCTTCACACTTTTTGCAATAGAATGTGTGATCAAATTTCAGCGGCGTGATGGCAAGCTCTTCCTTTGAGTATTCATCAAAGAGTTTCTGAGCATCGTAGGTGCCATAGTAGTTTCCGACTCCCGCGTGGTCACGACCGACTATGAAATGGGTGCATCCGTAATTCTGACGAATGATAGCGTGATGAATTGCTTCTTTCGGTCCTGCGTACCGCATGGCAGCGGGCATCACAGAGAGCAACACCCGATCCTGAGGAAAGTAGTTTTTCAAAAGGACATCATAGCAGTCCATACGAACATCGGCAGGGATATCGTCGCCTTTTGTTTCACCGACAAGGGGATGAAGCAACAGACCGTCCACAAGTTCGAGAGCCACTTTCTGAATATACTCGTGAGCGCGGTGAATAGGATTTCGTGTTTGGAACGCGACAATATTGTTCCATCCATGCTGTTTGAAATACTCTCTCGTTTGCAGAGGAGTTAAATAGTGCTCACGGAATCGTCGAGACTGCTCTATCCGTATGACATCGATTGTTCCGGCAAGGGCAACATTTCCTTCTTCAAAAAGATTTTTGACGCCAGGATGATTTCGGCCGGTCGTCTGCCATACTCGCTGTGCAAGCTCTTCCTTATCGACGCGGAATATTTCGTCCAGATGAAGGAGGGCAAGGTTCTTCCCGTCTCTGTCCCGCATAATCACATCATCGGTAACTCTCAGTTGTTCTTCCTGGTCGTTCTCTACCAGGAGTAGAATGGGAATTGTCCACGCGAGACCATTCGTCAATCTCCCCTGTGTGATAATGCTTTTGTATTCCTTTTCTCCGACGAAGCCCACCAGTGGAGAGTACGCACCGATTGCGAGCAATTCAACATCAGACCATTGACGAGGCGTGAGAACGACTGAAGGATACTTTTCTATCCGGTCGATAATCTCATCCCGTTTGGTGTCAGAAAGAAAACGATTGACAAGAACTCCCCCGTGCGGCACAATGGACGTTCCAAATTGATCTGTTGCGGCGGTACGGTTGTCACCAAGTTCCTTGACACTATGAGCAGCTCGAAGCTTGCCTACTTTATGCAACTGTGTTATAACCTTCTCCTCTTCCTGTTCCGGGAGCGTTGTTTCAACTACAGGAATCAATCCGAGCAACTCGAGAGAACGCAACACCTTATTTGTGCTTATCTCCAAAGACTCCTTGTCTGTCTCAACAATAACCTCAGGCACCAGAGGCGATTCATACGGATCAGAGATACCGGTGAAATTCTTGAGTTCACCCGTAATTGCTTTTTTGTACAAGCCTTTGACGTCACGTTGGACTAATGTTTCTATCGGCGCCGTAACGAACACCTCGACGAAGTTCTGGATATGAGAACGGACACGATCTCGAATTTCACGATAAGGAGATATTGCAGCTACAATCGCAATGGCGCCATTACGAGCAAGCAATTCGCACACAAATCCTATGCGCAGAATGTTCGTGTCCCGATCCTCCTTACTAAACCCCAACCCTTTACTGAGATGAGTACGAACGACATCGCCATCTAACAATTCAACGTTGTTATGTCCCCTCTCCTTGAGTTTCCGGATAAGTTCTTGAGAGATCGTTGATTTGCCCACACCGGAAAGCCCGGTAAACCAGATAGTAAATCCTTGTTGCATTGTTATACTTCTCCTCGGCGTAATTGATGTATGAATGTTGAGATTAATAACCGATACGCATATGTAACGTTCGCGTTATATCACGATTTCGAAAAAGCATGGAACGCGGTGATACCAATGTACACTTCAGATCCTTCTATGAAACCACTTGTCAACGATACTCCTTTCGGAACATGAGCAATGACCTGCTTATTTCCTCCGATGTGCAAGTTCAGTTCAGTCATCGGGCCCCTGAATCTTGTTTTCATAATTTTGGCTTTTACATCCACATGTGGGTACTCCGGCAATGAGCTGACGTAGACATCATGGGGGCGGAAATAGATTCGGATCTTTTCTCCGAGCGGGTAACCATTCACAGGAAAACGGAAGGGACCCCATGGCACCAAGTGCGGTTCGGTTACCTCGGCTTCGATAAAGTTGTTTTCTCCGACAAACTCCGCCACAAACGGCGTGGCTGGTCGGTCAAATATTTCCAGCGGAGTCCCGTTTTGTTCGATTCGTCCACTATTCATCACAAGAATCTTATTGGCGATCTCCAGGGCTTCATGTTGATCATGGGTGACAAAGAGGGTCGTGACTTGACTGTGCTCGTGGAGTTGCTGAATCCATTCCCGTAACTCCTCTCGCACTTTCGTATCCAGGGCACCGAATGGTTCGTCAAGAAGAAGAACTCTCGGGCTCGGAGCGAGTGCCCTCGCCACAGCAACACGTTGACGCTGACCGCCGGAGAGCTGAAAAGGGTACCGTTTCTCCAAGCCCTTTAATTGCACAAGTCCAAGAAGTTCAGAGACGCGGCATTCGATTTCTTGCTTTGGCAGCTTTCTGACTTTCAGTCCAAAGGCGATATTCTCATACACTGTCATATGCTTGAAGAGGGCGTAGTGTTGAAAGACAAATCCTACGTTTCGATCACGCGGCGAGACCTGCGTCGTTTCTTTGCCAGTTAAGTGAATCTCACCACCATCAGGAATTTCCAACCCTGAGATAATTCGGAGGAGCGTACTTTTCCCGCAACCGCTTGGCCCTAAGAGTGCAACCAGTTCACCCGTTTCTACCCGGAAGCTAACATCGTGGACCGCCGTGAATCCGTTGAACCGCTTCGTCAGGTGCTGGACTTCAATACTCATAACGGTTCCTCGTTCATCTCCGTTAACTTCGTTGGCAAAGGGAGGGGCGTCCATGAGGAACTTGATGCAATCAACTTCTCCTTCAGTTTCCACTCGACAACTTTCTTAACAATCAGCGTCGCCAGAGCCAGGAATGTCAGCAGGGAAGCTACAGCAAACGCAGCATTCATGTGGTATTCATTGTAGAGGATCTCCACATGGAGCGGAATCGTGTTTGTCAAGCCGCGAATATGTCCCGACACAACCGAGACGGCGCCAAACTCTCCCATCGCCCTTGCGTTGCAAAGAATGATGCCGAATATCAATCCCCATTTTATATTAGGAAGCGTTACACGGAAAAATGTTTTCCAGCCGCCGGCGCCAAGCACCAATGCCGCCTGTTCTTCTTCCGTACCCTGCGTTTGCATGATGGGAATTAGCTCGCGAGCGACGAACGGGAACGTCACAAACATCGTCGTGAGAATGATACCGGGGATAGCGAAAACAATTTTCATTCCATGCTCATCGAGCCATTCTCCAACCCACCCTTGCAAACCGAAGAGGAGAACAAAAATCATCCCGGAAACAACTGGTGACACCGTAAAGGGAAGGTCGATGAGTGTGGTCAAGATACTCTTGCCAGGAAAATCGAATTTAGCGATCAGCCACGAAGCAACTAATCCAAACACTACATTGAACGGCACGGCGATAGCTGCTGCTAAGAGCGTGAGTCTGATCGCGGCGAGCGCGTCAGGTTCACTGATGGCGGCGAAAAATGCAGCCAGGCCATTCTCAAATGCTTTGGTAAAGACGAGAAGGAGCGGTGCAACGAGAAAGATACCAACAAAAATAAGCGTGGCGCCAATGATGATCCTCCGAACCGCAAATGGCTCCGAGAGGTGGTGAGAGTTCCGGGCATGCATAGGTGCTTCCTGCACACTCAATCTCGCCGATATGGCTTGTAGATTTTTCATACGGACCTGTTCATGCGCGCTTGCAAGAGATTAATAGTCAACAAGAGCGCAAATGACACAACCAACATTGTCATGGCGATTGCTGTTGCTCCCGCATAGTCGTATTGTTCGAGCTTCGTGACAATAAGAAGCGGTGAAATTTCTGTGTGCATCGGAATATTCCCTGAAATGAAAACTACAGAACCGTATTCGCCAAGTGCCCGCGCAAACGCAAGGGCAAAGCCTGTGAGTGCGGCAGGTCGGATAGCAGGGAGGATAACGCGGGCGAGGATATACAAGCGGTTGGCGCCCAAGCTTGCAGCCGCCTCTTCAACATCAGGATCAAAATCCTCAAGGACAGGCTGCACAGTCCGCACAACGAATGGAAGACCAATGAAGGTCAAAGCAATCACAACCCCAACCGGCGTAAATGCTGCTTTGATTCCAAGACCTTGAAGGTACCTACCAAACCATCCGTTATCCGCGCAGAGAGCTGTCAGTGTGATTCCAGCGACTGCTGTCGGCAGCGCAAAGGGGAGATCGACAAGTGCGTCGATAATTCTTTTTCCCGGAAAATGGTAGCGTACGAGCGACCATGCAACAAGGAGACCGAATATAAGATTGATGAACGCTGCTGCCAACGAAGCACCGAAGCTCAAACGAAAAGAGGCAAGAACGCGTGGATCGGTAATCGCTCCTGCAAATTTATCCCATGTCATACTGAAACTCTTGAAGAACAGCGTTGAGATCGGGATTAGGACGATAAGATTTACGTACAGCATCGTGAAGCCAAGCGATAAGCCAAATCCCGGAAGAACTCGCCGACCCTTTTTTCTATTCGATATTCTCTTATTAGATGTATCTGCTTGCACGGTTTTCTCAGCGTTAGTTGCTACTCATTTGAAGATAAATTTGATCGAACGTCCCACCATCGGCAAAGTGTGTTTGTTGCGCAATCTGCCAACCGCCGAAGACTTCGCTAATCGTAAAGAGCTTTAGAGCTGGAAATTGTTTTTCGTAGTGTGCAGCGACTGATTGCAGACGGGGCCGGTAGTAATGTTGCGCGACAATTTCCTGCCCTTGCTCGGAATAGAGATACTGGAGATACGCCTGAGCGACGGCACGAGTGTTATGCTTGTTTACAACCTTGTCGACGAGCGCAACGGGGAGCTCGGCAAGAATGCTGACGGACGGTACAACAATCTCAAATTTTCCTTCACCTAATTCCTTGATAGCAAGCAATGCTTCATTCTCCCATGCAACAAGCACATCGCCAATACCACGTTCGACAAACGTTGTGGTGGCGCCGCGGGCACCGGCATCAAGAATAGGAACGTTCTTATAGAGACGCTGGACAAAATCTCTCGCCTTCGCGTCATCGCCATTAAATTTCTTGAGCGCGTATCCCCATGCCGCAAGATAGTTCCACCGCGCTCCCCCCGAAGTCTTTGGATTGGGAGTGACAACAGAAACGTTCGGTTTGGTGAGATCATCCCAATCCTTCACCTCTTTCGGATTTCCTTTTCGCACCAGGAAAATGATAGTGGAAGTGTATGGTGAACTATTATCGGGCAACCGTGATTGCCAGTCCTTTGGAACAAGCTTCCCTTTCTCATGCAGCGCGTCAATATCGTACGCAAGCCCAAGTGTCACAACGTCGGCCTCCAAGCCGTCGATGATCGCTCGCGCTTGCTTTCCTGAGCCACCGTGAGATTGATTGATCGTCACCGTTTGTCCGGTCTTCGTCTTCCAATACTCTGCGAACTTTTTATCGAATTCCTGATAGAGCTCCCGCGTTGGATCGTACGAAACGTTCAGAAGCGTAATCTCTTGCTGCGCATTGATCGGAATGGATACCAATCCAGCCAAAATAATTAATAGAAATAACGTTTTTATAATGTTGCTGAATAATGTTCGCATCGTGGTTTTCCTTTTTGTCGTTTTGTTTTCAGAATTCAGAAGATGTTAGTATGATATTTGATAACGAGTGAAAATGACTCTTTCATCCTGTCGGTTGCCTCCCACCGATCCCCCTTGAAAGCTTGTCTGCTCATAATCTATCACGAACTTGAAGTTGCTGTTCAAATACCAATCGATGCCGATTCCCCAAGCACTTGCTTTACTTACAGTAATATTAGGATCGGCAAACACTGGAAAAGTGTTATCTTCTAATTTGGTTTCCAACAACCACGATTGGTCGGGACGCTCAGCATCCTCTTGCGCAAGGGCGGAAGACAACAATGTGCAATATATACCCAACAGGGCAGCTTTAGTAACAATTGATCTGAGATTTCTCATAAAATTTCGTTTCATTCTCCGTTCGACATGTGTTGAGAGTTTTATTGTGAACATTTATTCAGCGATGCTGGATCGGGATTGATTCAGTCGGCGTTGTGTCGGGTTTATGAAGCCCACACTCCGTTTTTTGAAATCCACGCCACCTTCCGGCACGATCACTCTCACCATCCCCAACCGGTGTTGTGCAATGGATACAACCGATGCTTGTGTATCCCTTATCGTACAGTGAGTTATAAGGAACATTGTGCTCTGCGATATACTTCCACACGTCTTTCTTTGTCCACGTTACAAGCGGATTAATTTTTATCACGTTGAATTTCTTGTCCCACTCAACGATGCCAGCCGTTGCCCGGAACGGAGATTGCTCACGTCGGATGGCGGTAACCCAGGCAGAGCGTTGTTTCAGTGCGTCCTGTAAGGGTTTCACCTTTCTGATATTGCAACAGTGATCAGGATCTCGCTCCCATAAGCTCGAACCATGAAGGTGCGCTTGCTGCTCAAGAGTTACAGTAGAGTTGTAACGGGTAATGCGTATTCCATATTTTTCTTCGAGCGTATTCCGCAATTGATGCGTTTCGGGAAATAAGACTTCGGTATCGAGAAAGAAAATCGGGATGTTCTTATTCACCGCTACCAGCATATCGATGAGCGCAACTCCTTCCGCACCAAATCCGGTTGCCATTACTGCTTGACCGATGGGAAAGGTTCTGTCCATCCACCGAAGCACTTCAATCGGATGTTTATCCTCGAACTGATTGCTGATAACCTGGAATTGTTCTTCTGTATATGTCATGAATGATCGTGCTGTCACCGATAAGTAGATTTCTGATAAACTATGATCGCGACTCTCTTAACCCTCTCCACTCGATCCCCTGTGCTAAATTCGTAGAGAGAACAAATAGCAATGCAATTACACCGCGCACTCACCTACACCAGTTTTGGCTATGAATGCTGACTTCTCGCCGAGATCGATAAAGAGGTCATCGTTGGCTTGTTCAGACCGGATGTCGACAAGATCTTTGATTTCTTCACGGAACGAACGGACACCAACCCGCTCGACATATTGCCAGAAGTTCTCGTCCTCTGTTCGCTGCGTCAAAAATGTTCTCAGAATACGTGAGACAGCTTCAACGATATATCGGGCAGGGATTTTCCCGATTGTGTCGGCAAATGATTGCCCACCAGAATTCAATCCTCCGCCAATCATCATAATGTAGGATGGAATCTGGCGGCCATTGACATTCTTCGCAGCGCCGTAAAAACCAATGGAAGCGATGTGGTGCTGACCGCACGAATTTGGGCAACCGCTGATTTTTATTCTTAAGTCCTTTAGCACTTCAATCCAATCCGGAGTACGCAGGAACAGTTGTGTCAGCTCTTTTCCCAATGCTCGTGAATGTGTGATACCAAGGTTACACGTATCTGCCCCGGGGCAGGACGTGACGTTTGCAATGGTCTGCGCGCCGGCTTGATGAAGCCCAACACGTTTTAATTCTTGATACAACGCAACGAGATCTGATGACCTAATCCAACGAAGGACGATATCCTGCTGCGTTGTTGTTCGAACGTTACCATTCGAGAAGCGATTAGCAAGATCACTCAGCGAGAATAGTTGATCGGTCGTTAAATCACCAATCGTGGGATTCACGTAGACAACATTATACTCATCTTGTTTTTGAGAAATAACATTAAAATCAGCCCATCGCTGAAACTCTATACTCGCCTTGGTGTAGCCGGGAAAACCGTCTTGTAACGGAAGATAACCAGTCTCCGATTCTTCCTCGGTTGTAAATACTCTTCCTAACTGGAGAATACGTAACCGTTCTTCATTCACCCTATGTCGAAATCCATCTAAACCAAGTTTCCACAGGACAAATTTCATCCGGGCTTTGTTGCGATTCTCCCTGTTCCCAAGGGTGTTGAAAATGGCCAGAATAGCTTCTGCTGTTGGGATCAACTGTTCGACCGGCATAAACTCTTCAAGGACATCGGCAACCCGCGGTTGTGAACCCAGACCACCACCTACGAAGACCCTGAAACCTTTTCGTACAATCCCGTCCTCTTGTTTGAGCGATGCAACAAACCCGATGTCGTGAATCCATGGAACAATGGCATCGCTTTCGTCCGAGCTTCCCGAGAAGGAAATCTTAAACTTTCTTGGAAGTTGCTGGCTCAACGAATTGCGAAGCAAGTGTTTTGCAAGAAGTCGAGCGTACGGGGTTACGTCAAACAGTTCGTCCTTGGCGACACCCGCAAGAGGTGAGCCGACAATATTCCGAACAGAATTACCGCAAGCCTCACGCGTAGTAAGCCCAACGTCTGCTAACGACTCCATAACAGCCGGAATGTTTTGAAGCTGCACCCAATGTAATTGGATATCCTGCCGCGTCGTTACGTGGGCGATACCATCGGCAAACGTGCGTGCAATTTCACCAAGACGGATTAATTGTTTCGATGTCAGCAGCCCATAAGGCACTTTTACGCGAACCATATTGAACCCCTGTTGGTCGGCGCGCTGTCCATAAATGCCGCGGTGCAGCCGGTACCGACGGAATTCCTCATCCGACAGCTCACCGTTTCTTAGACGCTCGATCGCATCTCGCATCCCTTGGATATCCTCAACAATTCTTACTGGATCATCGATGGTGTTCAATTCTTCTTTTACATACAGGCTCACGGTTACCTCATGTTATGGGAATAAAATAAAAAGCCCTTCATCGGTTCTCCGACGAAGGGCTTTTGAATGTCAAATCTTAAATAGTGATTTACCTCATGGGCTTCTGCGTTCGAGAGAACAGAGTCGTGCCATAGCACATGCACAACAACACGCGCAACTCGCAGCAGCTCTGTTCATTAATTGGAAGCCAAAGGTTTTCATACGTAGTACAAGATATGATTAAATATTACTTTTGTCAAGACATAATTCGAAAAGGATTCTAAATTGTCAAAATAGACGGTTTCGCAGGCGTTATATCAACGCATTATCTGAAGGGCATCACGCAGGTGCATAGCCAATTCCGGGTACGTAAACATCTTAGCACAACGTTTGATCTTAAATCAGTCATTCAACGTTGAAGCTTATCGGTGGGCACTGTAACATGTCACGTTACATCGGCATGTTGCCGTTCGTGTAAATCGGCTCAGTCTAAGAAACACTGTAGGGAATTGCAATCTTGCTTTTCTCAGGATTTTTCCTGTCATTGAGGTCAGAATATTTTCTGTCTACCTTTGAGGGCTCCATTATCGTCGCATGATATTTCTAAATCCATTCGTGTTGTTCGGGCTCGCTGCAGCAGCAATCCCGGTCATCCTCCATCTTTTGAACCTCCGAAAACTTCGGACGATTGAATTTAGCACTCTTTCGTTTCTCAAAGAACTTCAGCAGACCAAAATCCGGCGACTTAAACTTCGCCAGATCATTCTCCTCATCGTCCGTACGTTGCTGGTCATTTTCATCGTGCTCGCCTTCGCTCGACCGGCATTACGGGGAACCATCCTTGGGAGTATCGGTACGCACGCACACTCCACGATTCTGTTCATCCTCGATGACTCCTTCAGCATGATGGCACGTGACGAACACGGAGAATTATTCAAGCAAGCAACTGAATCCATGGGGAAACTGCTTGATCTTGTCAAAGAAGGGGATGAAGTCTTTTTAATCAAGTTGTCCGATGTTCCGCAAGCTACTGTTGACCCAGCCACACACGATGTGACTGCACTACGTACGATAGTGAATGAAGCTCAAGTTTCCAGTGTCCGGCGCTCAATGGATGGTGCTCTCAGCCTCGCTGTAAAGCTCCTCCAGCGTTCGGTCAATGCCAACAAAGAGGTGTATGTTATCAGCGATATGCAGCAAACACTCTTCAAGAAAGCATTGATGCAGCAGCAGGAACAAGGAATTGGATTATTCGACCTCCAGACCAATATGTTTATCATCCCACTCGGCTCCAAGGATGAGGCGAATGTGGCGATCGATTCGATGGAGGTGACAACGACAATTCTTGAGAAAGATAAACCTGCCTCGGTGTATATTGCGGTGAGGAACTACAGCCGCTTTCCTTTAAATAATTACGTTGTGAGTGCGTATCTTGACGGCACTCGGGCGGCACAGGGGAACGTTTCCGTCGAGCCATGGGGGACCGCGTCTGTGGTCTTGAATGTCACACCAAAACGATCGGGCTTTCTCAAAGGTTACGTCGAACTGGAGAATGACGCTATCGAGATTGATAACCGGAGATATTTCACGATCGTTATCCCTGAAAGGATCAATGTGGCGATGGTTTCCGACGCGGAAAGCGACAACACGTTCACGCTGCATGCCCTTCATGCAAGTACCAGCGATGAGACCCACTCTGTGCTCAACGTTCAACAGATAACGATGCAAAAGTTTCCACTCCTTGATTTGAAACGAATTGATGTTCTGGTTTTCACCAATATCAAATCATTTTCAGCAAGCGATATAGATCGCGTGAAGAGCTTTGTTGGTCGCGGGGGTGGGTTGTTATTGTTCCCCGGGCCCAACATCCAGATAGAAGACTATAATACGAGCTTGTTACCCTCACTGAATATCCCGACCATTCAGTCGATTACTGGCACTGCCAATCAGGCCACATCGCTCTCATTCCAAAATGTGGACTTCAATCACCCGCTGTTCACAACAGTATTCGAAAAGCATCTGCAACAGAAAAAACACGAGCCCGATGGTTTCGAATCTCCAAACATCATGAGAAGTTTGAAGAGGCAGGCTGGAAAAGAGGGGCGCACAATCATCGCGCTGAGTGATGGAAGCGCATTCCTTTCCGAGCACAGGGTCGGCAATGGAAAAGTCCTCTTCTTCTCCGTGGCGCCTCTCCTCACGTGGTCGGATTTTCCGTTGAAGGGAATCTTCGCACCTCTGATCTTCCGTTCGACCATGTATGTCTCTCCGAGGGAAGAAAACGGTATGACCGCGACAACGGGCGAGGAACCGACCATCTCGGTGCGCAGCGAATCATCATCGAATGTAGCGTCAACTGAGGCTGGGAATCATTACAAAATGATTACGCCGGATGGTATCGAAGAACTTGTCCAACCATCCTCTACCCCCTCCCGATTAAGTGGGTTCGGGACAGCGTTGACGTTCGCGCCCAAACGCTTGAATCTTCCGGGTTTCTATGAACTACGAAACGGATCAACGACACTTGCTCTGCTCGCAGTTAATATCGACAGCAAGGAGTCGGACACACGAAAAGTGTCGCAGGATGAACTGGTGAAATTCTGGAAGGCTGTCGGCATTGAGCCATCACGAGTACATTCTCTCAAACCGGGCGAACAGATGCAAACGACCATCCTCCAATCGCGATTCGGCGTCGAACTCTGGAAATATTGTATCTGCTTAGCGTTGATCTTAGCCTTCCTGGAAATGTTCATCGCCCGCGACAGTAGAATCGCTCTTCAGCATGCCACTTCATAGGATCCGAATGAAGCTTCTTGAGACAAAAGAACGTGAAGAAGCGATCATTGTCGGTGTTGTGACCGGACGAGCGCGCCGACATGACGTCGAGGAATACCTCAAGGAACTCGTTCTCCTCACCGACACTGCCGGAGCGGACGTGCGACACATGATCTCTCAGGAGCGCGATCGTATCGATGCGGCAACATTTATCGGGAGCGGTAAGGCGAGAGCCATCGGAGAGATCGTGGATGAGGAAAAGATCGATCTGGTTATTTTTGACGACGATCTCTCGCCAGTTCAGATCCGAAACCTCGAGAAGTATATTAAATGCAAGATCATCGACCGCAGCGGGCTGATCCTTGACATCTTTGCTTCACGAGCGAAAACAAAAGAAGCCATGACACAGGTCGAGCTTGCCCAACTGCAATATGTTCTCCCGCGATTGACTCGACAATGGACACATCTTTCGAAACAGTATGGCGGAGTCGGGACGAAGGGACCTGGAGAAACACAGATTGAGACTGACCGACGCGCAATTCGTACACGCATTAGCCTTCTCAAGGAAAAACTTCGCCAGATTAGTAAGGAACGGGAAGTCCAGCGGAAAGGCAGAAGAGATCTCACACGCGTCGCTATGGTAGGATATACGAATGTCGGTAAGTCTACCCTGTTGAGACTGCTTTCCGGCGCCGATGTGTTGGTGGAAAACCGACTATTCGCAACCCTCGATACAACGGTCCGACAAGTCGCTCTTACCCCCAGAAGAACGATTCTCCTTTCCGACACTGTAGGATTCATCCGCAAGTTGCCCCCGCATTTGGTTGCTTCATTCAGAACAACGCTCGCCGAAGTTGCGGAGGCGGACATCCTGTTGCACGTCGTTGATGTCAGTCATCCCCGATTCGAGGAGCAGATCGCCATCGTGAACGATATGCTGGATAATCTACATGCGAACGGTAAACCGACGATTTTTGTGTTCAACAAGATTGATCGACTCCATGATCGAGCAATCATCGGCGAACTCCCGAAACGCTATGATCCATCTGTGTTCATTTCCGCCGCACGGGGGATTAACATTTCTGCCCTGACCTCGACAATCCTCGAAATGCTTCAAGGGGATTCAACGGAACAGACGATCACCATCAAGCAATCGGATTACCGAACCATCGCCAAACTCCATGAAATTGCGGAAATCCTGGGCAAAGAGTACGAAGATAATTCAGTCACGGTACGGTTCCGCGTGAGCCAGAAAAATATGGAACAGATGAAAAAACTTCTCGGTCGTCGAAGGACAGACCACGTTTATCAGGATCATTAACTGAAGTACCAAACCCTCACATGCTGAGCATCGCCATCGAAGCCGCTCAACAAGCGGGCAAATTCCTCAAACGGTCTCTCGGCAACGTTCGGGAAATCGAACAGAAGTCGGGTGAGGAAAAGAATCTTGTCACAGAAATTGATCGACGGTCCGAAAAACTCATCATCGACATTATCCGAAAGCATTATCCCAATCACGACATCCTTGCCGAGGAAAGCGGCCGAATGGGTCAAGCCTCGGAATACAAGTGGATCATTGATCCTCTCGACGGGACAACAAATTTCACACATGGATTTCCGGTGTTCTGCGTTTCGATCGCGCTGGAGCGGAACGGTGTAATCGTTCTTGGTGTCATCTACGATCCGAACTTCGATGAGTTATTTACAGCCGAGAAAGGCAAGGGCGCTTACCTCAACAACAAGCGGGTACGCGTCTCTCAGATTGACTTCTTAGCGCGAAGTCTGCTGGTAACTGGATTTCCGTACAACATCACAGAGAACCCCGGTCACGCAATCGAACATTTCGTCAATTTTCTGATGAAAGCCCAGGCAGTTCGACGAATGGGTTCTGCAGCAATCGACCTCGCCTACACGGCGGCCGGAAGGTACGAAGGGTTCTGGGAAGTCGCTCTTAATCCATGGGATATGGCAGCAGGAGTATTATTGGTGGAGGAAGCAGGTGGGAAAGTTACCGACTTCGCCGGTCATCCATTCAGTATCTACAAGAAAGATGTTCTCGCAACGAATAGTGTTATCCACGACCAGATGATGAAGATACTGGAACGTGTAAGCGAGGAGAAATAAGAGCTACACTCAACTCAATCCGGAGATCATTCCTGATCGAAGAGTTCCTCCAGAGCCGTAAGCAACTTCTCTGCCGTATAGGGTTTCTGCAAAAACTTCACCGTCCCTTCTCGATCGACAAGATTCTCACTTCCAGCTTGACCGCTGATGGTGATCAACTTAAGCTTCGGATTGAGCCTTAGCAACGCTTTGATCGTTTGGGGTCCATTCATAATGGGCATGTTGACATCGACGATCGCGGCACGGATATCATCTTTATATTGTGAAAAAATTGCAACTGCTTCTGCGCCATCGTTCGCGGTGAGCACCCTGTAGTTAAAAGTCTCTAGGGTCGCTCTGGAGATTTCACGAATGGCTACCTCCTCTGCAAAATATCGATCGCCATGATGATGGGGGCGAGAATATTATTGAGATCGTGCGCAATCCCGCTCGCGAGAGCCCCGATACTTTCCATCCTCTGTGCGCGGAGGAATTGTTGCTCGAGTTTTTTCTTTTCAGTAATATCGCGAAACACAACAACAGCTCCCGTCACGTGACCTTGTTCATCACGAATCGGTGTACAGCTGTAATCCACAGGAAAACTCGTTTTATCCTTCCGCCAGAAAATTTCGCTGTCCACTTGATGAGCCACCCCATGTCGGAACGCCGCTTCAATGGGACATTCTTCGGCTGGATATGAACTTCCATCAGATCTCGTATGATGTATCAGCATGTGCGTTGTTTGCCCGATGAACTCATCAAGATCCCAGCCGAACAATTTTGCGGCAGCCGGATTGATGAACGTACATCGTCCGGTCAGATCAAGCCCGAAGATTCCTTCATCCACAGAGTTGAGCAGTAACTTGATGTGACGTGCTAACTCACGGACCTCGTCTCCGGCTCGTTTCCTCTCTGTAATATCTTGTGCGGTTCCTAAAATCTGTTTCGGTTGTCCATTTGTGACTCTGGAGAATACCGTTTCCCGGCTATAAAGCCATCGCCACTCGCCATTTGCATGTCTTATCCGATATTCGATTTCAAGAATATCTTCATTCTGGGCGGTTGAAAAGCGTTTGTGGTGCTGTATCACCCGGGCCAGATCATCAGGATGAACCAAAATGGGCAACATTCCCGTTCCCATCGCCTTGATCTCTCCGGGGGTGTATCCCAAAACAATTGCCATCTCACGATTTGCATAGACGTTGCGTTGTTCAATGAGATCGTACAAGTACAGAAGATTTGGAGTCGTGTCGAAGATGCGTTGAGTGAGGCGTTGACTTTCACGCAACGCCTCCTCTGCCTGCTTTCGGTTAGTGATATCTTCGTAGATCGCATAGATGCCTACTGGATGTTCATCGATGATAAGGGGGACGGTATGGAGATTGACATGAATGAGCGCACCATCTTTGCGCTTGCGAACTGTTTCCTTCGAAGTGATTCCTCTCTCTAAACTTTCTAACGCGAAATCCCTTGATTCCTGGGCGTAGAAGGATGGAACAATCGTGTCGCGCAAAGATTTCCCTTTGATTTCTTCCGTTGTATACTGGAAGATTCTTTCAAAACCCTTATTGACATCGAGTACAGTATCAGAGGAATCAAGCATCACAATGCCGATAGGGGCATTTTCAAATAATTGCTGAAAGTAAGTTTTCTGTCGAAGGGTTTCGGCCTCAGCATTCTTCCGTTTTTTACGTTCCTCTGCTTCGAGCATTGCGCGTCGGATTGCAGGGACAAGACGGTTTAGATTAGGTTTCAAAACATAGTCCGTTGCGCCACTTGCCATACTTTCGATTGCTGCTTCTTCCCCAAGTGTCCCGGAAACGAAAATGTACGGAATTTCCGGGTACCGCTCTTTCGCAAGGGCGAGCGCCAACGAACCGTTGAAAGAAGGGAGGGTGTAGTCCGAAATGATCAAGTCGAATCCACCGCGATCGAGCATTCTCATGAACTCGACGCGGGTATCGACGCGAAAAAGATCGCACCCAATGCCCTTGCCATTGAGATATTTCTTCATGAGATTGGAATCGTTCTCATCATCTTCAAGATGAAGAATCCGCAGCTGCGCGTTCATAAAACTTCCTCACTGTGTAAGAGCATTGGCACATCCTCCTACCGATCATACCCACGAGAGGTTCATTGATGATCCCTCCGAACAAACCGAGGTTTCAGAGCATCACAAATGTTATTCTTTGCTGCCCAATAATTAGAAAACTCGTCATCCCGATAAAGAGACTTTTTACGTTTCTCCGTTAAATATAATCATTGAGACTGAGACTAGCAAGAATAATCGACGCAAAAGAGGAACAAATTATAAAGCAAGCTGTCCCGCGAAATTATGGTTATTAACCCACAATTGCTTTGATTATCGAAGGAGTGAGTGTGAGAGGGAGAGGGATATTGCCAGCTACAGAGAATTGAAAGTTTTGATCAGAGTGAAAAACTCTGGGAGTGGATAAGAGCCCCACGTATTGAATCCAACGCGCGAGTATTACCTTCCTGTCGCAATCTCATACAAGAGACGCGCTGTGACGAATAGAAATGTCCCTCCAAAGATGGTCCAGATCGTCGCCAACGTAAGACGTTCTTTGGTGAGCTTCCAGTCGATCGTAATAACAGGATAGGTCTTAATAGACATGTCCTTCGTAACATCTATCCGACATGCAAGCCTGACATTCTTCGGAACTTGTCTGGCATACAATGGTACGAGTCCTAGAAGCGATGCCTCTTCAAGTGGAGAGATCGGCGCAGCACCCTTACCGTCAACAACCTCGACACGGCATGTACCACACAATCCGTTACCTAAACAATTGAGAAACTTATCTTTCCCGACGTACGGAGAAATACCATTCTTCAGAAGCGCTTTTCGAAGGTTGGCTCTTTCGACAACTTCGAGTGTTTTTCCTTCGTTGACAAGTGTAATAACAGGCATTCACAAACTCCAGATGTTGCAAAAAAATGATATCTGACTATCCTTCAGTCACTGCGAATACTTTTTCGCAGCGCCCGGAGGGAAACGCTTGGAGAAACCTCAATTTTTCATTCCGCGGTACAGGAAAGACAGATCAATCTTGAACCACAGGACCTACGGACGCCACTGCATCCTTCCTTTCGCGCAGAGTGGTGTCAAGATAATTAATTTCCTGTGAGATTTCAAGTTTGAGGTAAAAAACAGGTCGATGTACAGCAAGGTTCGGGTCATCCATGGAGAATATGGAAACTTCATCACTTACTGATGCCATGGATGTATACCTTCCTCGTCGACGACGGCATGGATGAGTGGTGGCAACACAGAAGGCTCCGTGGCAATACTGATTGCTCGCTGCAACCGGTGTGTGGCAGGCTCAAGCATGTCCGTCCGGTCTGTGTGAAGGGTCGCTATCGTGTCGCCGACATTGACGCTGTCACCTACTTTCTTTGAGAACACGATGCCAGCTTTCGGGTCTATCACATCATCAACTTTCGTTCTCCCGGCACCAAGCATGAGGCTGATGTATCCGACTTCCAGCGCGTCGATATTGTCGATATCCCCTACAGAAGAGCTCTTCACCTCTATTATAAATTTGTTTCTGGGATACTTGCCCGATGTCTCAAGAAACGACGTATCTCCTCCCTGTCGTTCCACAAGTTGGATAAACTTCTCCCACGCCTGCCCTGTATGGACTGCCCTACGACAGAGCGTGATCCCTTCCTCAATTGTTCTTGCCTTTCCCCCGAGCATCACCATCGCACCTCCAAGCGCGTAGGTGACTTCCATGAGATCCGGAACATCTTCTCCATGAAGGCAATGTATACATTCGACAACCTCCAGCCAGTTTCCGACGGCACAACCGAGTGGCTGATTCATGTCCGTCAGGAATCCGATCGTCCTTTTTCCGAATTGCCTTCCGACGGCAATTAATGTCTGCGCAAGTTCAATCGCCTTCTCCTCCGATTGCATGAACGCACCATGCCCTGTCTTGACATCCAGCACCAGGGCATCAATTCCTTCTGCGAGTTTTTTGCTCATAATGCTTCCGGCGATGAGAGGTATGCTTTCGACAGTGCCCGTCACATCCCGCAGCGCGTACAGTTTCTTATCTGCCGGCGCGATCTCTGCCGTTTGTCCGATCATGACAACACCGACCTCTTCAATGGCCGCTTTGTACTCGTTGAGCGAAAGGTTTGTCCGAAAACCGGGAATCGATTCAAGCTTGTCAAGCGTACCTCCTGTGTGCCCGAGGCTTCGACCCGAGATCATCGGCACAGGCACCCCACATGCTGCCACCATCGGCGCAAGAATCAGAGATACCTTATCGCCGACACCGCCAGTCGAATGCTTATCGACTTTGACGCCTGGAATGGAAGAAAGATCAACAATCTCTCCCGATCGCAACATGACATCGGTGAGAGCAGTGATCTCCTCAAAATCCATTTTCTGGAAGTACACTGCCATGAGGAAAGCCGACATCTGGTAGTCCGTCATCTCTCCGTGGAGATATCCACGAATGAGAGACTCCATCTCGTCACGCGTAAGCTTGCCCCCGTTGCGCTTCTTCCGTATCAATTCAATTGGATGAAGAGTCATTGTACATTGCTGATGACTGGTTCCGAGGATTGGTCATGCATATTCCGACCGATCATGCCGGTAAGGTTACACCTCGACTTTTACAACGAATCTCTTTTTGCATTTATTGCACTGGAGCTCGAATGTCGCCCAGTTGTTGCGCTCATAGTAAGAGATCTCTGCCAGTTCACCGTCACATCGGCTAACGATGCATTGCTTGAGGTCGAGACGGTATGTATGCTCTCGCTGGACTGATGACTCATTCGGCAGTTCCATGATGGCTCCTTCCTATCACTTTCGTAACATCCGCTCGCCAAGCAAGACACCGCAGATGGTTTTGCCATCCACAATCTCTTGTCGTTCTATCATCATGATCGCTTCGGTTAATGGAAGTTTCTTCATCGTCATCGTCAGTTCTCCTTCTTCGAGCTGACGCCCTTTTGGCGCTGAGGTTAATTGAGTGGCAAGATAGATATGCAGCTTCTCGCTGCAAAAACCGGGCGTCGTGTAAATTGCCGTTAATTTTTTCCAATGGTCGGCGCGGTAGCCTGTTTCCTCTTCCAACTCTCGCTTTGCGCATTCGAGGGGATCTTCGCCCACATTTAATTTTCCGGCGGGCAATTCCCAGATAAATTCGTCAAACGGATATCGATGCTGGTTGATAAGGAGAATCTCCTCATCTGGGAAAACGGCGAGGACGACGGCTCCGCCGATGTGTTCAGCGACCTCACGAACGGATTTGTTGCCTGATGGATATTCAACATCATCCACGATGACGTTGAACACTCTCCCTTGATACAGGTTAGTTCTTTTGAGGAGCTTAAGCTTCACGAGAACCTTTTGCTTGGATGAGTCGTGCCACAGAAGGAATTTCAATTCCCGCATCGCTAAACACACGACAGATGAGTTCGCGAAGTTCTGCCTCAATGCCCGGTTTCCTTGTCACGTCGGGGGTGCGCGCGATAAGTTTCAGTTGAATTCCGGCCTCGCCAAGGTTCGAGACAACGACCTTAGGTTCGGGAAGTTTCTGAATGTCCGCTCGACCTATAACTACACCGATCATGAGACCCCGGACCTTCGAGACATCAGTGCCATAGACAACGTTCACATCGACAACAACATTTGAGCTGAGATCGGGCATGGAGAGATTGACGATGCGGTTTTTCACAAGCTCGCCGTTCGGGACGATCACCAGGTTATTGTCGGGATTGACGATCCGTGTGCTGCGCAATCCGATCTGGTGAACTTCTCCTTCCTCGCCTGAAGGCAACCGAATCCGATCGCCGATCCTGATCGGTTGATCGACGAGGATGACGAACCATGCGATCATATTCGCAATGGTCTCCTGAGCAGCGAGGGCAATCGCCAACGACCCGACACCGAGCGAGACGAGCAAGCCTCCAATGTTCACGCCAAGATGATCGAGGATAATCATCCCTACAATGAAAAACAGGAGGATATTGACGAGCTTTGTTGTGAACGGAACGATCGTCGGTGTAATGTCGCTGCGGTTCTTCAGTGAAACTTTATCGGTGTACCATTCGATGGTGGCATTGAAGATGCGCCCAAGGACGTGAAAGACAATGACGATAATGACGATGAAGAGCGTCACCGCGAGATAATCGAGGACCTGATGATGGGTAACATTCTCAGCGGTCAATCCTTTCCGCATCTCCCTGATGCCGAGGCTACACCCACCGAGAATGCTGAGAGCGACAACCCTCGATTCAACGACTTGCAGAATACGGTTATACAGGGTCGTCTTTCCCTTGTCGATGAAGCGTCTGAAGAGAACATCAACAAGAGTCTTCATTAGTCTGCCCAGAGCCGCCGAGCCAACAACAATCAGCAATGCAATAAACGTATGTTTGATGATTTGATCTTCTAACATCTGAGACCGACGTCGTTCATTGAATCTTTGAACTCGTGAGTTGTTCTCTACTCCCCGGTTTGTCGACAGGCTCTCCCCGTTTACACATTGGGCACTCCTCAGGTTTATAGGTGACAACATCCATCTTCATCGTCGAAAAGAGGTTTGGCAGATTATTCTTTCCACCACTTCGGTCAACGATGGCACCGACACCGAGAACTATACCGCCCTGCTGTTGCACAATGGTAATGACTTCCTGTACTGATCCGCCCGTCGTGATAACATCTTCACACACCAATACTTGTTCGCCGCGGGTAATTTCAAAGCCACGGCGAAGTTGAAGCCTGCCATCTTTCCGCTCCGCAAACATCGTACGGACATTGAGCTGCCGCCCTACTTCCTGCCCAACGACAATCCCGCCAAGTGCCGGGGCGATAACAACATCCACCCCTCGCGTTTTGAACGCCTTCGCGATGGCTCCACACAAGAGATCGGTGTTCTTCGGGTACTGCAACACTTTCGCGCACTGGAAATATTGCGGGCTGTGCAACCCTGAGGTTAATTGGAAATGTCCTTCGAGGAGAGCGCGGGACTGAGTAAACATGGAAAGTATTTCTTCACTCGTCATTGCTACCGTACGGAACGTTCATCTTGAATATCATTGCTGGAACCGAGGGATCATTCACTTCTCCAGTTCATCGATCGCTTCTTCCATCTCGCTCCGGGCGTGCATATCCCCCACGAGCGCGGCAATCTCAATTCCACGCTCGAAGGTCTTCAATGCTTCATCGTTCTTACCGAGCCTCGCGAACAACAGACCGAGCTGATGATAGGCGGGGACGTAGTTCGGATCGAGTGCCATCAATTCTTGAAACTTCGCAATCGCTTCCGGATAGCAGTGCGATGAAACGTATTCCAGGGCGATCGCGTAATGATTGAACGGATCGTTCGGATCCTGTTCAAGAAATTGTTGTAGTGTATCGAGCCGGGTGGTGCTCATAGGTTCTCGATCTCGCGCGCCAGATTAAAGTCCTTCTCTGTCAGTCCACCCGCGCTGTGCGTCGAGAGTGTTAGCGTCACCCTGTTCCAGCGAATGTCGATATCCGGATGATGATTCGCCTTCTCCGCAAGAAGCGCGATGGAATTGACAAACCCCATCGCGTGTATAAAATCTTTCAATTGGTACGTTTTCTTGATCTCCTTCCCGTATTTCACCCAGTCCTTGAGTGATTGGAGTTCCCGAGCTATTTGATCATCAGCATAGAGTCCCATACGTCCTCCTTACAACTATTATAATACATGAACAGATTTTGATGCGCCGGATATTTTTGCCCACTCGCTCCGCAGGATAATATGTTTGGAATCGATTGCACGATCAACCGCAAGGACACCATTGATATGATCGATCTCATGTTGGAGCAACTCCGAAAGTCCACCCACGGCTTCCAGATGCTGTTTCTTCCCGTTCTCGTCGTAATACGTGACGGTGATCTTTGCGTGCCGCTTGACCTTTACCATGATGTCCGGGAACGAGAAACAGTCGTCCCACATTGTCATCAGCTGCCTCGAGCGTTTGGTAATTTCCGGATTGATGATGGCGACCGGTTCATCCATGTTGATGAAGATAACTCTCTTCCCTACACCGATCTGCGGCGCTACAATCCCTCTGCCAAACCCGCGCGATATGCGGAAATTGTTCAGCGTATCGCGGAGATCTTGAATTGTTCGGTCAACCTCTGGGTCAGCGAAATTCCTCACCTTCTCACACTTCACGCGGAGTACAGGATTGCCGAGAAGGAGAATCTCTCCGATCGCCATGTGTTAGTTCATCGATGGTTGCACGTATGCGCGGTACACACCATCAAGCAATCGCAGCATCGCCCTTGAGGAGCGCTCTGCCGCGTCAAGGCACGCGTGCCGATCTTCACTGGTCGTTGCATGGCGCTCAAGAATGTTTCGCTCACCTGCGGAATGATAGATATCCGCTTCCTGATGGACGATGAAGAACGATAAGGCAGTCTCATCAGTGACATCATAGAAGTTCTTCAGCCCTTCGATCTTCACTCTGGCGACTTCGGGGATCTGCGATTCGTACGCATATAATGCGGCGACACCTTCAAGATACGTACCATTGCGTGTCAGTGCACGCAAAGCCTCAATCGCTTCTTCCGTCTCGGGCAACATCGCAGAAGCCGCGGCATCAGTCGCATTCACGCCAAGCGATTCGGCGAACTTCATCCACAATCCCGGATGGTTTCCCTCTCCGCGCTCCTCCTCAATCAAATTTTCGAGAAGCTCCTGACGAACGGAAAGCTGCGGCGTGTTTGCGTGCGTCGCGCTCAAGAAGGTCGGGAATGCCTGGACAAAGTGATAGTATTGCTTCGCATACTCGCGCAACGCTTCGCGGCTAAGCTTGCCCATTGTCCATGTCTGATAGAAGAGATGATTGAGCATAGCATTCTGCTTGATCACCTCATCGAGCTGATGTAAGAACGATGTGGAATTATTCATAGATTCTCCTCTGTGGTAAGTGAAAGTTTGTACTGAATCAATGGCTAAATAGAATTCGGAGTCAAGAATGGACACCCCCTTGAAAAAAGGATGTTCACTTGGCAGTTCCAATGTTTTTTGTTCGGCACCTATTGAACTCAACCCTCCCCCTTCTCTAAAGTTTAGAGAAGGGGGAGGGCAGGGAGAGGGATGAGTCCCCTGAGACGATACGCTTACAGGCAGTAAAGAGCGCTCGTGCGTAACATCATTTAGTCATTGTCCTTGAACAAGGGACGTTCAATCCGCAGTTGCCAATCAAAAATTTAAAAGAATCCTTCTGCTCGTCTCACTTTTCCTAGCGTATGTCCAAGGAATCGCTCGCCGATTTCCGAGAACCGATACGGGATGTCGCTGACGAAGAATTGCACGTTCCCTTTCAACCTGCTCGGGTTGCGAAGATGTTGCTCTTCAAGGACTTGTTCAACGTCGGAGGCTGTCGCTTTTCCGGAATCGATGAGCGTCACACCATCAACGACCGTCCTGATGACGTTTTCCAGGATCGGGTAATGCGTGCAGCCGAGGACGAGCGTATCGATCTTCTGAAGCTTCAGCGGGAAGAGATATTCTTTCGCGATCATCTCGGTTGCTTTGTGATCGATCCATCCTTCTTCAGCGAGCGGCACAAACAACGGACATGCCTGACCGATGACTTCCGCCGATGCATCAAACTGGCGGATGGCGTTTGCGTACGCATTGCTCGCGATTGTTCCCACCGTGCCGATGACACCGATGCGTTTTTTCTTCGTCGCACTAACGGCAGCTCTTGCTCCCGGCACGATCACGCCAACGACAGGAACCTTCGAGTGTTTCTGCACAACTTCCAGCGCAACCGACGAGACCGTGTTGCAGGCGACGACGATCATTTTCACCTGATGACTCACCAGAAAGTCCGTATCCTGCGCGGCGTACTCGCGGACAACCTGCGGCGATTTGGGTCCGTAAGGGACTCGCGCCGTATCCCCGAAATAGACAAGATTCTCGTGCGGCAATCTCTCGACCAGCGCCCGCACTACTGTTAAACCACCAATTCCCGAATCAAAAACGCCGATTGGCTGTGCCTGTTGAGGCTTGGAAGTCATACATTCTGAGCAATATAGGAAACTCAGGCGGGATTATCAAACCGAGACCCCGATCAATCCTGAGTAGCAGTGAATGATCATTTCACCACCTGAACAGCAACTGCCCAGTTTAGATTACGAAGTAAACTACCATCTCCATAGACTATGGTTTTCATGACCCCCTCGTCCCGATGCATCGGGACACCCCCCCTCACTGAGGGGAGAAAAATCTTTCTTCCCTTCACAAGTCCGAAGGACTCCTTTGGAGGGGAGACGTCACGTAGTGACAGAGGGGTCGCAAGACAATGGCAAAACCAATTGCTTGTAACCACCGTCAAAGGTCACCTCAGGCGACCAAAGATGGTGGTTTTCTGTAGCCAAATCCATTTGGAATGACACCTTCCCGTTTCCCTCAACTGCTCTTCATCAATGTGTAAGAACGCCTGAGCAGACTCAGCAACCGTTTGTCGATCTCCTCCGTGTCTTCAAGCCGGACGAAGTGCGCGAAACGGCGCTTCGATGCCTGCACCGTCTTGTGGATGGGATAGTCATTGACTTCTTCATCGAGTAAGAACTCAATGTCCATCCATCTCTTTTTTGGTTTGAGTGCGAGGAATGTACTCGACGTTTTTAGCAGTATGCAATTCTTCACCGGGCTCACGTTTACTTTCCCGAACTTTCTCACCTCTGCGAGCAACATCTTATAGACCCGCTCCACGTTCGGACTCTTGTTGAGGAAATGATCTTCCGGATCCACCCGCACGCAACTGTGTGATTGATTTTTGTGTTTGAAGTTTCGCTTGCAGTTGGGGCAGACCCATGTCATAGCTCGTTGTATCGAAAGCAGGAGACAATATGATCATTCACCATCCCGCAAGCCTGCATGAAGGCATAGCAGATCGTCGAGCCGACAAACTTGAATCCTCGTTTCTTGAGATTTTTGCCCATGGAATCGGACTCCGGAGTGCTCGGAGGAATTTCCTTCAACGATTTCCGTGCATTCTTCTTCGGCTTCCCGCCGACGAATTGCCAGATGTAGCTATCGAATGAGCCGAACTCCTTTTGCAGATCAAGAAATGCTCTTGCATTCTGAACAGCCGCTTCAATCTTCAGCTTGTTCCTGATGATGCCTTCATTCGAGAGCAACAGTTTGATCTTTTTCGTGTCGTACCGTGCGATCTTTGTTGCATCGAACTTGTCAAACGCCGCCCGATAGTTCTCTCGCTTCCGAAGAACGGTGATCCAGCTTAATCCCGCCTGTGCACCCTCGAGGATCAGCATTTCAAACAACTTCCGGTCGTCGTGGACGGGTACGCCCCACTCACGATCGTGGTAGAGAACATAAAGTGGGTCGCTGTTGCCCCACGGACAACGCGTTACAGGTCGCTTTGTGGTCATCGCTTCTGCACACTTGCGATGAGACCCCACACCGTGACGCTGACCAACACCGGATAGATCAAAAATAAATCCACACGAATGTTATATCCCTGCACCTTGCAGTACCACTCCCACGGCGCAAATACTCCCCACACTCCCGCTGCGACCAAAAGGGGCCACGCCCGAAACCGCCGAAACGAGCGGAGCAGAAGAAAGAGAACAACCAAGACCAAAGACACCGCTCCAATTCTTTCAGGATGCCAGATGAAAGGTTGAATAGGTTCGAATATCCATTTAAGCAAGTCCATGCACTAACACAACGTTGTGTTTATTTCCGAATCAACACCGTCAAAAAAAAATCACTGTCACAACTGAAAACTAAAATGCGATTCCAACCTGGACACCGGGCCACACAAAGAAGCCGTCGTGTATCAGGAAATATACTGTGCCTCTGAAAAGAAATCCTCCGGAAGATCGGTATTCGAATCCGGGTCCGATGTAGAGATAAGCGGTTGATGCATCGCTCGAGAACGGTCCAGAGCTTGTGGATGCTGTAACAGCAACGACACCGCCAGCGATACAAGGAGCAGCATCTTTAGTTGTCGGATAGAGTCTCGCTCCTCCGCTGAAGAACGTGACGCTACCATTCGAACCACCGAGTATAGAAAGTCCCGCCTCAATCCCTACTCGCTCCTCAATCGTGTGTTGGAAAGAAAACGAATAGAGAAGGCATCGGCCGAGGAGTTCGATGGTAAAATCGTTTCGCAAGTCGGCTTTGCTGCCTGCCTGTACATTGCCGGAAGGGAACAAGGTAAGAACGATTACAACAATCACGAATGTGTTTCGCAGGGTATTCATGTTGCGTCTCCTTTCTATATGTTGATAGTTGGTGAATGACCTCAGGTTATTGAACGTTCCCGGCTGCATAGCAATAACAAATACCGTGTTGATGTTATGTACATACATCCTCTCTTGATCGGCATAACTATTGAGCTGCCCACGCGCTCATGCGGTTCAGGGGCTCATGAATATAGGGACCCCAGACGGAAGGAGAGCGTCGAATCTCGCCCTCGAAGAACGTGAGAAGGCTCTGTATGACCTCACGTTGGTTTGCGCGAACTACTTCGACTCCTAATCTGATGCCACCGTGGAGATGTACCCGTCCATCCTGAAACTGTGGAACTGCCGCAAGCAAGGGAACTCCCGCGAATGCCGCGAGGCGAGCGGGAAGCGTGGAGGCGATACGATCTTCCCCAAGAAAGTGAACAGGGCAACAGCGCGAGCCGGCAAAAACATCTGCAATAACAATGGCTCGACCACCTGTGCGTAAGTGCCGGACGAGTCGGCGTAGCCCGGAGAGACCGCCACCCGGCACATTAACGTGGCCCGTACGCTGAACCCACGCGCCTGCAGCGAGAATCAGGGCAAAGTCATGAACGCGACACCATTCTGCAAGCAACCGAGCCCAGGGTGTGTGGCAGATCGCGATGATACAACCCGTCTCGACGGCTAGGGGAAATGTGCAGTCAACAATTGCGAGGGTCCCAAGGCGAAGGGGAGTCCTTAGGATCAAAGACACTGATCTCCTCAAGAGTCGTGCGAGCCATATATCCCGAAGAGTGCAATAGAGGCCACCGGTTGTTGCCATAATGCAGGTGGGAATTTCAACCCAGCCCCAGCGCACGGTAAGAGAGTGGAAACATGCAATGATAGATGACAAGTATCCACACGCAAAGAGTAGAATGCGTAGGTACCGTGGCACACTCTTCTGCCCCGTGTCGAGAGTCCGGAGAGACCTTAGCACAGGAAGCACTTAACCGACGTGAGCAATTTTGCCACCAATCCGATGCTGAGCGATCGTTGACTTGTAAAATGTAAGTAATTGATGTTACGCAGAATCAAAGATTGATTCCTTTTTTGGACCTCACCCCTAACCCTCTCCTGCGAGGAGAGGATGTTTTAACATCCTCTCCTATAAGGGGAGGATTATCCCGAAGGGATCGAGGCTGTGTAAAAAGTCAATCAGTGCAGCGATGTAATAAAGCATCCCCGCAGCAAGCTGCGGGGTATTAAGGGCGTAGCCCAAATTCTCCGTCATTCCGAAATGTTTCTGTTCGGAATCTAAACGCAGGGCTACGCTGATTGGCAACGCTTGCGTCTAATGCTCTTTCTTCGATGCTTTAAACAATGCAATATTTGAAATAGCAGGAGAATTATTTGATTCTTTGATTACGATTTTTATTTTATCCGTTTGAGCGGGCGATATTCGTAGGATTCTTTTGTATCCGATCGTAGTGCCCTGAGCAACTGTCTCCCACGTATCGTTTTTGAATATCTGAATTTCGAACGAGGATATTCGTTGCCCCAGTTGGATGGGTTCCTGAATCATAATTCTATCAAATTCTTTTCTCCCGTTCAGTATAATTTCAAGAGTTGCATTTCGTTTATCGTTGTCAGCAGCCCAAAAACTTTTAACGTCATTATCAAGAATATTATCCGGGCTATAATTCGCATGATAATTTGAAGCGGTTGCCTTTCCGCCGGAAGCCAGGTTAACCTTAAAAGTTTCATCCAGTATCGCCCTGAATTCCTTCAATGTTCGTATGTCGTTTTCATTGATGCGTCCGTTTGGGTCGGGTGGCATGTTGAGCAACAGAACGGCGTTTCTTCCCACCGACTTGTAATAGAGATCTACCAATTCTTGCGGCGACTTTACAAGACTGTCTTCGCTTCGATGATAGAACCAAC